>CAXTFJ010000196.1:0-6240 GCA_964243405.1 uncultured Lichenihabitans sp. | reverse complement strand
CGCGACGCCGCCGAACAGGAGGCCGAGCAGGGCCGCCGTCGCGGTGCCGCCCGCGCCCACCGCCAGCGGCGCAATGACCAGCGCCCACCAGTAGCCGAGGCCCAGGGTGGTGAGCAGCAGCCAGCCCGCGAAGGCGCCCAGCATGTAGAAGGCGCCGTGGCTGAAGTTGACGATGTTGAGCAGGCCGAAGATCACGGCCAGCCCGAGGCTGAGCAGGGCGTAGAAGGCGCCGTTGATCAGCCCCAGGAGGAGCTGGCCGAACAGGACCGCGGTCGGGATGCCGAAGAGCGTGTGCATGCGCTCAGCGCTCCGTGCTCGGATGCTGGCAGAGGGACGAGCCCCAGCTTGGATCAACGGCTGCCGGTTCTGCCCTTCTCCCGCCCTGGCGGGAGAAGGTGGCCGACAGGCCGGATGAGGGTGGGGCCACGCGTCGTGTCGGACCCCTCATCCGCCCTGTCGGGCACCTTCTCCCCGCAAGCGGGGCGAAGGGCATGATCCGCTGCTCTGCCGCTGACCCGGGTCCGGAGCCCTGCGGGCTGGCAAGGCCGCTCATCCCTTGACCAGCGGGCAGCCGCCTTCGTTCAACGGGCGGAAGGCGTCCGCGGCGGGGATGGTCTGGACCAGCTTGTAATAGTCCCACGGCGCCTTGGACTCGGACGGCGTCTTGACCTCAAACAGGTACATGTCGTGCAGCGTGCGCCCGTCGACGCGGATCGAGCCGTGGCCGAACAGCGGGTCGTCGGTGGGAGTCGCCTTCATCTTGGCGAGCACGGCGGTGGCGTCCTTGGCTTTCAGGGCGTCGACGGCCTTGAGGTAGTGCGTGAGGCCCGCGTAGACGCCCGCCTGGACCATGGTGGGCATCTTCCCGTCGTGGCGGGCCGCGAAGCGCTTCGACCAGTCGCGCGTGCCCTCGTTCAGGTCCCAGTAGAAGGCTTCGGTGAGGGTGAGGCCCTGCGCGGCCTCCAGCCCCAGGGCGTTGACGTCGGTGATGAAGACGAGCAGCCCCGCGAGCTTCTGGCCGCCCTGGGTCAGGCCGAACTCGGAAGCCTGCTTGATGGCGTTCACCGTGTCGCCGGCCGCGTTGGCGAGGGCGACCACGTCGGCGCGGGAGGCTTGCGCCTGAACCAGGAAGGACGAGAAATCGGTGGCCGGGAAGGGCACGTTCACGCTGCCGACCACCGTGCCGCCCGAAGCCGTGACGATGGCGGCCGCGTCCCGTTCGAGCGTGTGGCCGAACACGTAGTCGGCGGTGATGAAGAACCAGCTCTTGCCGCCGGCCTTGACGGTGGCGCCGGCCGTGCCCTTGGCGAGCGCGTAGGTGTCGTAGGTCCACAGGATCGTGTTGGGCGAGCACTGCTTGCCGGTGATGTCGGACGCGCCCGCGCCCGAGTCGATGAACACCTTGTTCTTCTCACGCGTGACCTGGGACACGGCCAGCGCCACCGAGGAGGTCGGCACGTCCAGGATCACGTCGACGCCGTCCTGGTCGTACCACTGCCGCGCGATGTTGGCGCCGATATCGGGCTTGTTCTGGTGGTCGGCCGAAACGATGTCGACCGCAATGCCCTTCTCCGCCGCGTGGAAGTCCTCCACCGCCATGCGGGCCGCGACCACCGATCCCTCGCCGCCGAAGTCGGCGTAGATGCCCGACCGGTCGTTGAGCACGCCGACCTTGACGTGGAGGTCCTCCGCCCGTCCCGTGCCGCCCATCAGCGCCGTCAGCATAGCGGCCAGCGCCGCCGTCTTCGTGCCCACCCGCATCACCCGTCCTCCAAAACCCTGTTCCGCCCGCTTCCGACCACCGTTCGTCATCGCGAGCGTGAGCCGAAGCAATCCAGTCCAGGGGTCGCCGCAACGGCTGTGGGTTTGCCTCGACCCGTCGGCTGGATTGCTTCGCTGCACTCGCAATGACGATCTGGTCAATATACTCGCAATACTCCCGGCCAGCGCCGTCACACGGCGAGATAGCCGTGCAGCCGGTCCCGCGCGGCTTCGAGCGCCGCGTTCGGGACCATGTCGATCACGCGGCCCTGTTCGACGATGTAGTGGCGGTCCGCGACCGTTTCGGCGAAGCGGAAGTTCTGTTCCACGAGCAGGATCGTGAAACCTTCCCGCCGCAGCCCGGCGATCACCCGGCCGATCTGCTGGACGATCACGGGCGCGAGCCCTTCGGTCGGCTCGTCCAGCAGCAGGAGCCGGGCGCCCGTCCGCAGGATGCGGCCGATCGCCAGCATCTGCTGCTCGCCGCCCGACAAACGTTTGCCGCCGCTGCCCAGCCGTTCGCGCAGATTCGGGAACAGGTCGAGCACCTGGGCGGTCGACAGGCCGCCCGGCCGGATCACGGGCGGCAGTTCGAGGTTCTCGCGCACGCTGAGGCTCGCGAAGATCCCGCGCTCCTCAGGACAATAGCCGATACCGCGGCGGGCGATCACGCGCGCCGGCAGGTCGATCAGCTCGTTGCCGTCGAGCCGCACCGAGCCCGCGCGGCGGCCGAGCACGCCCATGATGGCCCGCAGGATGGTGGTCTTGCCCGCGCCGTTGCGGCCGAGCAGGGTGACGACCTCGCCCGCAGCCACGTCGAAGTCGACGCCGTGCAGCACGTGCGAAGGGCCGTACCACCCCTGGAGGCCGCGCACGGCGAGCAGCGGGGCCTCAGCCATCGCTCGACCCGATGTAGGAGGCGATCACCCGCTCGTCGCGGCTGACGGCCTGGTAGGAGCCTTGCGCCAGCACGCGCCCGCGGGCCAGCACCGTGATCTCGTCGGACAGGGCCTCCACCACCGAAAGGTTGTGCTCCACCATCAGCACCGTCCGGTTGCGGGCCGAGCGCTTGATGAGGTCCGCGATCCGGCCCACGTCCTCGACCGCCATCCCCGCCATGGGTTCGTCGAGCAGCAGGAGGTCCGGGTCGAGCGCGAGCGTCGTGGCGAGTTCCAGGGCGCGCTTGCGCCCGTAGGACAGGTCCGCGGCCCGCCGCGCCTCCTGGTCGGCGAGGCCCACCTCGTCGAGCAACTCCCGGGCGCGGTCGTCGAGGGGTCCGAGCACCCGGTCCGACCGCCAGAACGCCCAGGTGCCTCCGCTCCTGCGCTGCAGCGCGACCCGGACGTTCTCCAGCACGGTGAGCTGGGGAAAGGTGGCCGAGATCTGGAACGAGCGCACCAGCCCGAGCCTCGCCACGCCGGCCGGCGGGACCCGCGTGATGTCGCGCCCGTTGAAGGCGATGCGGCCCGCCGTCGGACTCAGGAACTTGGTCAGGAGGTTGAAGCAGGTCGTCTTGCCCGCCCCGTTCGGACCGATCAGCGCGTGGATCGTGCCACGCCTGACCGCGAGGTCGACGCCGTCCACGGCCTTGATGCCCCGAAACACCTTCGAGAGCCCCTGCGCCGACAAGATGACGTCCACCGTGACCGCGTCCCCCGGACCCCCGACGTCTCGCGGGGCTTGCGGCACGCATAGTGACCGATCGCCGGCATTGCCGCAATCGCCCGCACGCGAGGCACAGGGCTTCGAACGCGGGTTGACGCGACGGGTGAGAAAATGCCCTTGCGCCCCCGCAAGGAGCGAGGAGCGGTCCGGGCGCCGCAGGCGGGCGGGCGATGGGGAGCTGACCTACTCGGCCAAGCCTGGATCGCCTGGACAAAGCGCGGTCCTGACCGGAGTGCTTGGCTGGCCAGCACCGGCTGGGTAGCGCGACCCAGCAAGGCGCCGCGGAGCGACTTCGTTTCTGAAAAGCTCTTCGCGAGGCTGCGAGCCCGCGAGGCTCCGCCCCGCGACCTTGCCTGACGATGTCGAACAGGTTGCGTCAGAAGCGAATATCGGCGCCAGGCCCGGAAGAGGAGGAGGTTGCCTCCACCTTGCACTCGTTGATTGCAGAGTCACGGATGGTGGCGCTGGGCGAAGCCAGCACCGGCGCCGCGGACTGAATGAGAGAGTTGCAGGTGGTGCGGACAAGCGCGATGTCCCGGACGGCAATCGAGCCGCCCGATGGAGACCGACAATCTTCTACCTCATCCTTGCAGCCCCAAGCCTGCTCGTCATCGTTCGCTGGCTCGGACCGCTGTCGCTGCCGGTGTGGAGCAAAGGCGCGATCGCGCTGACGCTTCTCTTCGTGTCGCAGTACCATTCATGGAGCCAGCTTTCGTCGGGATCGCGGTTCGCCCCCGAGTTTCCACGCCCGATCGTCATCCTGTTCAACTGGGCCTTGGGCGCCGTAGCGCTGCTGGCCTGCCTGCAGATCCTGCTCGATCTGGGAACGCTGGCGGCCATGCTCGTGCGCCAGGATGCTGTCGGCGTCCCGGACACCGTGCGGTGGGTGATCGCCGGGATCGCGGCGTCGGTTTCTGCCTTCGGCGTCGCGAGCGCCTTGCGCGTGCCGCCGTTCAAGGACATCGAGGTCAGGGTCCGCAATCTGGCCCCCGAGTTCGAAGGCTACCGGTTGCTTCACCTGACTGACCTGCACCTAAGCCGGCTGTTTGGGGCAGCGTGGGCAAGGCGATTGGTCGACCGGGCCAATGCGTCCGGCACCGACCTGATCGTCGTGACGGGCGACTTCATCGATGGGTCCGTGGCCATGCGCCGTGTCGACGTCGAGCCTTTGCGCGAGTTGCACGCACCGGACGGCGTCTACGCCATCCCGGGCAACCACGAGTACTTCTTCGATTATGCCGCCTGGATGCGCCATCTTGCGAGCCTGGGGATCCGCATGCTCGAGAACAAGCATGTCGTCCTTGCGCGCGGAGACGCTCAGGTCGTGGTGGCCGGCGTCACCGATCGGTCCGCTCCCGCTTTTGGCCACCCCGGTCCCGACCTTCCAGCGGCCTTGGCCGGCGCGCCGCGTGACGCCCCTGTGCTTCTGCTCGATCATCAGCCGCGGGGAGCCAGACAGGCCGCCGCGCGGGGCATCGCGCTGCAACTCTCCGGTCACACGCACGGGGGAATGAGGGGCCTGGACCGGCTCGTCGCGAACGGCAATGGCGGGTTCGTGTCGGGGCGCTACGAGGTCGACGACATGACGCTCTACGTCAGCAACGGCACAGCCCTGTGGCCCGGCTTCGCGCTCCGTCTCGGGCGACCCTCGGAGCTCACGCGGATCACGTTGCGCACGTGGCGCTGAAAGCGGGCCCTGCCTCACCGCCAGTTTCCGGACATTCAGGACCGACCGCGACCGGTCTGCAATCGACTCACCACAGCCATACTGCCCGTGCGCTCGACGCGGTGCATCACAGGCGCGGTGCCGGATGTTCGTGATACTGATCCCATTCGGTCCATTGAACCCGTGGGCCGGGGTTCGTCGGCGCTGCACCCCCCCTCCCGGTCTGCCGCGGTAAATCAGGCACCTGCGACGCGTGTCATCGAACTCCGGCGATGTTGAAGCCACCGTCGACGAGGATACTCTGGCCGGTGATGAAGCGAGCCTCGGGGGTGCACAGCCACACCGCGACATCTCCCACGTCGTCCGGTTCACCCAGCCGCTTCAGCGCCGCATGCGCCCCGATCGGCGCCAAGGCCTCGTCGGGCAGCCCCGCCGTCATCGGCGTCCGGATCACGCCGGGACTCACGTTGTTGATCCTGATCCCCTGGCCGCCCACCTCGAGCGCCACGGCCCGGATCATCGCGTCGAGCGCGCCCTTGCTGGCCGCGTAGGCGGACAGGCCCGCGGTCCCACCCGTGGCCGCGATGGACGAGGTGTTGACGATCGCTCCGCCCCGACCAGCGGCTCGCATGACCTCGACCTCGTGCTTGACGAGCAGCCAGACGCCCCGGACGTTGGTGGCCATCACGGCATCGAACTCGGCGGCCGTGAGATGCTCGATCGGCTTGTAGGCCGTCACGCCGGCGTTGTTGAACGCGGCATCGAGCCGGCCGAAGCGGTCGAGGGTGCCGTGCACGAGCGCCGTGACCGCGCCCTCGTCGGACACGTCGGTCGGGATCACGGCGGCCCGGCCCTTCGTCGCGGCAATCTCCCGCGCGACGGCGCGCAATTCGGCTTCGCGCCGTCCGGCCAGCACAACGGCCGCGCCTTCCCGCGCGAAGGCCAGTGCGGCGGCGCGGCCGATGCCGGTTCCGCCCCCGGTGACCAGAGCCACCTGACCTGTCAGGCGACCTTGGCCGGCCGAAAATTGGTGCTGCGAGTCGGAAAACGTGGGCGTGTCGGACACGATGAGCTCCATCCATGGCTGAGGAGGACACGCTACCGGCAGCGACTGTGGGCGATAATCTGATATGATCTGCACGGCTTGG
>CAXTFJ010000195.1:0-6272 GCA_964243405.1 uncultured Lichenihabitans sp. | reverse complement strand
CGGTCGCGTTCATCTGCGTGGCGAGCAGGATGAAGCGATCGGCCTTCATCACCTCTTCCAGCGCGCGGATCGACTTCTCGCGGCCGACGAAGAGCGGCACGATCATGTGGGGGAACACGACGATGTCGCGGAGCGGGAGGACGGGGTAGTTCTCGATGCTACCGGGTGCGGCAGGGGTGCGCTTCTGGTTTGCCATGATGTGTCCTGAAGGTAGCTGTCACCCCGACGCTTGGAGCCATCGAGTGTGACCGGCACGCGCGGATCGCTCCGCCGCGCCGACACCGGACGCCGATCGACGCGCGTCCGACAGTGCGGGATGCGGCGCCGTCCGTCGTCTTCGAACCGTGCGGCCCGGCGCCGATCCTGAGATGGCGGCGCCGTTCCGGTCTTTCAAGAACGTCAAGCCGCAGGGACCGCTCCGCTTGGCGGTCCGGGCGACCTCCGTCACGCACTCGCGCCCGCCTTCTCGGCACCCCGCTCGGAATAGATGTAGAGCGGACGCGCCTTGCCCTCGACGACCTCGGGACCGATCACCACCTGCTCGACCCCGTCCAGGCCCGGCAGATCGAACATCGTGTCGAGCAGGATGCCCTCCATGATGGAGCGCAGACCGCGCGCGCCCGTGCGTCGCTCGATCGCCTTTTTGGCCACGACGTTCAGCGCCTCGTCTTTGAAGGTGAGCTCCGTGCTCTCCATCTCGAACAGCCGTTGGTACTGCTTGACCAGGGCGTTCTTGGGCTCCGTGAGGATCTTCTTCAGCGCCTCCTCGTCGAGGTCCTCCAGCGTCGCGATGACCGGCAGACGCCCGACGAATTCGGGGATCAGGCCGAACCGCAGCAGGTCCTCGGGCTCCACCTTGCGGAAGATCTCGCCCGTGCGGCGGTCGTCGGGACCCTGAACCTTGGCCGCGAACCCGATCGAGGTCCCTCGACCGCGGGCGGAGATGATCTTGTCCAGCCCCGCGAAGGCGCCGCCGCAGATGAACAGGATGTTGGTCGTGTCGACCTGCAGGAACTCCTGCTGCGGGTGCTTCCGGCCCCCCTGCGGAGGCACGGAGGCCACCGTGCCTTCCATGATCTTGAGCAGGGCCTGCTGCACGCCCTCGCCCGACACGTCGCGGGTGATCGACGGATTGTCCGACTTGCGGGAGATCTTGTCGATCTCGTCGATGTAGACGATGCCGCGCTGCGCCCGCTCGACGTTGTAGTCGGACGCCTGCAGCAGCTTCAGGATGATGTTCTCGACGTCCTCGCCGACGTAGCCCGCTTCCGTCAGCGTGGTGGCGTCCGCCATCGTGAAGGGCACGTCGAGGATGCGGGCGAGCGTCTGGGCCAGCAGCGTCTTGCCCGAGCCCGTGGGCCCGATCAGCAGGATGTTGGACTTCGCCAGCTCGACGTCGTTGTGCTTGGTCGCGTGGTTCAGGCGCTTGTAGTGGTTGTGCACCGCGACCGACAGGACGCGCTTGGCCTGCGGCTGCCCGATCACGTAATCGTCGAGCACCTTGCAGATTTCCTTGGGCGTCGGAATGCCGTCGCGCCTGTTCACCAGAGAGGACTTGTTCTCCTCGCGGATGATGTCCATGCACAGCTCGACGCATTCATCGCAGATGAACACGGTGGGACCCGCGATGAGTTTGCGGACCTCGTGCTGGCTCTTGCCGCAAAAGGAGCAGTACAGCGTATTCTTGGAGTCGCTGCCGGCGGCTTTGCTCATTGAACTCTCCGTTGCAACCGGCCGAGCGGGCCCGGATCGGTCATCGTATAAGACGTTAACGGTCCCGCGCTAACAAAGCGTAGCAGCGCGCGAGACACACTCGAGGACGCGGGGCGCCGGTCATCGTCCTCGCCGTCGACTCATGCGGCTCCCTCGAAAGGACACCGCATGATGCCGGATGCAATCACGCCGGACAAATGAGGGCAAGTTGCGTCGACGGCCAAGGCGGAAGGCATCGCCAAGGCGTCACATCGCCGCAACAAGTCACGGTTAAGCTTAAGGTTTTCGGCACCGAACCTCCCGGTCTGGCGCCGCCGGCCACCTACTTGGCCTCGGATGATTCTTCCGCGCGAGCCGACTCGACCCGGTCCACGATGCCGAAGTCGCGAGCCTCGTCGGCTGTCATGAAGTGGTCGCGGTCCAGCGTCCGTTCGATGGTGTCGTAGTCCCTGCCGGTGTGCTTGACGTAAACCTCGTTCAGCCGGCGCTTGATCTTCATGATGTCCTCCGCGTGGCGGAGGATGTCGGACGCCTGGCCCTGGAATCCGCCCGAGGGCTGGTGGACCATGATCCGGGCATTCGGCAGGGCGAAGCGCATTCCCGCCTCGCCCGCGCAAAGCAGCAGAGAGCCCATCGACGCCGCCTGCCCGATGCAGAGCGTCGACACCTTGGGGCGGATGAACTGCATCGTATCGTAGATGGCCAGGCCCGACGTCACTACCCCGCCCGGCGAGTTGATGTAGAGGGAGATTTCCTTCTTGGGGTTCTCGGCTTCCAGGAACAGCAGCTGGGCGATCACCACGGAGGCCATGTGGTCTTCCACCTGGCCCGTGAGGAAGATGATCCGCTCGCGCAGCAGCCGCGAGTAGATGTCGAACCCGCGCTCACCCCGGCTGGTGTTCTCGATCACCTGCGGAATGAGATACTGGGCGTAAACGTCGCGGGGGTCTCTCATTCCAGCTTTCCTCGGGACAGCAAGGGCCGCCCGGGCGTCCGGGCGGCCTGACCCGCAATGTATGTGCTCGCCCGAAGATCGCAACCCGAGTTCCACACCCCAGCTCAAGCCTGGGGCAAGGCTTCCTTGGTGCCGGGGAGAGGAGGCTCCGCCGGGATCTCAGCGTCGGGCTTGTCCGCTTCGGCCTCGACCTTGAACAGCTCGTCGCGCGACACCTTGCGGTCCGTCACCTGAGCCTGGGCGATGATGTGATCGACCACCTTCTCCTCGAACAACGGGGCGCGCACCTCGGCCAGCGCCTGCGGGTTCTTCCGGTAGTATTCCCACACCTCCTTCTCCTGGCCGGGGTATTGCCTGACCAGCTCGACAAGGGCCTTGGTGACCTCGCTGTCCTCGATGGTGACGCCGGCGGTCTCGCCCACCTGCGCGAGCACGAGCCCCAGCCGCACGCGACGTTCCGCGATGCGGCGGTAGTCCTCGCGGGCCTTGTCCTCGGTGGTGCCCTCGTCCTCGTAGGTGCGGCCGGAGCGGCTCTGCTCCATCGACACCTGCCGCCAGATGTTGCCGAACTCCTGCTCCACGAGGCCCTGGGGCAGATCGAAGGCGTATTTCTTGTCGAGCTCGTCGAGCAGACCGCGCTTCAGCTTGTCGCGGGCCATCCGGGCGAATTCGTCTTCCATGCGCCCGCGCAGGGCGAGCTTGAGGGCGTCCAGCGTGTCGAAGCCGAAGCCTTTGGCGAACTCGTCGTCGACCGAGACGTCGCCCGGAGCCGCCACGGCCTTGACCGTCACGTCGAAGGTGGCGTCCTGCCCTGCGAGCGCGGCCGACAGATAATTGTCGGGAAACTTCACCTCGATCGTCCGGTGCTCGCCCACCTTGGCGCCTACGAGCTGCGGTTCGAACCCCGGGATGAAGGTGCTCGACCCGAGGACAAGGTCCTGGTCCGTGCCGCTGCCGCCCTCGAAAGCTTCGCCGTTCATCTTGCCCGCGAAGTCGATGGTGACCTTGTCGCCATCGGCGGCCGCGGCATCTTCGCCCTCCTTGGGCGTATAGATCCGGTTCTGCTCGGACATGCGGGACAGCGACCGCTCGACCTCGGCCTCGTCGACTTCCGCCACCTCGCGCTCGAGGTGGACGGACTCGAACGTGCCCGCCTCGAAGGTCGGCAGGGTTTCCAGGGCGACCGTGAACGCGAGGTCGCCCTTGGCCTCCATGGCCTTCTCGAGCTCCGCCTGGTCGCCCGCGAGATCGATCTTGGGCTCCATCGCGAGCTTGAGGCCGTTGTCCTCGACGATCTTGCGATTCGCCTCGTTGACCACGTTCTGCACGAGGTCGCCCATCACGGAGCGGCCATAGAGGCGCTTCAGGTGGGCGAGCGGCACCTTGCCGGGGCGGAACCCGTTGATTTTGACCTTGTCCTTCAACTCACCGAGTTCGGCGTCGAGACGGGACGCGAGGTCGGCCGCCGGGAGCACGACCTTGTACTCCCGCTTGAGGCCCTGACTGCTGACTTCGGTGACCTGCATCTCGTCCGTGCCTTCCAACTGCTTCGCCACCGGTCGCGACGCGCGCGAAGGTCCGGACGGGCGTGGCCCCGCGCCACCGATTCCGTTCAAGACGGCCAGCTATGGTGCGGGCGGAGGGACTCGAACCCCCACGATGATGAGTCACCGGAACCTAAATCCGGCGCGTCTACCAGTTCCGCCACGCCCGCCGTCCATGGCAAGCCGTCTCGACAAGGGGCGCTTCTTATCACGGGCCCAACGGGATGCAGCAAGAAATTGCTGTCGCGTTCAGGCCTGTTCCCGGCCATCGCGTTGCAGGTCCCTCAGCACACCCGGCAGAGCGTCGGGCAGGTCCTCCGCGATCAGGCCGGGCCCGAACCGGCGGGCCGTCGCGGCGTGCAGGTAGACGGCGGCACTCGCGGCCTCGAAGGCGGGCATGCCCTGGGCCAGCAGGCCCGCCACGAAGCCGGACAGGACGTCGCCCGAGCCCGCGGTCGCCAGGGTCGGGGCGTCCGCGCCGGCGATCGAGGCGCGGCCGCCCGGCTCCGCCACCACGGTGTCGGCGCCCTTGAGCAGCAGCACGACGCCGAGCCGCGCGGCCCCGGCACGGGCGCGCTCGAGCCGGGAGCCCGCGGTGGCCGCGTCGCGGCCGAACAGGTGCGCATACTCGCCGTCGTGCGGCGTGGCCACCACCGGACCGGGTGCCCCGGCGACCAGGGCCGCGAGCTGATCCGCGCGGTTCGCGTAGCTCACCAGCGCGTCGGCGTCGAGCACGACGGCCCGGGGCTTATGGGAGGTCGCCAGCGCGACCTCGACCAGCCGGCACGTGTCCTCGCCGACGCCGAGGCCGGGTCCCAGCACGACCGCGTTCTTGCGGGGGTCGGCCAGCAGCGCCGCCAAGCCGTCCGGGCCATCGCTCGCGCGGACCATCACGGCCGTGAGGCTCGCGGCATTGACGGCCATCGCGTCCGCGGGCGACGCCACCGTGACGAGACCCGCGCCGATCCTGAGCGCCGCCCGCGCGCTCAGGCGCGCCGCCCCGGTCGTGGACGGGCCGCCGGAGACCACGACGGCGTGGCCGCGCGTGTACTTGTGACCGGCCACGTCCGCCCGGGGAAAGCACTCGGACCAGAGCGCCGGGGCGTTGCGGAGCTGTTGCGGCCGGATCGCGTCGAGGACGGCGGGATCGATGCCGATGTCGGCCAGAACGGTCTCGCCGCACAGCGTGCGTCCGGGCAGCAGGAGGTGGCCCGGCTTGAGGCGGAAGAAGGTGACGGTGCGGCGCGCCCGGACCGCGGGCCCCTGCGTGCCACCCGTGTTGCCGTCGACACCCGAAGGCACATCGACCGCGAGCACCGGGAGGCCGGAAGCGTTCAGGCGCTCGACGAGCGCCGCCGCGTCGCCCCCGAGCGGACGGCTGAGCCCTGCACCGAACAGCGCATCGACCACGAGGTCGGTCTCGGGGAAGGTGACGCGGGCCGCATCCTCGATGTCCGCCTGCCAACCACGGGCGGCCTCGGCGGCATCACCCGCGAGGTCGTCGCGAGAGCCCAGCAACGCCAGCCGAACCGATACGCCGCGCGCCAGCAGCCGCCGCGCGGCGACGAAGCCGTCCCCCCCGTTGTTGCCCGGACCGCACAGGACAAGGACCCTCGCGGCGGCCGTCAGCATCGGCCCGCAGGCGTCGGCCACGGCGCTCCCCGCGCGGTCCATCAGGATCGACCCCGGCGTGCCGCCCTCGATCGCGGCACGGTCGGCCCGTGCCATCTCGGCCGTGAACAGGAGGTCGAGGAGGTCGCGTGCTTCAGGCATGGGCTGATCCCGTTTGTGTCTGTCCGGCGCCAAGACTCAAGACTATGGCGCTCCCCTCGGGGCAGGATGCCTCGATTTTCCTCGCGGGCGGCCGTCATCCGCCTACGACGGTTGCATGACCTGATTATTTCGCGGACACATGAGCTGGCATGTCGCGTGCAAACAACAACGCTGCGACAGCCGCCCCGGATCAAGCGGGACGGCACAGGTTTTCCCGTCGCACGAGCCCGGACCGCCATGAAGAAGATCGAGGCCATCATCAAGCCGTTCAAGCTGGACGAGGTGAA
>CAXTFJ010000194.1:0-6441 GCA_964243405.1 uncultured Lichenihabitans sp. | reverse complement strand
GCTTCGGCCCGGCGCACCTGCTCGAAGTGGTCGCGGTGAGCGCGGCATCGACGATCACGAACTACACGGCGAGTGTCACGCAGCCGCCGTTGGAGGCCGCCTTCCGCGATCAGGCTTGGCACGCGGCTTGACGACCCGCCCGCGATGCGTCGCTTCGGCCGCTGTCGGAGAGGCGTACCGCCGCTGCTGTGAGGCGGCCGCATGATCGCCGATCTGCAGAGATCTGTTTCAAGCAACAGGCCGGTAGTAGCAGGACTCTGAATTCCGGTTAACGACGGCCGGTTCTGACCTTCTCCCCGCATGCACGGCCATAAGATTCACACATCTTCACGGCTGGGCCGGTGTGCCCTTCGCCCCTTCGGGGAGAAGGTGCCCGACAGGGCGGATGAGGGGTCTCGTGCCGTGCGTGGCCCCACCCTCATCCGGCCTGTCGGCCACCTTCTCCCGCCCAGGCGGGAGAAGGGCGGAACCGGCAGGGTGCCGAGATGTGTGAATGGCATAGCCGCTTGCGCGAGGCGAAAGGCATCGCTCGGCACCGATCGCGTCAACCCGAGTTCGGAGCCCTGGCGGCAAGAGATGGCGCCTCCTGTCTCAAATGTAGAGCGCCGCCATCTCTCGCCACGCGCTGCCGCGGTGGGCGCGTCCGTCCCACACATGAAGCCGGTGGCGGACGCCCTTCTCGTCGAGAAGACGGCTGAGGTGGCGGTTGTTGTCGAGAAAGGGGTCGGCCTCGCCGACAGCCAGGACGATATCGAGCTGCCGCAGCCTTTCCAGCCGCCAGGGACAGGTCAGGCCGGGCAGGAAATGCGTCGGGGTGTGGAAGTAGATGTCGTCGCCATACGAGCCGTCGAACAGGTCGCCGAAGCAGTCCACTTTCATGGTCAGGTCGTAGCGGCCGGACAAGGCGACGAGTTTGCGGAAGAGGTGCGGGTGCCGCAGAACGAGGCTTGCGGCCTGGAAGGCCCCCAGGCTGCAGCCCATCGCCATCGTGCAGTCATGGGAATTGGTCCAGGCCATCAGCGGCAGCACCTCGTTGAGGAGGTACTCCTCGAAGGCGGCGTGCCGGCGGATGCGGTCGGCCGGAGGGCGGCCTGCGTCGTAGAAGGTTTCCTGCGCCAATCCCTCGATGCAGTAGAGCTGCAGGTGCCCGGCGTCGACCTTGTCGGCGAGCCTCGCTGTGACGTTGAGCGTCTCGTATTCCCAAAAACGCCCGTCCCGCGTGGGGAACATCAGCACCTTGGCTCCGGCATGGCCGAAGATGAGGAGCTCCATGTCCCGGTGAAGTCGCGGACTGTACCAGCGCCGATAGTCCCGCCTCATGTCGCCCCGAAGAACCGTTCGACCTTGTTCGAGAGGAGCGCGTGCTGCTCCTCGCTCCCGGGATAATCGAAGTGGCCCGCATCCAGGATGACGGTTTCATGATGGTTTGACGTCGGCCGCGCATTGGCAATCGAGAATTGGCAGGGCGGCGCCACCGCGGGGTCGAAGCGGGCGACGGCCAGGAGCATGGGCTTTTCGATGCGCGTCGCCGCCGTCGCGGCATCGAAGAGGCCGAGGGTGTCGAGCACGTCCCCGTGCGCTTGCCGATAGGCTTGGACGGCGTGGCCGCTGCCGACGGTGGGCAGGGTCAGCCAGAGCGGCATGTTGCCGAAGGTGGGCACGACCAGGTGGCCGCGGTCGATACGGTCATCGAAGGGGATCGCCAGCGCGCCGATGCCGCCGCCGAAGCTGATGCCGCTGTAGCCGATCCGTCCGCGACACTCGGGATGAAGCGTCAGCAGAACCGAGACGGCCAGCCAGAGGTCCTCGACGCAGCCGCCCAGGATGTAACGCTCCGGCTCGTCGATGTCGTGGAGCACGTGCCACGCGGGATCGCTGGAGATCGACGGACGGCGACTTCGCGAGAGCCCGCGAAAACAGGGGAACAGCACCGCCGTCTCCCGGACCGGGACGTCGAAATCCGGCTGGTCGCGCCCGCCGTAACCGTGGCCGACGACGAGGCCGCGCCTGACCGTCCCTCCTCGCGGCAGCAGGAGCCAGCCGCCGATCTCGACCGCGTCGGTCGAGGTGTAGGTGAGGTCATGGACGTGCCAGTCCGGGTGGCGCGACTCGCTCGGGCTCAGCCGCGGCAGCGGATCCACGCCGAGCGCGCCGGCGTAGCGCGCGCGCCAGAAGTCGTCGAAGTGGGGCGGGGCCTGGGGCGGCCGCAGCGCGCGGAGTTCGTCGAGGTCGAACCCGTAGGTCGGATCGAAGTCGAAGGGGTGGAGCGTCGGGATGCTCATGGGAGGCTTGTTTCGCGGCGCGGGTGGGGAGGCAAGCCCGCGTCAGGTCCGCGGCCACCGCGTCCGGAATCGGCCGGAGGCGTCCCGCATGACGGCTTTGCCGTGGCCGAAGCATGCGACGTCGAACGCCAGACCGGCCAGCTTGCGCTGGCTGGTCTCGCCCTGGATCCGGTCCTCGTAGCCGATGGGGGGCCCGAGCCCCATCACGTTGGTGCAGGCGTCGGCTGTGAACAACACCCCGTCCTTCGCCCGAAGCAGGGCGACCTGCCCGGCGCAATGGCCGGGAACGTGGATCACCTGCAGCCCGCCCGCGATGGGCAGGACGTCGCCGTCCTGAAGTTCGACGTCGATTTTCGTCGGCTCGACTTCGGAGATGCGGCCGGCGAAGAGGCGGAAAAGAACGGTCGCCAGAAGGCCCGGCGCGGCCGTCATGGGCCGGAACCCCGACCCGCGCTCGGCGATGGGGACATCGAGCGGGTGCATGTAGGTTCGCGCGCCGGTCTCCCTCACGATCGCGGCCAGACTGCCGATGTGATCGGGATGGGCGTGCGTCAGAACCACGTGCTTGAGGTCGCGGGGCGCGCGTCCGAGGTCGCGGATCGCCTGCAGGAGGAGGTTGACGCGGCCCGGGAAGCCCGTGTCGATCAAGGTCAGGCCGTCCGGTGCCTCAAGGAGGAACGCGTTCACCGCGCCGAGCGGCACGGCGTGGACTCCAGGCGCGATCAAGCTCGCAGCCACGTCACCTCTCCCGTCTCGGGACGCCGGACGACGGTCGCGCCAGGCCCAACCTCACCTACCGGATACTCGCGGCAATATGGCCTCGTAAAATCCACAACCGCCGCCAGCGCGTCAGGACCGATCAGGAGCATCGACAGCCGTTCACTGCGGGTTGACCGGGACGGGTTGCCGGTGGCGCGAGAAGCATCCGAGCTTGTAGCAGCCGAACAGCGCCGCGGCGCCCACCCCGATCGCGACCTTGGTGCCGGTCGAGAGGCCCGTGGACGCCGCAGGGGCCGTCCCCTGCTGGGCCGGGTGCTCGCCGGCCCCGCCCAGCGTGACACTGATGCGCTGGGCCTGCTGCGGCCCGCCACCGGACGGGATGGTGTCCATCGACACCGTGTCACCGGCCTGCTTCGAGCCGACGTAATTGGCGAACACGGCCACGCTGGGGAACACGCGCCCGTCCACGGCGATGATCTCGTCCCCGGCCCTGAGTCCGGCCCGCTCGCCCGCCGATCCCGACCGCACGCCGTTCACCTTGAGCATGTCGAAGGTGAGGCCGCTGCTGGTGATCTGTTCGGCCCGGCCGACGTTGAGACCGAGCGTTCCCGTGCCGCGCGGCAGCTGGGCCGCCTGGGCGGCGGGGAACAGGGAATAGTTCATCTGGTTCTCGGCGAAGGCAGGGCCCGCCAGCACCTGCGTCCCGAGGACGGCGGCCGTGATCAGCGCCGCGGTGGTCTGCTTGAACATCGGTATCACCCCAATGGGAACGAAGCGGCGACCCACCATGCCGGGCCGCCGCCTTCTTGCGCTTGCGTCAGACCGACACGGATCCTTCGTCCGGCAGGCGGCCGTTCGGCGTCATGCCGTTGACCGCCGCGGGCAGGTGCTGGCTCAGTTGGGACAGGAAGTCGCCCTGGGGCATGCCAGCCTGGTTGGCCATGGTCTGCACCTGATCCTGGCCGAACACATTCTGCAGTTGCTGGGGCGACACGGGCTGGTTGGGGCCGTTGCCCACCCAGGACTGCGCGACGTGGCCCAGGCCGGCGTTCTCGAACTGCGAGAGCAGGCCCCCGAGGCCGCCGGCCCCGCCCAGGTTGCCGAGGCCGCCCATCCCCGCATTGGCGCCACCCATCTGGCCTCCGCCGAGCAGGCTGCCCAGGATGCCGCCCATCGGCGAGGACTGACCTCCCATCGCGTTGCCCAGCACGCTGCCGATGACCGAATCGAGAAGACCCATGACGCTGCTCCGTTGCTTGCGTGTCGGGTCGGACGGGGATCGTCGCGCCACCGGCACAGGGATAATCCGTTGGCGACGGGGCCGTTCCGGCCCCAAAACTTCAGGTCGGCTCATCCGTGACCCGTCCCTCGGCGTCGACCCGCTGGACGACCGCCGTCTGCCGGCGCAACTGCACGGGCGCGCGTTCGATGGCGGTCTCGACCCGGTGCCGGATGTGCAGCTCCTCCGTCAGGTAGAGCTGCTTGACCACCACGTAGCGCTCTTCCAGGACGGGCACGATCGTGACGCCGTCCTCCGTCCGGACGGCCGGGGCGGCATCGACGATGCGTCCGACCGGGACGCGGGTCACGTCGACGACGTTGCGGTCGAGCGAGACCTCGGCCACCTCGTCGCGCAGCTCCGTGCGGGTCGAGACCCTCACCGTCCCGCCCGCGACGTCCCGCTTAGACACGTCGAGCGCCTCCTCCAGGAGCTGAACGGTCTCGGTCTCGCGCGTGTCGGACCGCAGAGTCCCGGCCGAACCCGTCGCGTCATCGACGGGGACCGATCCGTCCTCGATCGTCGGCTTGGATGGGGTCACGGCGCGCCTCGTTCGATGAGGAAAGCCGGGGGCGAAACGTTGCCGCCTCGCTCCCGGCCAGCAATCCAGTTAGCTTCTCGGCTCTCGAGTTGTTCCCGGAGATCGGAAGTTCTGGACCGGCGCGCTCAGGCGGCCGTCCAGCGGCGCATGGCCTCCGCCGCGGTGATCGACAGCATGACCTTGGTGTCGACGGCGGCGATCAGGTCGGTGCCGAGCAGGTGGTGCTGCCCGCCCTTCATGGCGTCCTGCTTCTTGAGCTTCATCGTGGTGCCCCGCACGTGGTCGATGGTTCCCACGGGCGCCCCGTCCGAGCCTACGACCTCCATGTCCTCCCGGGCCTGCGTGGCGAAGCCGGTCGTTCCGCCCGTCACGGTCGCGCCGGCCGCGCGGCTGTCCTCGACATCGACCTTGGTGGAGCGGACGCTGTCGTTGATCGTCTGCACGCGATCCTCGGCGCTCTTGCGGAGGCCGATCTCCTCGACCACGCGGGCCGTCTTGCCCACCACGGCTTCCTCGTCGACCTCCTCCGCCTCGATGGTGCGCTCGCCAAAGGCATTCGCGGCGAGGTCGCCCGGCGCCACGGCCCGGTCCACCGGGCGGCGGTCGACCGTCACGGTTTCGTCGCGCAGCGACACGCTCTCGCTCACCGGCGTTTCCACGACATAGCTGTGGATGCGAACCTTGCCGCGGTTGATGGCGCGCTTGCCGACGTTGATCTGCTCCTCGACGACCTGGAGCGTGTCCTCGCCCGTCGTGCTCCGAGCGGCGGTGCCGGTTGCGGCCACGGTCGGCATGACGGGATCGACCCGCTGCGCCGTCTCGGTGGTGGCGGTGCGCGCGGCCGTGCCGGTCGAGGCCAGGGCCGTCGCGTTCCGGTTGTCGGCCGCGAGGCCGCCCGCGGCCCCGACGCTCCCCACGCCCAGCGCGGTCCCGGTCCACCCCTCGCCGCGCCACGTCGTTTCGCGCTCGTCCAGGTCCACCGAGCCGTGCTGCTCCAGGATACGGACCGCGTCGTCGAGCTTCGTGTCGTCCACGTGCGCGGTCAGCAGGATGCCGCCGCGGCGCACGCCCTCGGCGTAGGTGCCGTGGTCGTCGGTGTCGCCGAACATGTTTTCGAGCGAGGCCCAGAACCCAGTGGCGGGGTGCGTCGTGGCGCCGTAGCCGGTGCTCGCGTCCTCCGGCGACAGGGTGACGTCGCCCTCGGCGACGCCGGCCTGCCGCAGCTGGAGGGCCGCGTTGTTGGCGTACTCGCGGCTGTCATAGATCGCCGTTACGGTCTGCTTTGCCATCGTTGGATTCCTCGCGTCTCGGCACCGGCCGTCCATCACCGCCGCGAGGCGGCGGAGGCACGGTCGGTTGACTTGGGAGCGGAGGTTTTCCGCCGCTCGCACGGCCGGAGAAGCGACGGAAAGCGGGAATGTTCCGACAAAAATCGACACGAATTTTCTAATCAAAACGCACTAGGAAAACTGGTTAAATCCTACCTGTTTTCCGACCACGGATCGCCCGCTTCGGTTCCACGGCGTCGATCACACCCTGCTCGTGAGCCCAGGCCACCACGGCACTGCGGCGCTTCAGCCCGAGCTTGCGGTGCAGCGACGCCACGTGGTTGCGGACGG
>CAXTFJ010000193.1:0-6457 GCA_964243405.1 uncultured Lichenihabitans sp. | reverse complement strand
GGCAGGCCGTAGTGCCGGAACCGGGCCGCCAGCGCGATCACCAGCCGCATGTGGGCGGAGGCCAGCTCGTGCAGCGCGACCTCGTCGCCGCGTTCCTTCCAGCTGACCGCCAGCGCCCGCTCTTCGTCCCGTTCCAGGAACTTCGCCGCCATCGCGGCCTTCACGAACTGGCGTCGGACCCCGGCCATCTGCAGCATCGCACTCTCCCGAACCTGCCCTGACTACGCGCGGCCGGTCCGGTTGGTTCATCCCGTCGAGCCGGCGCGTCACGCGAACCGCGGGCCGGAGGCGACCTCACGAGGTCACTCGACCACGATCTTGTACCGTTCGCCGGGCGTCAGGGATGCTCCCGCCTCCAGGCCGTTCAGAACGAGGAACAGGTCGAGGGGCCGATCCTGCGCCGTCATGCGAGCCGACAGCGTTTCCGGCGTGTCGCCCGCGGAGGCGGTGACGACCGCGAGCCGCATCGGCTTCACGTCGCGGGCTTCCTCGGCGGTGATCTTGCGGAAGGTGTTGATCGCGGCCAGGAACCTGCGGTCGTCCTCGTCCGACAGGGTCTTGCTGGCGAAGATCAGCCGGTACACCTCGTCGCCGAAGCGGATCGCGGCCAGGCGGAAATACCAGTCTTCCCCCTTGGCCGTCGCGGTGGCGGCCGGGAAGCCGTTGATGACCACGGTCTGCACCGTGCCGGCCTGCAGGCCGTCGATCCAGCCCGAGGCCAGGTAGGTTTGCAGCGTCGTGTCGGCGTCGACATGGACGCGGTCGAGACGCAGGGCCTGCTGGCCACCGTCCGCGATGCCGAGCACCGCCTGGGCCGAGTTCTCCAGCACGAAGCCGTCCGGCGCCGTGAAGGTGAAGCCGAGCTTCGGATGCACGAACCGCGTCCCGCGCACGAAGCCCTCGGCCGGGTCGTCGCCGAAGGGCATGCCGTCGATGGCGTCGAGGTAGCGCGTGCGGCCGACCTCGCCCAGCCCCGGCGCACCGATCTGGCGGGCGGCCGCGATGGCCCGGTCGATCCGCTCCGGCGTGGAGGGATGGGTCGAGCTGATGTCGGGCTTGTCGGCGCTCGCCTGGCCCAGCACGCTCTGCCGCATGGCGGCCGAGCGGCCGAGCGACTGGAGGAAGCGCGAGGGCGCATAAGGGTCGTAGCCCGCCCTGGCGCTGGTCCGCAGGCCGATCGCGTCGGCCTCCAGCTCCTGCGATTGCGAGAAGGCCGCGAGGTTGCGTTGCGCGTAGGCCTGGAAGGTGTGGCTCTTGCCGGGATCGTCGATCACGCTGGTGGCTTGGCTGATCAGGGCGGAGCGCTTCTCGATTTCGGCCCGCTGCGCGGCGTGGCGCGCGGTCACGTGCGCCATCTCGTGCGCCATCACGGCCGCGACCTCGCTCGTGTCGTTGGCGAGGGCCAGCAGGCCGCGCGTCACGTAGATGCGGCCCGAGGGCAGCGCGAAGGCGTTCACGACGGGGGTGTTGAGGATGGTGAGGCGGTAGCTCAGGCTCGGCAGGTCGCTCGCGGGGACCAGCTTGGCCAGAACCTCGTCGAGCAGCTTCTCGGTCGCGACCGCGTGATATTCGCCGCCGAACAGCCGGACCAGGTCCTTGTGCTCGCGCAGGGCGGGGCTGTCGACGCCCGTGGTGCGCGGAGCCGCTGGGGGGATCGGCGCCGCGACGCTGGCGATGGGCTTGCCCGCGGGAGGATCGAGGCTCGTGCAGGCCGAGAGTGACGCGGCCAGCCAGCCGAGCAGCAGCAAGGCTCCGGCGCGGAAGGTGCGCCCGGTCCAAAGCTTCCGTTCCGGTCCGCCGCCCGCCACACCCATACCGCCGCCCCGGTCCACCCCTTTCAAGGCTCAACGCGCGTCGTTGCGCGAGGTCTCTCCATCCGCGTCGAGACTTTCGATGCCATCGGCATCGACCGCGTCCAGGCCGAGGCCGAACCGGTCGTCCAGCAGCCCCCGTACGCGCAACCACCGGCCCGGAAGCGCCTCGCGACCCAAGCCCCGGTCGGAAAGCTCCGCCATCTCGCGTTTTCCAAGACGAACGCTGACCCTCGCCTCCGGACCGCCGAGGTCCACCTCCGTCCACGACCGCCCGTTGCCGACCCGCGTCACGCGGCCCTGGACGAGGACCAGGGTTCCCAGGCCGTCCGACCAGCCGCCAGCCTCGGATGCCTGCCGCACCGCATAATATGGATCGGCCCACAGGCCAAGGCCAGCCCGCCGCGCCGCGTCCTCCGCCTCCAGCAGGGCGGTCCGGCAGCCGTGCGTGGCAGGGTCGGGTTTGGTGCGCGCCAGCCCGGCGTCCACCAGCGCCAGGGCGACGGACAGCGTCGGCGCCCCTTCGTCGCGGGGCGGGGCGAAGACGAGGGCGGGCCAGCGGTTCCAGCGGTCGGGACTGGTCGCCAGCGAGCGCATCACCGCGTCGTGTCCGCCCAGCCACGCCTGCACTCTGTCCCTGGCTTCGGCGTCGAAGCCGGGGTGGACGAGGGTCGCGCGGACGGGGTCGATCCCGGCCAGCAGAACCGTGCGACCGTCGGCCAGCCGCAAGGTCAGATCGGGGGCGACCGCGGCCACGCGGACACTCTCGCCGCCGTCCGGTATGCAGGGCGGGGCGGCGGGCTCCCGCGCGGCGGCTGGGACGATGCCGAGGATCGCTGCCCAGGCCAGCGCGGCTCCGCTTCGGCGACCTCGCTTGCGCGAGCCGCCGTTCCGAGCCAAACACCACCGCCCGCGCACCCTTGCCCGCCTCCGACCATCACGGCCCGAATGTCATCCCAAGACGGACCCGAACGCAACGTCCTGTGCATGAAGTGGGGTAGCAAATATCCGGCCACCTACGTCAACCGGCTGCATTCCATGGTGCGGCGCAACCTCGGGGGGGCTTTCCGCTTCGTCTGCCTCACCGACGATCCAGCGGGCGTGGACGACGGCGTCGAATGCCTGCCCATCCCGTTCGTGAGCGCCGACCGGCCGGGGCGGGACGGGGGCTGGCGCAAGCTCGCGACCTTCGAGGCCCCGCTCTACGACCTGCGCGGCTTGGCCCTGTTCCTGGACCTCGACGTCGTGGTCCTGCGCGACCTCGAGCCGTTCTTCACCCTGGATGGCGACTTCCTGATCGCCCGCGACACGCTGCGCCCTTCGCGCGCGGTGGGGAACTCCTCCGTCTACCGTTTCCGCATCGGCGCCCACAAGCCGGTGGTCGACGCGTTCCGGGCCGACGAGGACGCCGTCCTCAAAGCCTTCCGCAACGAGCAGGCCTACCTTTCGGCGCGGATGAAGGACGCCGGTGCGCTGGGGTACTGGCCCGAGGGCTGGTGCCGCAGCTTCAAATACGATTGCCTGCCCGGCTGGCCGATGAACTACCTGCGCGACGCCGTGGCGCCGCCCGACGCCCGCATCGTCTTCTTTCACGGCCGCCCGCGGCCCCACGAGGCGGTCGAGGGATTCTCCGGCCTGCGCCGTTTCACGCGTCCCACGCCGTGGGTGGCCGAGCATTGGCGATGAGCGGGCAATCGCCACCTTCCTCTTGAAACCGCGGGGGAACTTGGATCATATGCGTCGGGTGCCACCGGGCCGATCGAACTCGGCCCGGCATCGCGGGGTGCACCTCCCGGTAGCTCAGCAGGATAGAGCACAGGTTTCCTAAACCTGGGGTCAGGGGTTCGATTCCCTTCCGGGAGGCCAAGCGCTTAGGCGATTTTGCGCGTCGCAGTTGCCGGGTTCGGTAAGCGCTTGGTAAGCAGATACGGATGAAGTGCGGCATGCTTGATTGTTAGGCTGCACGACGCTCACTGATCGGTAGCACCTTTTAATCGTATCAGCCCCGCACCACTCGGCCCGAGACAGGCCGCCATGTCTGCACAGGTCTGGACCCCGTTGTCCTTGAACGATTGCGCGAGCTGGCGGGCGGCGAGCTGGTCCTGAACCCCGAACGCCGCAGGATCCATTAGGTCGTGGTCGGAGAGATTTGCGCCCGTCATGAACGCGCGAAGCCCTTCCTCGTCGGCCCGCAGATCGGGACACAGGATGGCGGCAGTCCTTGCCATGGTCGCAAGCTGCGCGGCGCGAGCGCGGCCGGCATCATCGGCGAAGGCGGGCGCGAAGGGGATCGAGAGGGTCGCCACGAAATAAGCGGCCCACTTCGTACGCGGCCCGCAGAAGCGCAGCACCGCATTAGCCCTTAAACGCCTCGGTTCAGGGATGCTTCTCGCGCTTGGACGCGCGGTAGCCCTGCGTCAGGGCCTGCTGCTCACACAGGTAAGCGCCGGTCTTCGTGTTCCCGTATTCGTGCGTGCCGGGGAAGTGGTAGACGCGGGTCTTCGTGTTCACCCACACGAGGGTGCTGCCGGGGCACGAGGTATTGGCGGGAACGCCTGCGGTCGGGATGGGTGCTGGCCGAGCGGCCTGGCTTGGGGCAGATGCTGCCGGGATGGGAGCAGGTGCGGTGGGCCGGGGTGCGGCTGCTTGCGCGGGAGGCGGAGCGGCCGGAGCCGCGGGTGCAATGGGCTGCGCCGGCGCGGCCGCGGCCGTCGGGATGGCGTCGTTCCCGGCCTTGCACGCGGCGATATAGTCGCCCTTCTTCTCGACGGCTTTGATTGCGGGTTTGTTAGCCGAGTACTCCGCATTGCACTCCTTCGCGGTCTTGGCCGAAGCCGGGGCGAGCGGAGCCGCGGTAAGGATCGAGGCGATCAAAAATCCGAGCAGTAGCGGGCGCATGCAGTCCTCCCCCGAGACAATCGAAGGCTCGCATCCTGCTCAGCTTACGTCAACGATCGGTCTTCGCTGTTCCGAATGATATGCTCCGCCTCGATCCTCGCCATCCCGAGCAGGTAGGAAAGCATCCCGAGTCCGGCCACATCGGCTTCCCGGATCAGTGGCAAGAGCTGACTGGCGATGGCACGCGCGGCTGTGATCCTGGCCGCCGTCGGC
Organism: uncultured Lichenihabitans sp.; assembly: GCA_964243405.1. Taxonomy (GTDB): domain Bacteria; phylum Pseudomonadota; class Alphaproteobacteria; order Rhizobiales; family Beijerinckiaceae; genus Lichenihabitans. The sequence continues at coordinate 1,535 of CAXTFJ010000193.1, read as the reverse complement.
GTAATCGAACCTGGGCGTGCAGAATCGCGGTTGTAGCCCTTCATCTTTGGCGGCATGCAGCTTCTCGTTCACCACGATCCGTTCTCGATTCGGCGCGATTCTACAGACGACCTACTGAAGACCTTTGTGCGATGAGACGGATCATGATGGAAAAACCAACGGCAATCAGCGATGGCGATCGGGTTGTCGGCGAATGGCTGGAAGCTCTCCGAGTCAGTCGCGTCATGTCGCTGCCGCAGTTGGCCGGGCAGGCTGGGATCGATGATGAATGGTTGGCTGCTTTGGAAAGGGGGTGGGGGTCGGCGACCTTGACCGAGCTTGCTCGGCTCGGTGACGTTCTCGGGACCGACCTCCTGACCATCTTGCTCCCGGCTCTGGCTCACAATGTTGTACTGCCGGTCGATCTGCCCGAAAAAACGTCTTGGGCCCTTCAGTTGAACCGATGCGTTCACGGCATCCAGGACGCTCGAGCGCAAACGCTGCTACTTAACTTCGCCGCCGCTCTTCGAGACAGGGAATAAACTGTTCAAAAGGTGCGGGACGCTAGCCTTGTCTTCGAAGTGGTTGAGCGCCATGCCGAGCAGGTACGACCCAAAGCTATCTGTGTCGTGCAGGACATAGATGAGCTCCCGGAGGCGCACGACAGCCATCCGGTTCATCACGTCCTTGCCTAGCTCCACTGGAGCGATGTCCTTCGTGATGGTCGTCATGCTGCTTCGACTCCGATGGTATGCGACCCCGTTTCAAGGACGCTGCAGGTCAAGCCATTGCGTGCCTGCATGAGCGCCAACGCCTCCTCGCTCACGTCCCAAAGGCCGACGTAGATCGGCCCGTGGGGAAAAGCGTGGCTTTCGGCGAGCGGTTCGGGGCTCCAGCCAATGCGTCGGTAGATGCGGACTAAGCGCGGGTCGTAGACGCCGACGATGTGCGACAGGCCAGCCATGAGGCTCACCTCGCACATGGCCACGAACAGTTCGACCGTCGCTTGGTTCAAGCTGCCCCGACCCGAGCCGTTCTCTTCGTCAGGCTGAACGCAGAATCGCGTGCCTTCCCACACGGATGCGCTGCGGACATCGACCGGCTCCGAGAACGACCGTGCGAAGACGTCGGTGAGCAACGTCGGGCCTGTAGTCGGCATGAGGCGAAGCGACCCTCGCACGACTCCGCCGTGATCGCAGGCGACGAGATAGAGCGGATCGGCATCGTCGTAGACGTCGATTTCCCAACCGTTCCTCACGTTGACATTCCAGCCGAGACGGTCCGCGAAAACCAACTTACGAAGCCTGAACATGGCATCGATCTCGGCGGGGAATTCAGTCTTCCGCGCTCCTTGGATGAGCTTGACCGACATGGGTGCCTCCTCTTCCTTTGGAGGCCATCTTCCCTGGTGGTGCACCTGGTTAACAACTCGACAAAGTTGTCGAGGCGGTTAGCCGGCGATCAGCCCCAACCGGACCGCCTTGGCGACGGCTTGCGCCTTATACTAACGTGCGCTGATCAGCACCCGTGCGCCCACTCCCGTCGCCCGAGGCTCA
>CAXTFJ010000192.1:0-6565 GCA_964243405.1 uncultured Lichenihabitans sp. | reverse complement strand
CGCCTCCGCGCTGCGCATATACGACGTGATCCTGTCGTCGCTGGTGTTCGTCCGCACCACCGACCCGCGCGAGCTCGCCATCGCGCTGGTGACGCAGATGCGCGTCCCTTACCGCATCGCCTACGCGTTCTTCATCGCGCTGCGCATCATCCCGACCGTGGAGGACGAGATCAAGACGATCCGGGCCGCGCAGGCGGTGCGCGGCGTGGCGCGCCAGGGCGGCATCGCGGGCCGCATCCGGGAAATGAAACGCTTCTCCATGCCGCTGCTGGTGGGCAGCCTGCGCCGCGCCTCCACCATGGTGATGTCCATGGAGGCCCGCGCCTTCGGGGCCTTTCCGCAGCGTACCTTCGTGGAAGCGCCGCACACGACGTTGGCGGGCGGTCTGGTGCGCGGCGTCACGCTGGTGGCGGTGGTGGGATGGTATGCGGCGCTCGCCTCGGGCTACGTGCACACGGTCTACGTGCTGGCGCCGTCCTGACCGGCCAAACGCCGGGCTTCGCTCACGAAAACGCGATTCGCCAAGCGCCGCCGCGGGTGTACGCTCTTCTTTGGAACGACGGGCTGGACTCAACGCGGCCCGCGTCTGGGAGGGTCGGCCATGCTCGCATCTGCCGCATCACCGTGCTGTTCGCTGCTCGCGCTCTTCGTCGCGGTGCCCTTCAGCATCATCGCGGGCGTCACGATCGCCGAGGTCGTGACCATGTACCGCCGTTCGGCGAAGGCGCGGAAGCCTGCGCGGCGAGCCACCGAAACCGCTCAACCGGCCGCCCCCGCTCAGGGCTACGTGGAAACGCTGGCCGCCTGACACGGGCCGGTCTTTGGTCCCGATCCCGAACCGGGCCCTCTCAATTTCCCGCATCGCACGGCCGACCGGCCATGCCCTTCGCCCCTCCGGGGAGAAGGTGCCCGACAGGGCGGATGAGGGGCGCTGTCGCGGGTGGCCCCACCCTCATCCGCCCTTCGGGCACCTTCTCCCGCCCAGGCGGGAGAAGGGCAGAACCGGCGGGTGCCGAGAGTCGTGGGAGCCGGGCTCCGTCATGCGAGCGGCCTCCCCAGGGTCAGGCCGCCAGCGGCGGCCAGGCGAACGCCGGGCCGTGCGTGGCCTCGAAGCGGGCCGCGAAGGCGAGCAGGTCGCGGTCGGCGCCGAGCCGCGCCACGAACTGGCCGCCGATCGGCAGTCCGGAGGCCGAGAACGCGAGCGGCAGTGCGATCGCGGGGTGGCCCGCCACGTTGACCCAGCCCGTGTAGATCGCGTGCCCGCGTGGGCCGACCTCCCGGCCGTCGATGCGCGGCGGGAAGACTTCGTCGGCCGGCCAGGGCAGCGCCGCGGCGCTCGGCATGAAGACGAGGTCGACCCGCTCGAACTGCGCCGCCATGGTCCGGCGGATCGCGGCCAGCCGCGCCAGGGCGTCGACGTAGTCGGCGGCCGACAGCGTCCGGCCCTCGGCCGCCATCGCGCGGATCGACGGGCTCGCGTGCTCGTCCAGGCGCCCGCCCGCGCTGGCGAACACCCTTGCCACGCCTGCGCGGCCGATCACGCGCCACACCTCGTCCACCTCGGCCCGGTCGAAGAACACCGGGCCGGTCTCGACGCGGTGGCCCGCCCGCGCGAGCGCGCTCGCGGCCGCGTCGGTGGCGGCCAGCACCTCGGGGTCGAGCGGCGCGTCGCCGAAGCGCGGCACGTAGAGGATGCGCAGCGACGCGGGATCGGGGCCGAGCGGCGCGGACGCCACGGTCGAGCGCGGGTCGCGCGCATCGGGGCCGGACAGCACGCCGTCGAGCAACGCCGCATCCGCGACCGAACGGGTCAGCGTGCCGATCACCTCGCAATCGTGCAGCGTTTCGGGGAAACCCTCGCCGCGCGGGACGTGGCCGATCGAAGGCTTGAAGCCCACCAGACCCGTGTGCGAGGCGGGGCGGCGGATCGAGCCGCCCCCGTCGGTGCCCAAAGCCGCGGGCGCCAGCCCCGCCGCAACGCCCGCCGCCGCGCCGCCGCTCGACCCGCCCGGCGTGAGCCGCGGGTCCCACGGGTTGCGGGTGGTGCCGAACAGGCGGTTGGACGTGTAGCCTTCCAGCGTGAGCTCCGGGACGTTGGTCTTGCCGAGGATCACGAGGCCCGCGGCGCGCAGGCGCGCGACGGGCAGTTCGTCGTGGTCGGGCACGTGGTCGGCGTAGGCGGCGCTGCCCCAGGTGGCGGGCAGGCCGCGCACAAGCAGGTTGTCCTTGACCGTGAGCGGGACGCCGTCGAGCCGCGACAGCGGCGCCCCCGCCCTCCAGCGGGCCGCGCTGGCGCGGGCGGCCTCGCGGGCGCCGGCTTCGTCCACGATGACCATCGTCTTCAGGGCCGGGTCGAGGCGGGCGACCCGCGCCAGGGCGGCCTCCACCACCGTCACCGGGTCGAGCCGACCCGTCGCGTAGGCCTCCGCGAGATCGGCCACGCCCAGGCGCCACAGGTCGTCGGTCATCGCGTCCTCTCCGCCACCACCGCCACCAGCCCGCCGCCGTCCGGCCCCTGGTGCTCCGCGCCGCCCGAAACGAAGAGCCGGCCGTCGCCCAGCACGGCGGCCGCCATCCCGCCCAGCGCGGCGCGGATGTGGCGCTGGGCGTTGATGTCGGTATCGTCCAGCATCGTGTGGCGAAAGCCGCGCACCGTGCCGCCCGCGTCGGGCATGCCCTTGACCAGGACGGCGCGCACCCACGCCCGATCCGCCGGAGCGACGGCCGGAAAGGAGGGCACGCCCAGGTCGTCCAGCACGCCGTGCACCGCGCCGATGTCGAGCGCGTCCGCCATCGGCCGGCTGGCGACGCGCAGGGGGCCTGCCCAGCGGGGCGAGTTGCCCAGCACGATCGCCTCGGTGCGGGTGATCTCGATGCCCGATGACACGCTGACGCGCGAGGAGAACAGGTCCATGTCGCGCCCGATGGCGGCATCGCCCAGGCGGTCCGCCGCCACGTCGCCCAGCGCCAGCGCGGCCCCCAGCGCCGCGGCCGAGCGGGACAGCGCCATGGCGCGGTTGGTGTCGGCCGAGGCGACCTCCGCGCCGCGCCGCCGCGCCTCGGCGATGCGGGCCAGGGTGAGGCCGGGCGCCTTCACCTGCACGAAGCGGACCTCGGAGGCCGCGAGCCCGGCCTGGGCCATCGCGGCCGTCACCGCGTCGGCGGTGGCGCGCAGGTGCACCATGCGGCCCACCGCCTCGGGTGCAACTTCCGCCGCGAAGGCGGTGCCGATCGCCAGGGCCGGAGGGCCATCCGGCGAACCGCTCGCGGGCTTTCGCGCGAACACCGCGAAATGCGGGCTGAGCACGCCTTCCGTGCCGCCCGACAGCACGCAGGGCACGCGCGCCTGTGCCTCGATGGGCAGGATACCGAGCCGCTCGCCCAGCAGCAGCATCAGGCTCTGGGTGAAGAACCCGCGGGTGAAATCGTTGACGCCGCCGTTGCCCTCCGTCTTGCCGATCACGGCCACGACGTGGGCGGGGTCGAGGGTTGCCGCGTCGAACAGCGCCCGCAGCTCCGACACGTCGCCCGGCCCAGCCATCCCAAGCCGGAGCACCTCCGTCTCGAACGGACCCTCGCTCACGCGCGCACGATCGCCGCGATAGGGGCCTGGCCCGGCGCGCACTGGTGCTCGGTGCCGCCCGACACGAAGATGGCGGGGTCGCCCGTGACGCTGGCGATCACCGCCCCGAGGGCCGCGCGGGCGTGCCGCTCATAATTGATATCGGCGTCCGACAGCATGGTGTTGCGCCGCCCGCGGATACGCCCCGTGGGGCTCGCCTCCGCCTTGGCGAACACGGCCGCGATGCGCCCCGCCTCCTCGCGGGTGGGCGTGCCCGAAAACGCGAGCCCCGCGTCGCGCAACGCGGCGCGCACGCCCTCCGCATCGATCGCGTCCTCCAGCACCGCGTGGCCGATGCGGCAGTCGCCCCCCGCGCCGGGCGCATTGCCGAACAGCAGAACCTCGCAATCCTTGAGCTCGCCGCCCGCCGAGGTCGAGGCCACGGTCGAGAAGAGGTCGAAGCGCTTGGCGATGGCCGCATCCGACAGGTCGGCGGCGCGCACCTCGCCCAGGGCCAGCGCCACGCCGAGCGCGGTCGCGCCCCGCGCGTAGGGTTTCGAGCCGTTGGGGTCGCGCGTCACCAGCGCCGCGCCGCGCCCGTCGGCGTCGGCGATGGAGCCGGGTGTCAGCAGCGGGCCCTTGACCTGCACGTAGTGGACGTCCGCCGCCTCCGCGATGCCCGCCTCGTCGAGGCAGCGCCGCACCGCGCCCGCGACGACCTCGACCTGCGCCATCGTGCCCACCTCCTCGGGAGCGATCGCGCGCGTCCGGGCGATGCCGAGCGCGAGGCGCTTGCCGCCCGGCCGCGGACCTTCACCGTCGGGGGTCCGCGTGAACAGCGTCGCGTGCGGCGAGAGCACGCCCTCCGTGCCGCCCGACCACACGAAGGCGATGCGGTGTCCGACCTCCTCGGGCGTGACGCCCAGGTGCTTGGCCAGCACGAGCTGGAACGACAGGGTCGCGTAACCGCGCGTGAAATCGTTGGCGCCGCCGTTGCCTTCCGTCTTGCCGATCAGCGCCACGATCGCGGCGGGATCCACCGCGCCCGCCGCGATCAGCTGTTCCAGTTCGCTCACGTCGTTGGGCGCGTTCATCGCGATTCTGTGGACGCCGACCGCCATCCCGCTCACCTTCTCCACCCAACCCGCCGTGGATCATGGCGCAGGCCGGGCGGGAGGTAAACAAGAGGCGGGCGGCGGGGATCGGACGCCGTCAGGGCAGCGGCAGCGCGTAGGTCTGCTTGACGATCTGGCTCGGCATCTCCGTCTTGACCCGCTCGACGCCGTTGGCGCGACTGAGGTGGGCGGACTGGAACTGCCGGTAGTCGTCGAGGTCGGCCGCGACCACGCGGAGCATGACGTCGCAATCGCCCAGCATCACGTAGCCCTCGACCACCTGCGGCAGCTTCCCGATCACGGCGATGAAGCGGTCGACCGTTTCAGCGTCCTGCGCCACGAGCCAGATGCGCGCGAACAACGAATGCGCGACACCGATCTTGGCCGGGTCGAGCACGGCGACGTAGCGGTCGATCACGCCCGCCGCCTCCAGCAGGCGCACGCGACGCAGGCACGGCGAGGGGGACAGCCCGACCTCCCGCGCGAGTTCGACGTTCTGCAGGCGGCCGTCGCGCTGCAGCGCGCGCAGGATCCTGCGGTCGATGGCGTCGAGCACGATTGGCATCGCGTGCTTTGTAACCGGGATTGGGTGGCAGGCAATGCCAAACGCGGCGGTGATCCCGGCCTCTTCGCAACCCTGTCGCGCACGGAATCGGGCAGCATAGCCTCATGACCATCATCGCCGATTCCACGCCCCTCACGAGATCCGACGTCAAGCGCGGCCTCGCGGCCGTCGCGCCGGTCGCCGTCGCGGTGGCGGCCTACGGCCTGATGCTGGGCGCCCAGGCGACGCAGAAGGGCCTGCACGTCTTCGAAGTGCCGCTGATGACGGGCTCCAATTTCGCGGGCGGGTCGGAGTTCGCCGCGGTCGGCCTGTGGGCCTCGCCCCCGCCCGTCCTGCTGATCGCGACCGTGACCCTCCTCATCAACAGCCGCCACCTCATCATGGGCGCCGCGCTGACCCCCTTCATCCGGCACCTGCCGCGGTGGAAGGCGTTCGCGGTCCTGTTCCTCATGGCGGACGAGACCTGGGCGCTCGGCTACGCCGACGCGCTGAAACGGGCCGAGGCCGGCCACCGTCCCGCCTTCAGCCTGGGGTTCTACGCGGGCGCCGGCGGGGCGATCTACGTGTCCTGGGTCGCGGCCACGGCGCTGGGGGCGGCCGTCGGGCCGCTGCTCGGCGACGTCGCATCCTACGGCTTCGACATGGCCTTCCCGGCCGTCTTCCTCACCCTGCTCAAGGGCCTGTGGAAGGGGTTGGGCCCGGCCCGGCCCTGGGCGGTGAGCCTCGCGGTGGCGGCCGCGACCCATCTGCTCGTGCCCGGGGCGTGGTACGTGGTGGCCGGCACGCTGGCGGGCCTCGGGGCCGCCTTCGCCTGGGCCGAACCGCGATGATCCCGCTCGCGGACCTCGCCACCATCGCCGGGATGGCGCTCGCCACCTATGCGACGCGGGTGGGTGGCTACCTGCTGCTGCGGGACCGTACGCTCGGGCCCCGCGCCCGCACGGTGATGGAGGCCGCGCCGGGCTGCGTGCTGATCGCGGTCGTCGCGCCCGCCTTCGTGTCCCCGCATCCGGTCGACCTGATCGCGCTGGCGGTCGCGGCCGTGGCGGCGGCCCGCCTGCCGATGCTCGGCGCGGTGGTCCTCACCGTCGCCACCGCCGGGGTGCTGCGCCACATCCTGCCCTGAGCGGTCCCCTGCTCACGCGGCCCGCGCCCACCCAGTGCGGCCGCGGTTCTCCGACCCGGCATCGAGCCGGAAGCGGCCGATCAGGTCGGACAGGGTCGCGGCCTCGCTCAGGAGCGCGTGGCTCGCGGCCGTCGACTGCTCCACCATGGCGGCGTTCTGCTGGGTGACCTGGTCCATCTGGTTGATGGCGGTGTTGA
>CAXTFJ010000191.1:0-6580 GCA_964243405.1 uncultured Lichenihabitans sp. | reverse complement strand
CGTCGCCCATATCCGCATCCTCACCCGAAGGCTGGCGCGCTACCACTATGCCATCCGACATTTCGAGTCGGGCACTAAGTGTACGGTCCCGGAATGTGGGGTGACGGGTTCAATCTGAACCGGCTGGGTTCTTTCGTCCAGGCTTGGCAAACTAACTCGTGGGGCGTGAGCCCTCGCAAGGTCTTGAGCCGGCGGGCGTGGTTGTAGGCATCCACGAACAGGTGCAAGTGGCCCCTGAGCTGCTCGTGGCTGTCGTAGAGGTAGCGCTTGACGGTCGCGTCCTTGATGGTGCGGTTCACCCGCTCGACCTGACCGTTGGTCCAAGGATGGTTGATCTGGGTCAGGCGGTATTCGATGCCGTTCTCGGCACAAACGCGGTCGAAGATGTGGCCCATGTCCCAAACGTCCTGCTTACGCGGGGTGAACTGGACGCCGTTGTCGGTCAACACGGTGTGGATGCGATAGGGAACGGCCTCAATCAGGTCGCGCAGGAACTGAGCCGCCTCCATCTTGCCCGCGCTTTCAACGAGACGGACGAAGGCGAACTTGCTGGTGCGATCGATGGCCACGAACAAGCGCAGCTTACCTTCACCGGTGCTGACGTCCGCCAGGTCGATGTGAAAGTAGCCGATCGGGTAATCCTTGAAGCGCTTCCTCGCGGGCTTGTCGCCGCCAACGTCGGGCAGGCGGCTGATGCCGTGGCGTTCCAGGCAGCGATGCAGGCTCGACCGGCTCAGATGCGGGACGGTGGGCTGCAGGGCGTACAAGCAGTCGTCCAGCGGCAGCAGCGTATGCCGCCGGAACGCGACCACGACGGCCTCGTCCTCGGGCGTGAGCACGGTTGACCGCGGCTGCTTCGGTCCCATCGGCGCGTCGGCCGTGGTTGTCCGCTTGCGCCACTTCTGGGTCGTGGTCGGGCTGACGCCGTAGCGCCGGGCCAGCGCCCTCACGCTTCCTTCACGTAACTGGATCGCGCGACGGACTGCCTCCGTCGTGCGGGCGCTTCCGTGAAGAACCTGGCCCATAGCGCATCGCGCGCAGCATGGTGGTCAACCGTAACACCACACTGTGGGATCAAACACCTAGATGCCGTTCGCCCACCTCAAGCGCATCCTGAAGCTCGATCGGCTCAGGTTGCGCGGTCCGAACAGGGCCCGCGACGAATTCCACCTCGCCGCTACGGCCCAGAACCTCAGGAAGTTTGCCAAGCTCCTGCCGGCCGGCCCGCAGGTCAGAACGGCCTGAGAAGAAGGGCGCATGTCCAAGCTACCAGCAGCCCCAGGCGCGGTTGCAACGCCGCCTTTTTCAATGACATCCGCCAACATTGGACGTGCCCGTGCCCGCAATGCGACCGCTACTTTGTCCTGCGCTTCTCGTGCCGGAAGGCGCCCGAGAAGTGGACGGCTGGGGAAGCCAGTCGCGGAACCTACTTGGTGTGCCCGCCCGCGGGGCGTTGGGCTGGACAGGTGATCGCAGAAAAGGTTTTCGGCCGACGCCGACGGACGCACTCCAAATTGCTACGAGAATGACGGTTATCGTGGGTAATCCACCCGCCGTTAAGGTCCGGGTAACCGGCTGCATGGTTCACCTTCCATGGGTCGCTGATCGTCGAACCCTGGTCGCTGAACAGCGGGGGGAACGCTCTTGTCTTCGTAGCCTTGGGCCGGGGCTTGCCACAATCGTATGTGCGACGCGGAGCCCGCGCTGTGCCGTTCCGCTGTCGAGAAGGCGCAATCGACATCAAACGAGTTTGCCCGGAAGCAGACGTTACCAAGGCCCAAGCTGGGTCGATAGTCACCGGTGACCCGGCCGTGTGTCGAATGTCCGGAAGGTGGCAAGGTGCCAAGGTCGGGTTTTGGCGCGAGTCGGGCGGCATGCTGAACTTGCAATGATATTCAACGAGAGGCTGAGAACTAATCTTTTTGCCCGCGTGCTAGCTACCTATTCTGTATCTAGGCAGTCCGGCCATCAGATAATTACGACGCCAACCGCACACTACCCCGGCCAACTCAGCCCGACAATTAACAGTTCTAGCGTAGCCAAGTCGTGTAATCGGAAACGAGAAGGTGCAGCGGCGCCTCGTCCTCTTCGACCGCGGCGAAGCGCCTGTTCCCGTCGCGGAAGACGTTGTCGCAGGAATCGTCGTTGACCGTCGAGACCTCGCCGATGAGCACGTCGCCGTTCTCGCCCCAGAAGGCGTGCCAGTGCTCGCGCGGGAGCAGCGTGACGCTTTCACCGGGCGAGAGCGTCAGCACGTCGCCGCCCTTCAGCGCGCGGCGGACGCCGTCCGTCTCGACCGCCACGGGGAGGCTCTCGTCCACGGAGCCGTCGGGCGCCGCGGCGAAGAGCTGCACCGCCAGCCTGCCGCCGCCACGGTTGACGATGTCCTCGGCCTTGCTCTCGTGCCGGTGCATCGGCGTCACTTGGCCGCGACGCGAGACCATGATCTTCTCGGCGTAGACCTGCCCGCGCCCGCGGCTGAGGTCGGCGGCCCTTCCGTTGCGGGCCGTGAACAGGAGCAGGCCGGTGCGTACGAAGTCGCCGCTCCCGAAATCGGTGACGTCCCACCCGAGCCCGCGCTCGACCAGGGCGCGGAACGCGGTCGCGCGAGCCCTGACCTCGTTCGGGGCGAGGTGGGCGAAGGGCGGCAGGACCTGCCCGAGCGAGCGCATGAAGGCGTGGCCCTCGCGCAGGATGGCGTTGATCTCCGATCGCTTCATCGGGCGGCCCTCGTCGTCGGCCTGGGAATGCATCAGGCGCGCAGGTGGCGGTCGGCGGCGACGCCGTGCATGACGCCCCGGATCTCCGCCAGGCCCCGCAAGCGCCCGATCAGCGAGTAGCCGGGGTTGATGCGCTCCTTGCCGAGGTCGTCCGCCAGGAGGTGCCCGTGGTCGGGGCGGAAGGGGACCTGCCAATCCGCCCGCCCCTCGGCCCGCCGCCGCTCCTGCTCGCCCATCAGCGCGATGACCACGGCGGGGAGGTCGGCGGAGCCGCCGAGGTGGTCCGCCTCGTGGAATGAGCCGTCGGGCTCGCGCGTGACGTTGCGCAGGTGGGCGAAGTGGATGCGCGGGCCGAACGCCCGCACCATGCCGGGCAGGTCGTTGTCGGCCCGCGTGCCGTAGGACCCGGTGCAGAAGGTCAGCCCGTTGGCTGGGCTGTCGGCGGCGGCGAGGATCCGGCGGGCGTCGTCGGCCGTCGACACGATGCGCGGCAGGCCGAACAGCGGGAAGGCGGGATCGTCGGGGTGGATGCACAGGCGCAGGCCGAGCTCCTCGGCCACCGGCACGATCGCGCGCAGGAAGAAGGCGAGGTTGGCGTGGAGATCGTCGGGGCCGATCCCGGCGTAGTCGCCGAGCGCGTCGAGAAAGCGGGCGCGGTCGTAACGCCGCTCGCTGGCCGGCAGGCCAGCGATCAGGTTGCGCTCGATCACCGCCGCCCTGTCCTCGCCCAGGGAGGCGACGCGCGCCTCGGCGGCCGCGATCCGCCCCGCGTCGTAGTCGCGGTCCGCGCCGGGCCGCTTCAGGACGAACAGGTCGTAGGCCGCGAAGTCGACCGCGTCGAACCGGAGCGCAAGCGCGCCCGAGGGCATCGGGTGGCGCAGCTCGGTACGCGTCCAGTCGAGGACCGGCATGAAATTGTAGCACACGGTCGCGACCCCGGCCTCGGCGAGCGCCCGCAGGCTGTCCTTGTACCAGCTGATGAAACGGTCCCGCCCGGCGGCCCCGAGCTTGATCGAATTGTGCACGGGGACGCTTTCCACCACGGCCCAGTCGAGGCCGGCGGCCTCGACCAGCGCCCTGCGCGCCAGCACCTCCTCCTTCGGCCAGGCCGAACCGTCGTAGCGGCCGTGCAGCGCGGTGACGACGCCGGTCGCCCCGGCCTGACGGATGTGGGCGAGCGGGACGGGGTCTTCCGGCCCGTACCAGCGAAAGCACTCCTTCATCAGGTTCATGGGCCGACGGCTCCCTCTCAGCCGAACCTTGCCGGGCCGGCCGGAAAACCACTAGCCTTGGGAAGAGCCGCGTTGCAATCCGATCGCGGTAGGCGGAGGGCGCCGTGGAGTTCACCGGCAAGGTCGCGCTCGTCACGGGAACGTCGGGGATCGGCTTGGCCACGGCGGCGCGGTTCGCTGCGGCCGGCGCCGCGGTGCTCGCCTGCGGCATCGACGAGGCGGCCAACGCCGCCCTCGACCTCCTGGCGAAGGAGCGCGGTCTCGCCATGCGCGCGCGAAGGACGGACGTCTCGGTGGAGGCGGAGGTGGAAGCGGCGGTCGCGGACTGCGTGGACTGCCACGGCGGCCTCGACATCGTGGTCAACGCCGCCGTCATCCACCCCTACGGCAGCGTGCTCACCACCGACGCCCCCACCTGGGAACGCTGCATGGCGGTGAACGTCGGGTCGATCTACCTGACGGGGCGCTTCGGCATCCCGCACATGGTCCGGCGCGGCGGGGGCGCGATCGTGAACCTGTCCTCCGTCCAGGGGCACAATTGCCAGGAGAATGTCGCAGCCTATGTCGCGACCAAGGGAGCGATACGCGCGCGATGGCGCTCGACCACGCGGGCGGGCGCGTGCGGGTCAACTCGGTCTCGCCCGGCTCGGTGCGCACCCCCATCCTGTCGCTCGCGGCGCGCACCTACGGCGGGGACGGCGTATCGGAGGAGGACGCCTTCGCGCGCTTCGGCGCCGCCCACCCGATCGGGCGCATCGGCGAACCGGAGGAAGTGGCCAACCTTATCGCGTACCTCGTGTCGGACCGCGCCGGCTTCATCACCGGCTCCGACTTCCGCATCGACGGGGGGCTGACGGCGGGCCTGGCGGTGCGGTGACCGGTTCACAATGGCGAAGGCGGGGGAGACCAGTATGAGGGCAATCCGTTTGGAGGGCGTCGGCGCCCTCGCGGTCCGCGAGATGGCCCGGCCCGTGCCGGGTCCGAACGACCTGCTCGTGAGGGTCGAGGCGTGCGGCCTGTGCGGCACCGACCGCCACCTGTTCCACGGCGCGTTCCCGTCCAGGCCGCCCGTGACGCTCGGGCACGAGTTCGCCGGCGTGGTCGAGTCCGTCGGGTCCGACGTCACCGGCTTCGCGGCCGGCGCGCGGGTGACCGGCGACCCCAACATCGCCTGCGGGCGTTGCCCCGAATGCGCCCGCGGCAGGGTCAACCTGTGCCGCCGGCTCCAGGCGATCGGCATCCATCGCGACGGCGGCTTTGCGGACTACGTCTGCCTCCCCCAAGCCCAGGCCCACCGCCTGCCTGACGGGCTCGATCCCGTGCACGGCGCCTTCTGCGAGCCGCTCGCCTGCTGCATCCACGGGATCGACCTGGCCCGGATCGCGCCCGGCGAGTCCGTCGTGGTGCTCGGAGGTGGCCTGATCGGGCTCCTGGTGGTGCAGCTCGCGCGCCTGGCCGGGGCGACGCGCGTCGTCCTCGTGACCCGCAGCGCCGAGAAGCGCACGCTGGCCGAGACCCTCGGCGCGACCGCGACCCTCGATCCGACGGGCGCCGACGTCGAGAGGCTGCTGTGCGGCGAGACGGGCCTGCTGCCCGGCGGCGCCGACAAGGTGATCGAAGCGGCCGGCGTCCCGGACACCGTCGAGCAGGCGCCCAGGCTCGCCCGCAAGGGCGGCACGGTCCTGATCCTCGGCGGGCTGCCGCAGGGCGCAAAGGTCGCGTTCGAGCCCTTCGACCTCCTGTTCCGGGAGGTGCAGGTGCTGAGTTCATTCATCAACCCGTTCACGCACCGCCGCGCCGTCGAGTTGATCGCTGGCGGCGCCGTCCGGGTCGAGCCCCTGGTCACGCGGCGGATCACCCTCGACGAGGGCGCCAAGGCCATCGCCGAACCTGCGCCGAGAGGCGAGATCCGGGCCATCGTCGTTCCGCGGGCTTGAGAATGGCGAGGAAGTGCGGCCCGCTTCGGTCACGCGATCCGGCAGCCGTGCTGTCCCCCGAACAGGTGTAGCGCGGCATCGTCGAAGCCGATGCCGACCGGCGTCCCGATCCACCCCGCGAAGGCCTTGTCGGTCTTGACCGCCACGGTCTCGTCACCGCAGCGGCAGGTGGCCAGCACGAATTCCGGCGGCGAGGTCGCTGCGGGGTAGACGGGTGCAACATAGATTGCAGAGGACAAGGCCACCAAGCATTCTAGCAGCGCCGCTGGGCCGGACCTTGCCACAAGGCGCAGGTGACCGAGCGACCTCCGCCCATCACCTGAAGTCGCGCGGTGCGACCCGGATGGCATCGATGCGCGGGTCGGGACTGTAGATGTCCCGCGCCCGGGGCGGACCGACGGCTCCGCGCGGGTCGAGCCCGGCCCCGCCGTGATGTCCCTCATCGCCGCGCCCGTGCGGCAGTGGGAACGGCCCGCCCAAGTGTCCCACCGTCGCCAGGTCGGCCGACAGGTCCGTCATCCGTTCGACGATCAGGTGCACCGTTCCGCCCGCGCGTTGCACGCGGCCCCGCGCCGTCAGCAGCCCCGCGCCCATCACCACGCGCCGGTTCGCCTCGAACACCTTGGCCCAGAGCACGAGGTTGGCGACCCCGGTCTCGTCCTCCACCGTGATGAACATCACGCCCTTGGCC
>CAXTFJ010000190.1:0-6690 GCA_964243405.1 uncultured Lichenihabitans sp. | reverse complement strand
TGCCCTTCGCCCCGCGCAAGCGGGGAGAAGGTGCCCGACAGGGCGGATGAGGGGTTGTTCCGCGCCAACAAGACCCCTCATCCGGCCTTCGGCCACCTTCTCCCCGAGGGGAGAAGGGCAGAACCGGCCGTCGTTAAACCTGACGTCGGAGCCCTGGGTGACGCCGACCTCACATTGACTCTGGCGGCGGCCCTTCGCAACTCTTGGAAGTCGTCGGTCCGACTCGGTCGCCCCTCAGACCACCCACCGCAGCAGCGCCACCAGCGCCAGGACGCCCAGCCCCGCGATCGCCAGGCGGAACCAGCGGGCCTGCGCCTTGGCGAGCGATTCCAGGCTCGCGCCCGAGGCCCCGAACCGGTCCTGCTCGACGGCGGTCTCCAGCGAGGCGATGATGCGCTCGCCGCGCACCAGGATGTCGGGCAGGGCGGAGGCGGCGCGCAGCAGGCCGCGGATTTCGGCGCCCGCGTCCTGCAGCTTGCCCAGGGGACCGAGGTTCTGCTCGATCCAGGCCCGCACCACGGGTTCCGAGGTGGCCCACAGGTCGAGCCGCGGGTCGAGCTTGCGGGCCACGCCCTCCACCACCACCATGGTCTTCTGCAGCATCACGAGCTCCACGCGCGTCCGCATGTCGAACAGCGCCGTGATCTCGAACAGCAGCGTGAGCAGCCGCGCCATGGAGATCTGGTCGGCGGTGCGCGAGTGGATCGGCTCGCCGATGGCGCGGATCGCCTGCGCGAAGTCCTCGACGCGGTGGGTGCCGGGCACGTAGCCCGCCTGGAAGTGAACCTCCGCCACGCGCCGGTAGTCCCGCGTGATGAAGCCGTAGAGGATCTCGGCCAGGAAGCGGCGCTCCTTGGCACCCAGCCGCCCCATGATGCCGAAGTCCACCGCCACCAGCCGCCCCTCGGGGTCGGCGAACAGGTTGCCCTGGTGCATGTCGGCGTGGAAGAAGCCGTCGCGCATGGCGTGGCGCAGGAAGGACTGGATCACCGTGCGCCCGAGCGCCGGCAGGTCGAGGCCCCGGGCGCGCAGGCCCGCGTCGTCGGTGAGCGAGGTGCCCCCCACCCAGTCCATCGTGAGCACGTCCTTGGCGGTCAGGTCCCAGTGGATGGCGGGCACGCGGAAGCCGGGGTCGCGGGCCGTGTTCTCCGCGAACTCGGAGGCCGCGGCGGCCTCCAGGCGGAAGTCCATCTCCACCGTGACCGAGCGGGCCAGCGCGTCCACCACCTCGACCAGCTTCAGGCGGCGCGCCTCGGGCGCGAAGCCTTCCGCGACGCGGGCCGCGAAGACCATGTCGGACAGGTCGCGGCGGAACGCGCGGGCGACGCCCGGCCGCATCACCTTGACCGCCACCTCGCGGCCGCCCAGCGCCTCCGTGAGGCGCGCGCGGTGCACCTGGGCGATGGAGGCCGCGGCCGCGGGCTCGCCGAACGCGACGAACACCTCGCCCAAGGGACGGCCCAGGCCTTCCTCGACCAGGTCCACCGCCACGGCGCGGGGAAAGGGGGGCACGCGGTCCTGCAGGGTTTCCAGCGCGCGGACGGCCGCGGCGCCCACCACGTCGGGACGGGTCGCCAGGAACTGCCCGAGCTTGACGTAGGACGGCCCGAGCCGCTGCACCGCCACCGCGAGCCGCCCCAGGCCGCCCCGGCCCACGTCGCGCCGCGCGACGAGCCGCGCCAGGGCCAGGGGCAGCCGTGCGCCCAGGGGAACGAGCCGCGGGTCCACGCCGGAGAACACGCCCTCGTGCGCGAGCACGTAGCCGGCGCGCGCGAGCCGTCCCAGGTGGCCGAGGGTGGCGAACATGGGAGCCCGTCAGAGCTTCCAGGCCGAGTGGATCGCCACCACGCCGCCCGTCAGCCGCGTGTGGGTGGCGCGCCGGAACCCGGCCTCGACGATCATGTCGGCGAACAGGTCCGGGCTCGGGAACTTGCGGATCGATTCCACGAGGTAGCGGTAGGGCTCGGCGTCGCCCGCCACCAGCCGCCCCATGGCGGGGATCGCGCGGAAGGAGAACAGGTCGTAGAGCCGGTCGAGCCCCGGCACGTCCACGGCCGAGAATTCCAGGCACAGGAAATGGCCGCCGCGCTTCAGCACCCGGTGGGCCTCGGCCAGCGCCAGGGGAATGCGCGGCACGTTGCGGATGCCGAAAGCGATCGTGTAGGCGTCGAACTGGCCGTCCGGCAGCGGAAGGCTCTCGGCGTTGCCGGTCACGAAGCGCATGGGGCCCGCGTGGCCGCGCTTTCCCGCCCGGGCCCGGCCCACCTCCAGCATGGCGGCGTTAATGTCGAGCACGGTGACGGCGGTGGCGGGGCCGCCCGCGTCCGCCACCCGGAACGCCACGTCGCCCGTGCCGCCGGCCACGTCCAGGTGGTTGAACGGCCGGTCGCGCGAGGGCTTCACCTTGGCCACGAACACGTCCTTCCACACCCGGTGGAGGCCGCCCGACATCAGGTCGTTCATCAGGTCGTAGCGATTCGCCACCGTGTCGAACACGGTGTTGACCATGCCCTGCTTGTCGCCCAGCGCCACGTCCGCGTAGCCGAAATGGGTGGTGTCGCTGGTGGGGCGCGCGTCCATGGGAGTCCTTAGCGAAGCGGCCCCGCTTTAAAGCAAACGGGCCCCGGATGAAATCCGCCCGGCCCAGACCGCCTCGCTTTCACACGTCCGCCATGGCTGACATCCGTGCCGTCTGCTTTGAGGTGCTGGTCCGCGGACCCGATCCGACCGAAGGCGCGTGGGCGCCGTCAGCCTCGAAAAAGGGTCGAGGTCAGCTTCCAGCCCCAGTAGACCCGATGATGCCGGATCAATCCGCCCTCGATCCTCATCACCTCGACGATGTCGATCTGCTCCCCGTCGGGCGTTTGGCGCGGGTATTCCCAGACCAAGGTATCCCCGGCGCTGAAAAAGCGGTCCTCGCGCCACCAGCGCATCGTCACGTCCGGCGTTTCCGCGCCCGACGACCGACGACGAGACGCGTCGAGAAAGGCCCTGATCTCAGCGCGGCCGCGCACGATGCCGCTGTCCTGGTCCAAGACGGTCGGAATGAGCGGAGCCTCGAGAATGGCGTCCTCCGCATACAAGGCGAGCAGAGCTTCTTGGTCGCGGCTGACGGAGGCACGATGCCATTCGGTCCAGATGCGGCGATGTTCCCCGTTATCCACCAAACGATCCTCCCGTCGCGACCAGCGAACTGACCCCGGGTTCTCCATCCCGAGGCGGCTGACCGTCAAGGCGCCCGCGACGATCCCGACGAGATGCTGGATTGAGATCAAACCACGCTCGCCACCGCTGGCGTCACGGCCGCACCGTTCCTAACTGACCGGCACGATGCCCGAACTCCCCGAAGTCGAAACCGTCCGGCGAGGCCTCGCCTCCGTGATGACCGGCGCCACGCTCGCCCGCGTCACCGTGAACCGGCCGGACCTGCGCTTTCCCTTCCCCGAGCGCTTCGCCGAGCGGCTGACGGGGCGGCGCGTCGAGGCCGTGGCGCGGCGCGCCAAATACGTGCTGGCGCACCTGGACGACGGCGCCGCGCTGGCCCTGCACCTGGGCATGACGGGCTCGTTCCGTGTCGAGGCCCCGTCCGGGCCGGCGGTGCGGCCGGGCGTCTACTATCACGAGCGGAGCGCGGACGACCGCCACGACCACGTGCGCTTCGACCTCGGCAGCGGGGTCGCGATCACCTACAACGATCCGCGCCGCTTCGGCTTCATGACCCTGGTGGAACCGGGCGGGCTCGCGGCGCACCCGCTGTTCCGCGCCATCGGGGTCGAGCCGCTGTCGGACGCCTTCGACGGCTCCCGCCTCAGCGCGCTGATGGCGGGCAAGGACACGCCGCTGAAGGCGGCGCTGCTCGATCAGCGGCTGATCGCGGGCCTGGGCAACATCTACGTCTGCGAGGTCCTGCACCGCGCGAAACTGTCGCCCCGGCGGATCGCGGGCACGCTGGCGCGCAAGGGCGGCGGCCCGACCGCGCGGGCCGCGCGCCTGGCCGCCACCATCAAGGCGGTGCTGGAGGAAGCCATCCAGGCCGGCGGCTCCTCCCTGCGCGACTACCGCCACACCGATGGCAGCCTGGGCACGTTCCAGCACGGCTTCCGCGCCTACGACCGGGAGCACGCCCCCTGCCTCACCGCGGGGTGCCGCGGCACGATCGGCCGCATCGTCCAGGGCGGGCGCTCAACCTTCTTCTGCGGCGAGTGCCAGCGTTAGGGCCATCCGCCCCGACCCGAAAGGCAACCGATGCGCCCCGGGGCGGTTGTCGGCCCGTAGGAGACCAGTCCAATGACCAAGACCGCTTCGAACGACGACGCCCCGCAGACACGGTCCGCCCAGCACCAGAAGGCCGAGGAGGTCCAGATGGCGGGCAGCGCCAAGGCGGGGGCCGGGCATCCGGTGGTGACGGAGGGCGGCAAGGCCGACGCGCCGACCGAAGGTCACGGCAAGCCCAAGCCCGCCGCCTCTCGCGCCCATGACGAGGGCAGCCCGGATGCCGCCACCAGTTCTGCCACGGCGGGCAAGGCGGAAAAGGAAGCCGCCCACGAGAATGCCGTCCTGACCAAGACCCAGGAAGGCCGCGGGCACCGCAAGGCGCACTGACCGGGCGCCCCGGCGCGGCTCCCCGCCCGAAAACCTGCCGGACGGGCTCGAATGCCCCTTCGGCAGGCAGGCCGGGCGAAAATGATCCGCCCCGTGGCTGGGAATGGGGCAGGTCAGCGCGTATGACGTCCCATGCCGTCCGCCTTGTCCCACGCCTCCCGCCCCGCTCCGTGGCGGGCCGAACTCCTCGCCTGCCTGTCGCTCGGCTGGCCGCTGGTCGTCACCAACGCCATCGAGATGGCGATGAGCCTGACAAACACCGCCATGGTGGCGCGCGTGTCGCCGAACGCCCTGGCGGCCGTTCCGCTGGCGCTGGCGCTCTACCACGTGGCGCTGCTGTTCGGCATCGGCGTGACCGCGGCCGTGTCGCCGCTGATCGCCCACCAGCTGGGGCGCGGCGGCACGGATGGGCCGGCGGTGCGGCGCGTCGTCCAGCAGGGGATCTGGGCGGCTCTGCTCATCACCGGGCCGATCTGGCTCGTGCTGTGGCAGGCCGAGCCGATCCTGCTCGCGCTCGGGCAGCAGCCCGCCCTTGTGACCGCTGCCGCCGGCTACCTGCGCGCGCTCGAATGGGCGATCCTGCCGGCCTTCGTCTACCTCGTGCTCCGGTCCACCCTGGCGGCCTTCGAGCGGCCACGCGCCGCGGTCGTGGTGGGATTCACGGCCGTCATGCTGAACGCGCTCCTCAATCGCGTCCTCATTTTCGGCCTCGGGCCCGTGCCGCCGATGGGGCTGTTCGGGTCGGGTCTGGCGACGCTCGCCTCCAACACCCTCATGGCGGCCGCGATGGCGGCCGTGGCGCTGCGGCACCCCCGCGTCCGCGCCTTCCGGCTGTTCTCCGGCCTGGCGTGGCCGCGCTGGTCCGGCTTCGGCGCGTTCTGGGCGCTCGGCCTGCCCATCGGGATCGGCCTGGTGCTGGAAACGGGCATGTTCGCGGTCGCGGCCGGCCTCGTCGGGCTGTTCGACGCGCCCTCGCTCGCCGCTCACGCGATCGCGCTGCAGGCGGCCTCGCTCACCTTCATGGTCCCGCTCGGCCTGGCCCAGGCCGCCACCGTGCGCGTCGGCCGCGCCGCTGGCGCGGGTGACCGGGCCGCCGTGGCCCGCTCGGGAAGGACCGCGCTCGCGCTCGGCATGGGGAGCATGCTGGTGTTGGGCGCCGTGCTGCTCGCCGTGCCGCACGCCATCATCGGCCTGTTCATCGGCGATGCCGAGCCGGGCGCCGCCGCGGTCCAGGAGGTCGGCGCGACGCTGCTCCGGCTGGCGGGGCTGTTCTCGATCGCCGACGGCGCCCAGGTGGTGCTGTCCGGCATGCTGCGCGGCCTCAAGGACACGCGCGCCCCCATGATGATCGCGGCCGCGGGTTACTGGGGCGTGGGCCTGCCGCTCGGGGCGCTGCTCGCCTTCCCGCTCGGCCTGCGGGCGCCGGGCGTGTGGCTCGGGCTCACGGCCGGGATCTTCGCGGTCGCGGGCCTGCTGTTCGTGCGCTGGCGCCAGCGCCTGCGCGGCCCGCTGCCGCGCAGCGCCGTGCTGGCGGAAGGCGTGGCTTGAGGAGCGGGGCCGCCCGCCGTTGACATCGTGCGTCCTCCGCCCGAAACCTGCGCCGAACGGACGAAGGGCTCCATGCAGCACGACCAACTCCAGCGCATCGTCGAGGCGGCGTTCGCCGACAGGGCCACGGTCGGCACCGACACGACGGGCGAGGTGCGCGACGCGGTGGAGGCCGCGTTGGACCTGCTCGACGCCGGCACCCTGCGCGTCGCCGAGAAGGTCCCCGGCGCCTCGGGCCCGCAGGCCTGGACCGTCAACCAGTGGCTCAAGAAAGCCGTGCTGCTGTCCTTCCGGCTGAACGGGATGGCGCTGATCCCCGGCGGCCCGGGCGGCTCGTCCTGGTACGACAAGGTGGCGTCCAAGTTCGACGGCTGGGGCGCGAACCGCTTCGCCGACGCCGGGTTCCGGGCCGTCCCCTCCTGCGTGGTTCGGCGCTCGGCCTACATCGCACCCGGCGTCGTGCTGATGCCGTCCTTCGTCAACCTGGGTGCCTACGTGGACCGCAACACCATGGTCGACACCTGGGTGACGGTGGGGTCC
>CAXTFJ010000189.1:0-6841 GCA_964243405.1 uncultured Lichenihabitans sp. | reverse complement strand
ATCAAGTGGAACGCGTTCCACTCGAATGGCATTTCGGGGTTCGTGTTGGCTTGAAGGGTATCAATGTTGATCGTCAATGCCAGGTCGTCGCCTTGCCATTGTCCATTGAGCGATCTTAGGTTCATCTCGCTTGCGAATGCGCAGCTCGTCATCATGCTACCGAGTAGGACAGAGACCCAGAGGCTCATGCGGGTGGTACCCCACTGTGTACAGATTAAGGCTGCTCGCTACCGGGCCTGAACTGCCGACAAGCCGCCCTGCTGCGTCCAACAACTCGACCAAGTCAAGGATTTCGACAGTATCGCGATCGTCATGAACGCACTGATGAACGCAATAGCCGGCGGCGTTTTATCCTTGTGGGCAGAGCACTCCTCAAATGAGCGCAACACCCAACCAAGGGGTCCTTCATTTTGATCTTTGCCGGTTGACGTCCGGCGCGGGGTCGCCATCCGGCGTCGCCCGACCGTGGTCCGCGACGGCACGCCGGGATACCTTTGAAATGCTGTGGACGACCCGGCGCTCGCCGCGGCGAGCGATGGACAGCGTCATGGGACCGCCCCACTTTCCCCTAACCAGGGAGGTGTCCGATGCAGATTATCCGCGACAGCCTACGTCCCGAGCCGATCAACGAGGTCCATGCGGCCGAGATGCGGCGCGTCGCCACCCTGTTCGACGTCAAACCCGTCTCGCCAGACGCCAGAGCCAAGAGGATCGGTCGCGAGATGACCGCCGAGCGCGAGCAGGCTGAGGAAGAACGGGAGCGAGCCGAGTACGCGAACCGACAGGAACGGCGGCGGGCGGCGGCGCTGGACCGGTCCTGAAACGAAGAAAGACGCCCCCGGTCTCTCGGCCAGGGGCGCCGCGAGCGGAGTGGACAGGCGCGGGCCAATCCGGCACGTCATGGATCGACGAGACCGGTTCTCGAATGGAGCCATCCGATTGCGCGTGATCGCTATCCTTCTCCTTGCGGCGTTGCCAGGCTCTGCTTCTGCGGTTTGCACCTGCCAGTGCATCCAGCAGGTCGCCCAGAATGTCTGCAGCCAGCCCACCGATTTCCCGGTGATCTGCTTGCGCCTCTGTCCAGTGCTGGTTCAGCCACAGGAGACCCTGTATTCGACGTCGCCAGCGACGACGTCGAGCTCGGGATCCGGTGCTGGAACCGTTACGCTCCCCACTGCGGCGGGGGCGCGGCAGTAGGACACTCGGCTGGCGAACCTCTCGGGTGCAGGTCCGATAGGCCGATCGGGCGCGGGTATGGGCCGGCGGCAGACCAAAAGTGACGGTTATTCCGAATGCGTCAGCCGATCATTGCGGATGACGTAAGCCAAGTTGTCGAATGCTGGAGCGGGTGAAGGGAATCGAACCCTCGTATTCAGCTTGGAAGGCTGCTGCTCTACCATTGAGCTACACCCGCGAGCCGGATCTCGTGAAAACGCGAGCCGGTGGAGGAGGTAGGACTCGAACCTACGAAGGCTAAGCCAGCGGATTTACAGTCCGCCCCCTTTGCCGCTCGGGACACTCCTCCGGGCCGAAGCGCGCGACCGCCTCTTGCGACGGTTCGGCTGGAGTGAAACGGGGCACTTCCGATCGCGCGGAGGTGCCTCGCTCAACTCGTGCCGGGCTTATGGAAACGCCCGCCGATCTTGTCAATCGAAAAGCTCCCGCGGTTTCCGGATCCACGCGGCGGACCTCGTTCCGGAACACAAGGCACCGGACGCTGCTCCACTTCACTCGCCCCCGCGTCGCCGTGCGCGACTGCGGCCCAGAAGTCGCTTTTCCGATCGCGGGGATCGGGCGATAGTGGGGGCATGCCATTCCTTATCGCGGGTTTGCTGATCCTGTGGCTCGCCTCGGCCGGGCTGAAGACCTTCGTCCGGTCCAACCCCGCGGCGTTGGCGGCGCTGATGCGCCGCGTCGGGGCGCTGCTGGCTTTCGCGGCCGCGTTCCTGGTCCTCCTGCGGGGCTCCCTCAACCTCGCGATCGTGCTCGGCGGCCTCGGGTGCTGGCTCAGCCTGAGAAGGCTGCCGAGGCTCGACGACCTGACCGGTCTGCTTCGCCCCCGGCGCCGCCTGGACCGCGTGCGCTCCGCCATGATCGAGATGGAGCTCGACCACGGGGCGGGCGCCCTCCGGGGCACGGTTCTGGCCGGACCCGACGAAGGCGCGGCGCTCGACGGGTTGAGCCGTGGCCGCTGCCTAGCGCTGCACCAGGCCTGCCTGCGGGACGACCCCGAAGGCGCCCGGCTGCTGGAAGCTTATCTCGACCGCCGTTTTCCCGGCTGGCGTGAGGCAGCTCAGCAGGGACACGACCCGCGGGGCGGTCGTGCGTCGGAGCGAGCCGGCGGGCGTCCAGGTTCCATGTCGGAGGATGAGGCTCACGAAGTGCTTGGTCTTGCGAAGAGCGCCACCCGGGAGGAGATCACGCGGGCCCACCGCGCGCTCATTCGCAAGCTGCATCCCGACCAGGGCGGCTCGACGGCCCTCGCGGCGCGGGTCAATGAGGCCAAAGACGTTCTGATGCGACGACATCCGTAGAACTCGCGGGTACGCGTGGACGGGGGGGAATGGGCTTTGCTCGCTCGGACCGGTGATTTCGGACGCAGCGATCAGTCGCGGGTCGCGAAGCAGGCGAATCCCGAGCGTTTCAGCGTGCGACAGGCGGCCTCGGCCTGCTGGGGCTCGAGCCCGGCGAAGCGGGCCCGGTAGAGCGTCGCGTCGCCCTTCCTGACCTTTTCGGTGAATGGGTGGGCCGACGCGAGGGCGGAGCGGTCCTGGTTCTTCGCCCGGGCCAGCAGGTCGGTGGCCTTGCCGGGCGCATCCGTGGCGCCGATCTGGATCGTCCAATTGCCGCGCGGCGCGGTCGAACCGGTCCGATCATCGGACGTCTCCGCTGCGGCCCGGGACCGGACCTCATCCTGACCCACGGGGCGGGGCGGCAGGGCGGACGCGACCTTGATCCCGGGCGGACCCGCCATCCAGTGCAGGGACGAGGGCGTCGCGGTGGCGACGAGGTCTTCCGACGTCTCGATGCTCGTCGAGCGGGCGCTCGTCGACCCGTCGAGCGCCAGGCGGCGGCGCTCGTCGGCCGCGAGCCTGTCGGCTTTCGGCGCCCCCGGAATGAAGGCGGGGCGGGCGTGTTCGACCGGCGAGGACGTCTCCGGGCGACTCGCGACCCAGGCGCGGTCCCTGGGCCGCGGCGCCGGAACCGGGGGCAGCGCGAGGGTTGGGGCGATCAGGCTGGGGCCATGCTCCTCCCTGTCCGGCTCGGGCGGCGGCGCGGCCTCGTGCGGTCCGTCCTGGTCTTCGGCGTCCGCGACCGTTTCGGAGGGAGCCTCCTGGGGGGCCGGAACGGGAGCCTCGGCGAACTTGGTCGAGGTCGTCTCGTCGATGTGGTCCTCGATGAGGCCCGCCATGATCCGGTCGCGGCTGGCGGCGGTGCGCCCGCCCAGCACCACCGACACGATCCGGTGTCCGTCGCGGGCGACCGAGGTGAGCAGGTTGAACCCGGACGCGCCCGTGTAGCCCGTCTTGATCCCGTCCATGCCGTCGATGCGGCCCAGCAGGTGGTTGTGGTTGGCCATCACCTGACCCGCGTAGCTGAAGCTCGGGATCGAGAAGAAGTGGTAGTAGGCGGGGAAATTCTCCCGCACGGCGCGTCCGAGCACGGTCAGGTCGCGGGCGGTGGTCAGCTGGCGGGCGTCGGGGAGGCCGGACGCGTTGACGTACTGCGTGCGCGACATGCCGAGGGCGTGCGCCTTTTCGGTCATCAGGGCCGCGAAGCTGTGCTCGTCGCCGCCGATCGCCTCCGCCACCGTCACCGCCATGTCGTTGGCCGACTTGGTCACGATGGCCTTGATGGCATCCTCGATGCGGATCGACGAGCCGGGCCGCAGGCCGAGCTTGGTGGGCGACATGCTGGCCGCGTGCCGCGACACCTCGATCCGGTCGTCGAGGTGCATCTCGCCCGATTTGAGCTTCTCGAACAGCAGGTAGAGCGTCATCACCTTGGTGATGGAGGCGGGATGACGCAGGTCGTTCTCGTGGTCGGCGAACAGGGTGCGGCCGGTGCCCGCGTCCACCACCATGGCGGCGAACATGGGTGTCTCGCTCGTCAGCGCCCGGGCCGAAACGTGATGCCCGCCTTCGCGGGCCGCGTGGTGGCTTGGACGGATGTGGTGGTGCGCCGCCCCGCGGTGATGCCGCGCCTCGGCGGGCGTGGCCTGGACGAGGAGCGCGGCCATGAGCCCCACCGCCCCGATCTGGGAGGTCCGAACCGCTTTTGTGCGACGCAAACGCGGACTCATGGACGATCCCACCACCGGCCCTCACCTCTTCGACCCTGCCCGGCGGCAACACCGAAGTGGCTGAAACAACACTCGACTTCACGCTAGGCGGTCGCAGTTACAGGTGGGTTAACCGCCGGTCTCCGGAACCGATCACATGCGCGTGATGTCAGCGTGCAACTGGTCTGGGCCGCAATGACCCGCGACGCGCGTGAGTCATGCTTGCGCCATGATCGGCTCGAAGATTGCTTGTCGGACTGGAATGCACCGCGCCCCTGGCGAAGCGGTTCGGAGGACCGTAGATTAGCGAGGGCCGGCATCTGGCATTACGAAAGACCCGCCGTTCATGAGATCCAAGGACCCGACCAGCCGTAACGCAGGTTCAACACTCGTCTGGCGCGGAACGGATGGCGCATCGCAAGGGCTCGTGACGGCGGCCAAGGAGCCGAAGCGGGGCGGGGGCGAGGGGTCCGGAACCGCCGTCATCACCCGGACCAAGCCGCAAACCAAGCGACCCAACATGTACCGCGTGCTGCTGCTCAACGACGACTATACGCCGATGGAATTCGTGGAGGCGGTCCTGCGCAAATACTTCAACAAGAACGCCGAGGAGGCGACGCGCATCATGCTCCACGTCCATCACCACGGTGTGGGCGAGTGCGGCGTGTTCACCTACGAGATCGCCGAGACCAAAGTGACGCAGGTGATGGATTTCGCGCGCAAGCACCAACATCCCCTGCAATGCATCATGGAAAAGAACTGAGAGGCCGTTGCCGCTATGCCTGCATTCTCACGCGCGCTCGAACAATCGCTGCATCGTGCCCTCGCGGTCGCCAATGAGCGGCACCACGAATACGCGACCCTCGAACACCTGCTGCTGGCCCTGACCGACGACGGCGACGCGTCCGCCGTTCTCAAGGCCTGCTCCGTCGACATCGACGTGCTCAAGAAGCACTTGGCCGACTACATCGACCACGAGCTCGAGAACCTCGTGGCCGAGGGCCATGACGACGCCAAGCCGACCGCCGGCTTTCAGCGGGTGATCCAGCGCGCACACATCCACGTCCAGTCGTCCGGACGCGAGGAGGTGACGGGTGCCAACGTGCTGGTGGCCATCTTCGCCGAGCGCGAGTCGCATGCCGCCTACTTCCTGCAGGAGCAGGACATGACGCGCTACGACGCCGTCAACTACATCAGCCACGGCATCGCCAAGCGGCCGGGCCTGTCCGACGGCACCAAGGGGCCGCGCGGCGCGGACGAGGAGAACGAGGGCCGCGACAAGGACGGCAAGGAGGGCTCCGACTCCAAGAAGAAGGAGGGGGCGCTCGAAGCCTACTGCGTCAACCTCAACAAGAAGGCCAAGGACGGCCGCATCGATCCCCTGATCGGCCGCGAGCAGGAGGTGCAGCGCACCATCCAGGTGCTGTGCCGCCGCCAGAAGAACAATCCGCTGCTGGTGGGCGACCCCGGCGTCGGCAAGACCGCGATCGCGGAAGGGCTGGCGCGCAAGATCATCCAGAACGAGGTGCCGGAGGTGCTGGCGGGCGCGACCGTCTTCGCGCTCGACATGGGCACGCTGCTGGCCGGCACCCGTTACCGGGGCGACTTCGAGGAGCGCCTCAAGCAGGTCATGAAGGAGATCGAGAACCATAAGAACGCGGTGCTCTTCATCGACGAGATCCACACGGTGATCGGCGCGGGCGCGACATCGGGCGGCGCCATGGACGCCTCCAACCTGCTCAAGCCCGCGCTCGCGCAGGGCGGGCTGCGCTGCATCGGCTCGACCACCTACAAGGAATACCGCCAGTATTTCGAGAAGGACCGGGCCCTCGTGCGCCGGTTCCAGAAGATCGACGTGAACGAGCCGTCCGTGCCGGACGCGGTGGAGATCCTCAAGGGCCTCAAGCCCTATTTCGAGGAGTTCCACAAGGTCCGCTACACCAACGAGGCCGTGAAGGCCGCCGTCGAGCTGTCGGCCCGCTACATCCACGACCGCAAGCTGCCCGACAAGGCCATCGACGTTATCGACGAGACGGGCGCGTCGCAGATGCTGATCCCCGAGGCACGGCGCAAGAAGACGATCGGCATCAAGGAGATCGAGACCACGATCGCCACGATGGCGCGCATTCCGCCCAAAACCGTGTCGAAGGACGATGCCGAGGTGCTGGAGCACCTCGAAACCAACCTGAAGACCGTGGTCTACGGGCAGGACGGGGCCATCGCGGCGCTGACCTCCGCGATCAAGCTGGCACGCGCGGGCCTGCGCGACGGGGAGAAGCCGATCGGCTCCTACCTGTTCTCCGGCCCCACGGGCGTGGGCAAGACGGAGGCGGCGCGCCAGCTCGCCTCGAGCCTGGGCGTCGAGCTGATCCGCTTCGACATGTCCGAATACATGGAGCGGCACACGATCAGCCGCCTGATCGGCGCGCCTCCCGGCTACGTGGGCTTCGACCAGGGTGGGTAGCTGACGGACGGCATCGACCAGCATCCCCATTGCGTGCTGCTGCTCGACGAGATCGAGAAGGCCCACCCGGACCTCTACAACATCCTGTTGCAGGT
>CAXTFJ010000188.1:0-6841 GCA_964243405.1 uncultured Lichenihabitans sp. | reverse complement strand
GGGTCACTCCCGGCTCGCCGGACACCCTGGGCGTCACGCCCCGGGGCGACGGCGTCGATGTCGCGGTCTTCTCCGCCCACGCGGAGCGGGTTGAATTGTGCCTGTTCGACGCGGTGGGCAAGCGCGAGGTGGAGCGCGTCGCCCTGCCCGAGCGCACGGGCGAGGTGTTCCACGCCCACGTGGCCGGTGTTCCGCCCGGCACCCGCTACGGCCTGCGGGCGCACGGCCCCTACGCGCCCCGCGAGGGCCATCGCTTCAACCCCGCCAAGCTGCTGGTCGACCCCTACGCGCTGGCGCTCGACCGCCCCTTCGTGCCCGACCCCGCGATGCGGGGCTATGCCGACGGCGACCCCGACCGGCCGGACGGAGTCGACAGCGCCCCCGTCATGCCCAAGGGGATCGTGACGCCCGCCCCCCCGCCCGCCGAGCCGTGGCACGGCGGCCAGCCCTGGGCGCGCACGATCATCTCCGAGCTGCACGTCCGCGGCTTCACCATGCGCCATCCCGGCGTGCCCGATCCCCTGCGCGGCACTTTCGCGGGTCTCGCCTCACCTGCAGCGCTCGACCACCTCGTCAAGCTCGGCGTCACCGCCGTCGAGCTCATGCCCGCCTCGCCCTGGATCGACGAGCGCCACCTGCCGCCGCTGGGGCTCACCAATTACTGGGGCTACAACCCCGTCAGCTTCCTGGCGCCCGACCCGAAGCTCGCGCCCGGCGGCTGGCCGGAAGTGCGGGCCACGACCGCGGCGCTGAACGCGGCCGGCATCGAGGTCATCCTCGACGTGGTCTACAACCACACGGGCGAGAGCGACGAGCTCGGCGCCACCCTGTCCTTGCGCGGGCTCGACAACGCCACCTACTACCGCCTGCGCCCCGACGACGCGCGCTTCTACGTCAACGATTCGGGCTGCGGCAATATCCTGGCCTGCGACCGGGGCATCGTGATCCGCCTGGTGATGGACTCTTTGCGCGCCTGGGTGACACACGGCGGGATCAACGGCTTCCGCTTCGACCTGGCACCCACGCTCGGGCGGCGGATGAGCGGCTTCGAGCGCGAGGGCCCGCTGCTCGCCGCCATCCAGCAGGACCCGACGCTGAGCGGCCTCAAGCTCATCGCCGAACCCTGGGACATCGGGCCGGGCGGCTACCAGCTCGGTCAGTTCGATCCCCGCTGGGGCGAGTGGAACGACCGCTACCGCGACGCCGCGCGCCGCTTCTGGCGCGGCGATGGCGGCCCCGCCGAGCTGGCGGGACGGGTGGCCGGCTCGGCCGACCTGTTCGGCTGGAAGCACCGGCCGTCGCGCAGTGTGAACTTCGTATCCTCGCACGACGGCTTCACGCTGGCCGACGTCGTCTCCTACACGGCCAAGCGCAACCGGCCGAATGGCGAGGACAACCGCGACGGCACGGACGACAACTTCTCCTGGAATGACGGAGCCGAGGGCGAAACGGACGACCCCGCCGTGCTCGCCCGCCGCCTGCGTGACCAGAAGAACCTGCTCGCCACCCTCATGCTGTCGCGCGGCACGCCGATGCTCGGCCCCTCCACCGAGCGGTGCCTCACCCAGGCCGGCAACAACAACGCCTACGCGCAGGACAATCCCTCCACCTGGACGGACTGGACGGACTCCCCCGACCTGACCGGCTTCGTGCGTCGCCTGGTCGACTTCCGCCTGTCGCAGCCCGCCCTGACCGACGACCATTTCCTGACCGGAACCGCGGCCGGCGACGGTGTCCCCGACGTGGCGTGGCGCCGTCCCGACGGCGAGGCCCCGGCCCCGTCGGATTGGGAACACCCGTCGAGCCCCACGCTGATCGCCGTGCTGGGCGGTCCGGACGCGGAGGATGGTGCCGCCTCCCGCGTGCTGGTCGTCCATCACGCCGGCCCCGAGCCGCTCGACGTCCGGCTGCCTGAAACACGGGCGGGCCGCGGCTGGCGAGTCGTGCTAGACACCGCCGCGGCGGACGGCGCGGCGGAGCGACTGGGGCAGGGCGGCACCCCGCTGACTGTATCGGCGCGCTCGGTGCTGGCCGCCGTGGAGGATCTCTGACTCGTGGATACGAACGGTTCCGCACACCCGTCCTCCGACCTGCTCGGGCGCTTGGCCGAGGCGGCCGGGGTCGCGCCCGACTGGTTCGAGATGAACGGCACCCGCCACGCGGTGTCGGACGAGACCAAGACGAAGATCCTCGCCGCCATGGGGTTCGAGGTCGGCTCGGACGAGGGCGTGCGCGACGGCCTCGCCCGGCTCGCGGCGGCCCACGACCACCGCCTCCTGCCTGAAACGCTGCTGGCCTGGGAGGGGGACGCGCCCGTGTTGCGCGTCGCAACCCCGCCCGATTCCGCGGTCCTCGTGGTCGCGCGCGAGGACGGCTCGACCGACCGCGTGACGCTCGACCTGGCCGGAGCCCCGCGCTCGTCCGGAACCGCGGTCGACGGCCGCCCGGTGGATAGCGTGCGGCTGAGCCTGCCGGTCCAGCCGGTCGGGCGCCACCGCCTGTGGCTCGACGGTGATCCCGAGACCGTTTGCGCGCTGACGGTCGCGCCGCGGACCTGCTTCCTGCCGCCCGACCTGCGCGCCGGGGGCAGGGCGTTCGGGGTCGCGGCCCAGCTCTACACGCTGCGCCACGCGGGCGACCAGGGCATCGGCGACTTCACGACGCTCGCGCATTTCGCCGCGCAGGCGGGACGGCGCGGCGCGGGCATTATCGGGCTCAACCCGCTGCACACGCTCTCGGCCGAGCACCGCGACCAGGTGAGCCCCTACTATCCCACGGCGCGGCGCTTCCTCGAGCCGCTCTACATCGACGTCACCCATCCCTCGGTCGCGGCCGAGTCGGCGGAGGTCGAGCAGGTGCTCGCTGCCCACGCGGACGAGGTCGCGTCGCTGAAAGCGCTGGAAGCCATCGACTACGGCCGGGTTTGGGCCGTCAAGAAGGCCGTGCTCAAGGCGAGCTTCGCGGCTTTCGACGACCGTCGCCGACGCCTGCCCGCCGATCCCGACGCGGTTGATTTCGAGCATTTCGTCCGCGGGGGTGGCACGCCCCTGGCCGATTTCGCGCTATTCGCGGCCGTGTCCGACGAGCGGAACGGCGATGTGTGGTGGACCTGGCCCGCCGAGTTGCGGCGGCCGGACGGGCCGGGTGCGGCTCCCTACCGGGCCGCCAACCCCGCGCGCGTGGATTTCCAGCTCTACCTGCAGTGGCTCGCCGACCGGCAGCTGGCCGACGCGGCCCGCGCCGGGGCCGAGTCCGGCCTGTCCTTAGGCTTCTACCGCGACCTCGCGGTGGGCACCTCGCACGGCGGCGCGGAAGCCTGGGCCAACCAGGGCGTCTACGCGGGCGGCATCTCGGTCGGCGCTCCACCGGACGCCTTCTCGGCCGACGGCCAGACCTGGGGCCTGCCGCCGCCGATCCCCACCGCGCCCGGCCGCGCCTGGCTCGACGTGTTCGCGGGCCTGCTCGCCGCCAACATGCGGCACGCCGGGGCGCTGCGCATCGACCACGCCATGGGCCTGTCGCGGCTGTTCTGGATCCCCGACGGCCTACCGGGGGCGGCCGGCGCCTACGTCCACTACCCGTTCGAGGAGATGATCGGCGAGCTGGCGCTGGAAAGCCAGCGCGCCCGATGCCTGGTGATTGGCGAGGACCTGGGCACCGTGGCGCCCGGCTTCCGCGAACGGCTCGCGCAGGCCGACGTGCTGAGCTATCGCGTGGTGCTGTTCGAACGCGACGACGCGCTCGGCTTCAAGCCCGCCGCCACCTATCCGCCGATGGCGGTGGCCTGCGTCGCCACCCACGACCTGCCGACCTTCGCGGGCTGGTGGCGCGGCGCCGAGATCGCCGAGCGGCGCGCCCTCGGCTCGTTCACCACCGCCGAGGCCGAC
The DNA here is from genome assembly GCA_964243405.1 of uncultured Lichenihabitans sp. GTDB lineage: Bacteria > Pseudomonadota > Alphaproteobacteria > Rhizobiales > Beijerinckiaceae > Lichenihabitans. Next base: position 2,954 of record CAXTFJ010000188.1, on the reverse strand, counting down.
CACGCGGAGCACGACCGGGCCATCGAGCGGCGCAAGCTCGCCGAGGCGGTGGGCCGCCCCGACCTCGCGGGCGAGCCCGACGCCGCCGTCGACCTCGTCGCCGCCGTGCACGGCTTCGCGGCCACGACCCCGTCCATGCTCGTGGTCGCCCAGGCGGACGACCTCGCGGGCGAGATGGTCGCCATCAACCTGCCCGGCACGGGAGCGGAGCGGCCCAACTGGCGCCGGCGCCTCGGCGTCGACGTCGACGCCCTGTTCGACACCGCCCTCGCCCGCGCGGCCCTCCCCGTCCGACCCGGAGCCGGGACCGCCTGATCGCTTTCCTGGCGAAAAAAGCTGGCCAAACCCGTTTCCCCCGCTCCCGAACCACGTTAGTCTTTGTCTGACGCGGGCGTAGTTCAATGGTAGAACGGCAGCTTCCCAAGCTGCATACGAGGGTTCGATTCCCTTCGCCCGCTCCACTTCGGCTTCGAGTCGCTATTTCTGCCGGATATCTCTGACGCATCCTGCTAGCCTCCCGGCGTGTCGGGTATACCGCGGGTAAGAATCCTGCTCGGATTTGCTACGGAGGCTGCGTCATGAAGCGCCTCAGCGGTCCAGCCTAGCGCGCCGACAGCAGATCTAATCTAGTGCATGCCGGCCGGGACCCGACGGGGCGGACCGACGCGATGGTCGGCGGAAGCCGAAACCGGCGGTGGCCGATGCCGCCCTGCCGGAAGTCCAGCGCCTTGGCGCAAAACTGGAGCGGGCGAAGGGAATCGGCTCCAGGAGCAGCAACCAGAATGAGTTAGCCCCTTAGCCACGAATTATTCCTACCGACATTCCAACCATTTTTCTCGCCACGAAAGTCGTTGGACTTACGGATGGTGTCGCCCTTTCACGGCGAAAACAGGGGTTCGATTCCCCTTGGGCGCGCCAGGCGACCTCCCGTCGCCAACCCAGTCAAGCAAAGTCAGCGACTTCAGCCCCTTCGGCGCGCTTGCACGGCGGCCGGATGCATAACACCGTGCATAACATGGCTGACGAAGAGCAGGTTACGACCAAAATCACGATGCATTGACAATGACTTAGCCTCGTTTTGCATGTCGCAAGGCAAAACCGGACAGCTTCGTGCCGGATCGCTTCCTCCCCGGCGCCGCTGCGCCGATCCCGCGCTACGCGTACGTGCCGTTCAGCATCGGGCCGCGAGTTTGCACCGGAGCTGCGTTCGCGCTGACGGAAGCCGTCATGTGCTTGGCGACCCTGGCGCGTGACGTGCGGCTTCGCCTCAAGCCGGGCTGGGTTGTCGAACCTGTGGCCCGCCTGAGCCTACGGCCGGGCGAGCGGCTGCCCATGCTGATCGAGCACAGACGGTCGGCTTCGTCGCGTTAGGGCTTCAAGCGGCTGCTTCGCCCAGCGGAGCTACGATCTCCGGATCGTCGTCGCCCACGCCCGTCGAGTTCACCCGCGCGTCGACCACCCATTCGCGCAAGGCGCCCTCGGCCGCGGGCTGCAGCGTGTCGGGCCCCGCAGTCCCGTTCAGCCAGGCGTCGAAGCTCTCGGACCCGAGCAGCACCGGCATGCGGTCGTGATAGGCCATTATCCAGTCCGAGGCGCCCGACACCACGATCGTGCACGACAGCACGTCCTCGCCTTCCGGATCGCGCCACGTCTCCCACAGCCCCGCGAAGGCCAGCACGGGCGATCTGCCCATCGTCGTTCTCATGCACGGCCTGCCCACCCTTCACCTCTCGTTGCTGGGCTGGGCCAGCATTGCCGGGCAGGGTGTGTTTTCGACGGTCGTCGCCATCGTCGCTTGGCAGTTGGGGGCGCCCAATCTGTCAGCGGCGAGCTCGGGCGTGTTTCTCAACCTCGAACCGCTCGTGGGAGCTATATCGGGCGTGGTCTTCTTCGAAGATGCTGCCACGCCTGAGATTTTGCTCGGTGGGGCCGCGATCCTGATCGGCAGCGTGCTTGTGGCAATCAATCAGGAGTGGAAGCAGCAACGTGCTTGATCCCGAACATAATTTCTCCGAAGCGCTCAATGACCCGAGGGCACCCATGATCCCCGCCGCCGCGATCACCGACGCCCTCGACCAGGCCAACATGCGCGAGATCGAGCGGGCGTTCCGGGCGCTGGTGGACTTTGCCCACTATAAGGAGGTAGGCGGTATCATCACGGCCGCTACGTCGGAACCGCACAGAGCCATCTGGTGCGGCTTGCCCGGGTGTTATTGCCCGCGGATGGGATCCAAAGGAGCCGATGTGACCCGCCGTGACCTCCTTCGCACGATTCGAGGCCGGCTCCCCTCGGCTGAGCAGCAGTTCCCCTGGCTGGTGACTGCGGCGCTCGCGCTGGGTATCGGCGTCCTGTGGCTGTGGGGGTTGGAGATTTCGCATCGCTGGATTAGGCGTGAGGTCCGGATGGTGCGGCTCGGCCGGCATCGGCGACCTGAGCTGATCCCTGTCGCGCTTCAATCGAGCGATGCGCCACTATGATCCGTCGGCTTGTCCTACAAGGCCTTCTTCAAACGGTCCGCCGACTCCTCCCCTCGGCTGAGCGGCAATCTCATTGCCTCGAGATCGCAGCCATCGTGCTGGGCATAATGGTTGCCGTTGTCCTCGCGTTGCAATCCGAGCGGTGGATGTGATGCAGCCGTTCGAGGCGTTCATCGTCCGAACTGACCGCGGTGTCCGCGACCTGTCGACTGCACGCCTCGTCCTGGTGCTGACTGATACGCCCGAGGAGGTCATCGCGACTTTCATCGAGAAATGTCCCGGTTGGACGGTCGAGCTAACGGGCCGCGAGTTCGACGAGCGCGAGGCTGGATGCCTGAAGCCAGGCGAGCCCACGTGATCCGACGCCCGCGCCTTCGAGCCGTCCAGCGCTTGGTTCGCCGTCGCCTTCCATCGATCGAGTGTCAGAACCGGATTCTGCTCGGGGTCGCGGTCGCGCTGGGCGTCGTGGTGACGCT
>CAXTFJ010000187.1:0-6846 GCA_964243405.1 uncultured Lichenihabitans sp. | reverse complement strand
GGATGACCGGCATGGCCTTGGGGGGGACCGCCCCGACCTCCCGGTTCGGCTCGGTCGTCAGGAACGCGAACAGCTCGCAGGTCACCTCTCCCTCGGCGACCTTTCGAGTGCAGGTCCACCCCGTCCAGATCCCCGCGAAGAAGGCCAGGGGACGGCTCGGGTCCAAGGCAAACCAGACCGGCTCGGACCTGCCGTCCGCCTGTCGCGCGCTTTCGCTGAAGGACGTGAACGGCACGAGGCAGCGCGAGGCCGGAGCAAGCCACCTGCGCCAATGCGGGCTTTCGGTGTTGCGTACGTTGGTCACGCCGCGGTCCACCTTGCGCCCGGCCAACACGAAGGCGGGCGACGGCATGCCCCAGCGTGCCCGAACAAGCTCGCGGATGCCGTCCGCTCCGTTGCGCACGACGGGAGCGGACTGGTCGGGGAAGATGCCCGGCAAGGCAGGCAGGTTGCCGGACAAGTCTCGCATCGCGCGGGCCAGGTCGCGTATGACCTGCTGGTTCGTAGTCATCGAATACAGGTTGCACATGGCAGAGGCAGGATAGCGTCGGCGCTTCGCTCGCGAAAGCCGCATCCGAACGCGGCTCGGTCGCCGCATGTGCCAGAAGCTGCTTGCATACGGCTTCCAGCAAAGTCTCACCGGGGTGCGGACGTCAGCCCCGCTCGCAAGGCAGTACGCCGTGTGGGTCCGTTGACCGAAGCCCATGGGGGACAAGCGCGAGGCATCCGGCAAGGAACTCGGTTTCACTGACCCTCAATCGCCGTCCTTTCCTGGCCTCAGCTTGCGTGGCGGGGAAGTCGATGTAGCCGGTGAAGGCAAGATGACCTCGATGGCAGCCGCGCGAGTTGAATGGCCGCGGGCGTGCCCAGGGAGTCCGTTCCGTAAGCCTTCCGTGCACACCTGCCGTTCCGCTATGCGTGGCCGCCTGAACCGTTATGGTGGGTTCGCCCGAGCCGGACGGAATGCGTCGATTGCTCAGGAGGAGACGAAGAATGGCGCAACGTCCAATCTGGCGCGGACACCTCAGGCTGGCGTTGGTCTCCTGCCCGGTGGCGCTCTACAGCGCCAACCACGACCGCGGGTCGCTGCACTTCAACCTCATCAATCCCAAGACCGGCAACCGCATCAGGATGATCACTCAGGACGCGGAAACCGGGGACACGCTGTCGCGCGGCGACCTCGTGAAAGGCTACGAGTTCAAGAAGAACAGCTACCTCATCGTCGACGACGAGGATTTCGAGAGCGCCCGCATCGAAAGCTCAACCACCGTCAAGATCGACAAGTTCGTCGATGCCGCGTCCATCGATCCCATCTACTTCGACGCCAGCTACTACGTGGCCCCGGACGGCGACGCCGGGCAGGACGTCTACCTCGTGCTGCGCGACGCCATCGCGGCCACCGGAAAGATAGCCCTGTCGCGCTGCGTCATCGCCCGGCGCGAGCACCCCATCGCCATCATGCCGATGGGGAAGGGATTGGTCGTGCACACCCTGCACGAGGAACGCGACCTAAACGACTACGGCGCCCTGTTCGATGCCCTGCCCACGGCCCAGCCCGACCCCGACATGGTCCAGCTAGCGACGCAGCTCATTGATCGCCAGGTCGGGAAGTACGATCCGGCCGACGTCGAGGACCGCTACGAAACCCGCCTGCGCGCGATGATCGAGGCCAAGCTCAAGGGCGAGGGCATCGAGGCGGAGGACGACGGCAAGGTCATCGACCTCATGGCGGCGCTCAAGAAGAGCCTCGGCCAGGCAGCCGAGGCGCCTGCCGCCGCGAAGAAGCCGTCAAAGGCCAAGGCACCTGCGAAGAAGGCCACCAAGGCGGAACCGGCCGCGAAGAAGGCGCCAGCCAAGAAGCCGTCAGCCTCCTCCCGGCCCGCCGTCCGCAAGCGGGCCTGACACGTCATCGACCGGCCAGCGCTTCAGTCGCACGTGCTTGTCCTCCTCGAGGCAGACCTCGCAGTAGATGACGTGCGTCTGGGCATGGTGCCCCATCTCGCCGTCGCCCATGCCGCAGTCCGGGCACTGGAAGTGCCAGAGGGGAACGTTGGTCTGCCTGGTGGTCGTCGACATGCTCGGCTCCTGGACGCGACGGCCCGCGACTCGGGTTCGGAAGCCGACCCTACAGGTGCCGTCGACAGCCGCGCCAGGCGCGGGCGTTCACGTTTGGATTCCTTGGGCTAGATGACAGGAACGGCAGGTCGCGGTGGCAGCCTGAGTGGCTCGGCGGGACTGGCGTTGGCTGTGGCGGGCCTGCTCCGGCTGGCCGATGCCGACCTGAGGGATGCCGCCGTGCTCGCGTCCGGGCGCCGCCCGGGAAACGCCCTTGCGCTCGCGGCCCAGGCCGTCGTGCGGATGGTCGACGCCGTCGTGGCCACCGAGAACGGCTGGAAGGGAATTTCGGTCGGCGGCAACCTGGGCCTTGTTTCCGACCGGAATCCGTCGAAGGCCTCGCTTGCGCGTGCGGCGGAGTTGCTGCCGCTCTCGACGCCACCTCTGCCTGATGGCGCCGGTAAGATTGCGGCTCCGCCTGGTCGCGAGGCCTTGCTGGTCGGAATGGCCGCCGCCCGCTCGGTTCTCGACGACCTGGCGGCGCGCTTCGAAGTCGACCTGGCGGGAGACGGTCCCGCCGGTCGGACCGCGTCCGCGACTTCCGAGGCGACGCCGGAAAGTTTACCGGTTTCAAAGTCTTCCATGCGAGTCGCGCACAAGGAAGCAATGCCGCCGCGAGCGAACCCGGTCGCCGGGCGAGGACTCAAGGCGAGCGATACGGCCGTGCGTCGGACCGTTCCCGTCAGACCGCAGCCTGCTACGTCTCCCGTCAGGTCTGTGGCTTCACGGCTTTCGAAGGCGGCTGCTCCCGCGAAGCAGTCGACACGCCCGCCGCCACCACCGCTGCGGAAAACGACGGCTAAAGCCGAGCCAGGCAAGCCGCCGGTGCGCCGGATCACGACACCGGTCGTCCTGAAGTTTCCCGTCCGACCCGTCGAAACGACTTCGCCAGCCGACCCGCATGAGGTCCGGGGACGCCCCCTGATCGAGCCGCGTCCACGCCCAGTCACCACAGCATCGACCGTCTTCTGGTCCCTCATAAACCGGTGGAACGTTGCCGATGCCGCTGCCCTCACGCTCATCGGCCATCCGGGCGGACTGACCAAGAAGGGCACCCGCCCCCGTTTTCGGCTTCAGGGAGACGAGGTCGACATGCTGGCGGGGCTGCAGGAAATCGATGCCGCGCTGGTGCCCCTGAAGCTCGAGCCCGCGAAATGGGTCCACGACCCGGCCGGGGAGGCTCCGTTCGGGGGAGCGACGCCGCTGGCCTACATGACGCGCGAACGCATGCCGGGCGTCCGCGAGGCGCTCCGCTTCATCCTGCGGCATGGCCTCAGGATGTCGATGACGACATAATGCCTGCGAACCGTGAAGGCGTCATCAATGGCCGTGGACAAGCTCGCCACCTACCAGGCCGAGCGCGACTTCACCCAGACAAGGGAGCCGAGCGGCGCGGCGGCAGTGCAGCCGTCCGGGAAGCTGCGGTTCGTCATCCGGAGGCACGCCGCCACGCGGCTCCATTCGACGGGTGCGGGCTGGTCAGGAAAATCCCAGACAAGGCAGGCAGATTGCCCGCCTCGCATCGCCCGGGCGAGATCGCGTACGGCCTGCTGGTTCGTCGTCATAGAATACAGGTTGCTTATGTCGCAGGCACCGTAGCATCCCCGCCTTGCGGGTTGAGGCCGCAGCCGGGCAAGGTTCGCCGCAATCGTGGGTAACGGTCCTACCGTTCAGTCTTTGAGCAATGCTTCCACCAGCAAGCCCGGGCGAGCCTCCTCGCGTATCTGCTCGCGCGTGCACTGGCGCGGTGCTTTGTCGGCCCGCCAGCGAAGCAGCGCGGTGCCGTGCCGAAAGCGGCCTGCGCTGACGTGGTCGTAGCTGACCTCTACCACCAGTTCGGGCTGCAGCTTCTCCCAGGCAGACGACTCCGCGGTGGTCCACCGGCTCGGGCCGCCCGGCGCCTCGCCGGTGAACCCGGTCCCGCCAAGAAGGGCTTCCAGCCTGGCCGTCAGCGCGGGCCGCTCGGCGTTCGAGATGGCCGAGGTGAACCCGACATGGTCGAGCTTGCCCTGGTCGTCGTAGAGTCCGAGCAGGAGCGAGCCAACCTGGCACGTGCCACGGGCGTAGCGGAACCCGCCTACGACGCAGTCGGCGCTGCGCAGGCGTTTCACCTTCAGCATCTCGCGCTTGCCGGGCGCGTAGGCTTCGTCCAGGCGCTTGGCGACCACGCCGTCCAGCGCACCGTGCGTGACAACGAGCCAGCGTTGCGCCTCCTTGCGGTCTCGCGTGAACGGCGACAGCCGCACCCGGTGCGCGCGTCCGAGCCGCCCCGCGACGTCCTCCAGGACCGCGCGGCGCTCGGTCAGGGGCGCCGTGATCGTCGGCCCGGTTCCGTCCGTGAACAGGCAGTCGAACAGGATCAGCAGCGCGGGCGTCTCCGCCGAGAGCTTGCGCACCCTGCTCTCCGCCGGATGCACCCGGTCCTGAAGGGCGGCGAACGAGAGGCTGTCGCCGACCGGGATGGCCAGCTCGCCGTCCAGCACGAAGCCGCCGCCTGGTGCCTGCGCCAGGGCGGCGACCATTTCCGGGAAGTAGCGTGACAGCGACTTGCCCGACTTGGCGTAGAGTTCGACGTCCCGGCCCGACTTGAAGGCGAGGCACCGGAAGCCGTCCCATTTGGGTTCGAACTGCCAGCCGGATCCGGTCGGCAAGGCTTCTACGGATTTCGCCTCCATCGCCTCGGTAGTCACGGGCAGGCCGAACGCGGCAGGCATCAGGTCGCCAGCCGCTTGATCGCCGGGGCGAGCGGCCGTTCCGCGTCGCAATACTCCGCCCAGGCCTTCGTCTTCGCCAGCAAGACCGGCACGCTGCGGAGAGTGTAGCGCTGCGGGTCCAGCCCCGCCTTTACCTGCGCCCAGGTGACCGGCATGGAGATGGTGGCACCCGGGCGGGCACGCGGCGACAGCGGAGCCACCGCCGTGGCCAGCCTGTCGTTGCGGAGGTAGTCGAGGTAGATGCGCGTCGTCCGAAGCTTCTTCGCCATGTTGACGAGGTAACGGTCGGGCGAGTCCTTGGCCATGGCGTCGCAGACCGCCCGCGCGAACGCCTTGGCCTCGGGCCAGCTCGGGTTCGCCGTCTTCGCGCGGGCCAGCGGCGTCACCACGTGCAGTCCCTTGCCGCCGGTGGTCTTGCAGAAGCTCTCCAACCCGAGCCGGGACAGCCGCTCGCGAATCTCCTTCGCAGCTTCGATGACGGCGGCGAACGCCACCTCGGGTCCGGGGTCCAGGTCGAAGACGAGGCGGCCGGGCACGTCCGGGTGGAACGGGTCGCAGTTCCACGGGTGCAGTTCCAGCGCCGCCGTCTGGGCCACCGCGGCCAGGCCCTCGACCCGGTCGATCTCGATGTAGGGCTTTCGGTCGCCGGAGACGGTGACCAGCTCGAGCAGGCTGGACGAGCCCGGCATCGCGTGGCGCTGGAAAAAGGTCTCGCCGCCAAAGCCGTCCGGCGCGCGGATGATAGAGCAGGGGCGGCCCTTCAGATGAGCCAGCATCCAGGGGCCGACTGCCTCGTAGTAGCGGGCCAGGTCCAGCTTGGTCACCGGCACGCCGTCGCCGCCCGCCTCCGGCCACATCACCTTGTCGGGCCGTGAGATGGGAACGCCCATGACAGCGCCGGATTTGGCCGCCGTGCTCGAGGTCCGCTTCGGCGCCGGTGCGGCCAGTTCGGTCGTGGCGGCCTGGGCCGGGGTCTCGGCCTCCACCTCGGCCGCAGGCTTGTCCTCGCGCAGGCCCTTGAACGCGCCCTGGCGGACCATGCCCGCGTCGGTCCAGCCCGCGAACTCCACCTCGGCCACTAAGTCCGGCTTCAGCCAGTGGATGTCGCGCGCCGGGCGTGGAGCGCCGGGGCCGGTGAACGGGCTGCGCTCCGCCGCTGCGGCACACAGGCGCGGCATCAGGCGATCGACCTTGTCCTTGCCGAACCCGGTGCCGACCCGGCCGACATGCACCAGCTTGCCGTCGCGATGCACGCCGACGATGAGCGAGCGGAAGCGGCCGCCGTTGTCCGTCCAGGCGCCCACGACCATCTCGTGCCCCGCACGGCACTTTGCCTTGGTCCAGGTCTCGCTGCGGCCGGAGACGTAGGCTGCGTCCGCCCGCTTGGAGACGATGCCCTCCAGCGAGAGGCGGCAGGCGGAAAGCAGCACGGCGTCGCCGCCAGTGTCGAAATGGTCTACGTAGCGCAGCAGCGGACCCGGTTTCGTCGGCCCGGCCAGGAACGCCTGCAGCCGCTCCTTGCGGGTCGACAACGGCAGCGGACGCAGGTCCTCGCCGTCCGCGTGCAGCAGGTCGAAGGCGAAGAACACCAGCTGGTCGCTCTTGCCCTCGGACAAGGCTGCCTGCAGCGCCGCGAAGTCGGGCGCGCCCTCCTCGCCCAGGGCCACGATCTCGCCGTCCACGATGCCGTCCGCCAGCTTTCCGCAGGCCGCCGCGATCGCCTTGAAGCGGTCGGTCCAGTCCAGACCCTTGCGCGTGCGCAGGACCGCCTCGCCGCCCTCGATGCGCGCCTGAATACGGTAGCCGTCGAACTTGATCTCGTGCACCCAGCCCGGCTCGCCCGACGGCCGCTCGACCGAGCGGCAAAGCTGCGGCTCGATGAAGTCGGGCAATGGCGTCGGCTTCGCTGACTTCCTGGCGGCCGCGGCTGGCTTGGCGGCCTCCTTGCTCTTGCGCTTCTCACGATTGGCAGGGGCAAGGCCGACCGAGGAGTCCCATACCGCGTCGGCGGCCACTT
>CAXTFJ010000186.1:0-6866 GCA_964243405.1 uncultured Lichenihabitans sp. | reverse complement strand
CCGCGAACCCCGCCTGCGTCATCCCGAGCCCGACCCGGATCGCCTTCACGTCGAGGTCCGCAAGGCTCGTCGCACGAAGCGTTTCAGGCCCTGCCGAAATTCTGAACACCTCTCGGGCTGAACTGGCGCCCCTCACCGGGTTGGTCCCCAACCCAACGCCCGTCGATGCAGCCGCCCCGTCCTGGCTCACCGGCGGCCCGTGGCTGGCCTCAACGACCTCGGCCGCTATCCCCCTAGCCAAAATCCGGGCACGGGCGTCCTTGACCGCCGCATGGGCCGCGCCGGGCCTCGCATCGATCCATCCTCCACCGCCACCCGTGCCGAGCGAAGCCCGAGCCGCGTCCGCCACCGCGTTGCCGTCGATCGAGCCCACGTCCTCGACATGAACCGGCGGCTCCACGACCTGACGCGCGAGATCCGCGAGCCCCGCGGCCGTCCCGATCCGCACCGGGCCCCACGGCGATTGAGCTTCGACGTAGACGAGCGTCACAGTTTGGACCAGACCTCCCGAAAGGAAGCCTCGCGAAGAGCTTCCTCATTATCGCGGCGCTGGGCTTCCTCAACAACGAGGGTAGCCTCATCCGCAGCTTTGACTGCCAACTTCGTTGCGCCCGCGACTATATCGATGACGCTGCCGTCGCGATTATCACGCCCCTTCGCCAGCGTGGCCGCATCCCGCACATCGACCAGAACGACCTTGCCGAGCGCCTCGAACGCTTCGTCGATCTGATCCAGCCTCGAATGATGATCGAGGCGGAACAGCCTATCGACGGACTCGCGCTGCCATCGCAGGCGCCGCTGCAGGTCGGCCCGGGTCAGGTTCAGCGCCAGCATTGTCTGATGCAACTCGACCTTCATGCTGGCGAGGGTGGACAGCTTCATACGCAGTCCGTTCCATGGTTCGTCCGTGCCGAGTGGAACAGGCTCGCGTGCGTCAAGCATGCTTTGGACAATCATATCGACCGCATCACGAGCGTTCCGCATCGCGTCGTCCGTCGTCTCGCCGTAGGTGACCAGGGGGAAGTCCGGGCTGGTGACCAGCACCGTCCCGTTGTCGTCCGGTTGGAATTTCAGGCGGTAGCCGAGCATCACTTCAACCCCAAATGCTTCTTGATCGCGTTCACGAGGCCTGTGCCGAGTTCCTTGCTGCCGCCGTGCATGGGCAGGTCCGTCACCTTGTCGCCATGCCGGACCACGATGTGCCCGGAGCCGCCCTTCTTTGTCTCGAAGGTGCAGCCCTGGGCCGCCAACCACTTCCTCAACTCTTGCGCGTTCATGTAAATAGGCTATTCCACAGATATGTGGAAGTCAACAGAAGTGTGGAGCTATCGTCACCACCTTGATAGTAGGCGGGAGGTCATTGCGCCGGCTCCCGCGATTTCACCCTCAGCTCACCGTCTTTCGTGTACTCGACGCCTACCGCACATGAGCCAATCAGGGCGCCCCCACCCTCATCACGCGCCGGATGTCCTCGCTTACGCGCTGCCAATGCCCAGGCAAGAACATCCCGGCACCGATGCCATGCCGTTCAGCCTCGGCCTGCTCGCGGGCGACAATGTAGGCCCACTGGACCCCAAGACGCCGGATCATGTCCTCGGCATCGGTAAACGCCTGCCCTCCGGCGATCCGCCTGTCCGCATCGCTCCGTGCAGGTGCGCGGTGACGGCGGAAGCGCTGAAGGAAATTCGAAATCCCGAACAGGGTTACCTATTGGTGATCAAGACGGTGTGGCGCCGAAGCCCGTTCGAAAACATGGCTTCCACTACCATGGTGTCGGAACCAGGTGACGTCGCCGTGTAGTCGACCTCCGTTCCTGTGAACTGCGCACCCAGGCACGTTCCGCTGATCGACACTTTGGCGACGTAGGGAACGTTCTCTCGTTGCGAAACCGTGCCACGAGCTGGCGCCCTCGCAATCCGGATTTCGGGTGGAATGCTCCTCGTGCAGTCTTTGCTGTGACCGCCGAATGTTCCGACCTTCCCTGTCTCACCGACCCTCAGGCGGAGGGCCGAACGCGTGACTTGGTCGGCGGCACTTGCCATCTCGGCTGTGGCGAGAAACGATCCCCAAACGCCGAGAAGCATGCACAGCTTGAGACGACGAAGGTGTTTCGACATCATCGGACCGCTCCTGTGACATGCAGGATCATCAGCCCGCCTAGCGGCGCTGATGATCGCTCGTCAACAAGGCTAGTGATCCCTCTCCGTCCCGACAACCATACCCACAAGGGCCACCAAGGGCCACAAAGCCCCACAGGATGCCCACTAACCGGGCCATTAATCAGGTGCCCCCACACCACACGCACTGAAGCGTTGCAATGCCGGCCGCCTCACGCCTGCTCACCACTCAGATGCGCCAGGAACGCCGCCCGCCACTTATCCCGATAGCGGTGCACGACCATGGCGACCTCGGCATAGCTCATCAGCGGATGTAGCGGCACCGGCAGGCCTAGTTGCTCCTGGACGGCCTCAAGCATCGCGGCCGGCGCGTCGGTCTGGTCGGCACGTAACGCAGCCGCCGCCCGCCCGAGCAGGTCATCCAACCGCTCGGCTGTGAAGGGGCCACCGATTTCTTCTCCGTGCGGGAAAGTCACCAGCGCCCGGAACGCCCGCTCGATTTCGCGCGTGTCGGCCTGGTCGAGGGCGTCCTCGATCGCGTCGGCGGGGATCATGGCGCCGCTCCGTCCACCATCTCGCGCACCGTGAAGCCGTCCGTCGAGGCCCCGTTGCCGAACACACGCACGCCGATGGGATGGGCGGTGCCGGGGCCGAAGTCGGCGAAGGTCCGCGTCATCTCAATCCGCACGCCCGGTTTCAGGAAGGCGCAGGTGCCCGCGTCCTCCATCGCGTCAAGCCGGGCCGCGTCGTGCGCCCGCATTCCCTCGACGTAGCTCCGCAGGTCGGCGAGCACGTTGCAGAACGGGGCGCCGTGCGGGCCCGTTTCGGCGCCCCATGCCGCCCCGGCGGCCGCCGCGGTCGCCAGAGCGGCCGCTGCGCATGCTGAACGCCATGGGACACGCAATGCGGTCATGGCGTCGGCTTCCGCATGCGCACGCCGGCGCCGCCGCCGTTCTCGGGGATAAACTCGACGCCGGCAGTACCCATTGAACGCACCATGGCATCAAGGTTGTTTGCCATAGGCACGGATCGGCCAGCCTCGAAATTTCTGACGGTGCTCAATCCCACCTTGGAGGCATCGGCGAGCTGCTGCTGTGACCAATCGAGAAGTCCGCGCGCGGCTCGACACTGAGACGATGAGATCATTCCGACACCATAACGATTTTCGTTTTAGATAACGGAAAACGTCTTGACGGTCCAGAGATAACGAAATACGTTGTGCTTAACGCTAATCATTATGTACTTCGATGCCCCGTCCCCACCACAACTTCCTCACCACATCCGACGCCTTCGACACCGCCGCCATCATGCGCGCCGCCTGGGCCAAGGCCTCCCGCAAGCGCGCTCGCTTCCCCAAGGCGCTCCGGTCCGTGTGGGCCGACGCCAAGTCCGAGAAGGACAGCCTCGCTTGGTACGCGGCGGCCGATGCCGCTCACGCCGCCATGCGCGCCGGGATCGCTCCCCAACCCCTGACCCCGATCGAGGCGGCCCGCTCCGCCCTGTTCTTCGCCGAGCACAACGACACCGACATCGGCCACAAGCTGGTCGCTGCGGCCCGTGTCCGCCTCGCCTCCCTTCAGATCGCCGCGTGAGGGTCGCCATGAAGACCGCGTCCCCCAGCGCCCGGCGCATCGTCGCCCGGCTCCAGGTCCTCAACGGCGAGGCCCGCACCTACCCGCTGCAAACCGCCCTCGCCATTCCCGAAACCGCGTTCGAGGCTGCGCTTGGCGAACTGGTCGCGGCCGGGCGCGTGATCCGCATCCGCGGCGTCGGCGCCAAGCTGATCCTGGCGTGACGCGCATGGACCTCCGCACCGCAGAACGCATCGCCGCCACCGCGTCCGCCAAGCCGTTCCCGCTGCGGCAGGCCGCCCTTACCTGGGCCCGCATCGCCCGCCGCGACGGCGCCGCCACCCGCGAGCAGCGGACCCGCGCCGCAGCCGTCGCCGACGCGATCCACACCGACATGGCCGAGCGCGACCGCCGCGCCGCCGCAGAGTTCGCCGCCCGGTAGGGCCGCGCAGCACCACCCACCACCAGCAGGAGCACACACCATGCCGAACGCCACCAAGCGGGCAAACGCCCCCGGCTTGCCTTCCCGCCGCCTCGCCCTCGCGACCCTCGCGGGCGCGGGTGGCGCCCTTGCGATGCCCAACGGCGCAAAGGCCACTCCGGCAACGACAGTTCAGCCCCTATGGCTTGCGTTCCTCCGTGCGCGGGGGAGCTACGCCATAGCCTGGAAGTCCTATTGCATCGCACAGCGGCGGCTTCCGTGGTGGGCGCTGCCCGGTCCGAGCTTCATGAATTCGGACGGCGAGATAGTCGGGCTCGTAACTGGCTGGCCGGCCATCCAGAACATCGAGCGTCCTTCAGGGCGCATCCTGCGCCAAGTGCGTGTCAGCCCGCCGGACATTGAGGACACGTACCGAGCCGAGCACATTTTCGGTGAGGAGATGGCCCGAGACCGCCGCAATCAACGGATGGAGGCCTTGAACGAGCGGTTGCGCCAGCAGAAAGCGGAGCAGGTTCGGGCTGGCTTGCCAGAACTATCCGAACCGCTCGACATCGCCGTCATGGCGATTGCCGACGCGAGAGAGGCCATCGAGGATCTGGCGCCGACCACCTTGGACGTGCTCGCAGCGAGGATCCTGGTGGATGCCGTGTGCGAGAACTCCAAGTTCGACACCGTCGCGAAGTGCTACGACCTTGACCGGGCGGCGCAGACCCTTCGAGCCTTGCTGCCGCACATCGGAGGCGAGATCGCGCGAGACGCTGCCGAGATCGTCGGTTTTCCCAACCGTCCGTTGGAGCAGATGCGGGCCCATGCCGGTTTGCCGGTCGGGAGCGCGCTGTGAGCGCCATCCCGCACCCGCGCGCCGTCGAGCTGGTCGAGCGCGCCAAGCTCCGCCGCAAGGTCGAGCGCGCCGTCGACCGCCTCATGGCCCTGCTGGACGAGCTCGACGGCGACCCGGAGGCCGAGCCGTGGCTTGGGTGGCCGGAGCCGATCATGGGGTGGGGCATGCACGCCGCTCCCCTGCTCTGCCCCCACGGCGCCAACGACGATCGCGAGCAGGACGTGACGGACGAGCCGCACGACGCCGAGCCGGATGAGCCGTGGCTCGCGTCGCCAGAGCGCGCTCACGATCAACGGAGGTGGGCTGCCGGGACGCTGCTCGACTTGGAGATGGGAGCCTGATCGAACCGGATGCGGTCGCCGCGAAGCAATTCTTGTACTTGGGGCACCGCGGGCGACCGTTGCGCCGAGACATCGTAGGGCTTCGATCCGACTCGACTCCGCCCCAGATGTTCCTATTCTGTTCTCATCGACCATGAGGACAGCCATGCCCGACCAGGATGAGACCGGACCGACCGAGACCGACGTCGACGCCCTGATCCAGGAGTTCAAGGGCGACCACCGGAGCGCGATCCACGCGCTGCTGCATGACCTCTGGACCTTGGCAGGCGACTTCAGCGCAGCCGTCTCTCTCGGCTACGTGCGCGGCGAGATGTCGTCCGGCGCGGATCGGGTGATCGCCAAGCACCGGATCGGATCGCGCTAGCGTGCCGCTCGGCGATGCAGCGGCCGACGAAACTCTCCAACTATCCCTGGGTCGTGGTCCGGTTCGACTGCACGCTGTGCCAGCGCCGCGGCTGCTACCGGCTGGCCCGCCTCGCCGCCCGCTACGGGCCCGAGCAGGACTTGGAGGGGCTGCTGCGCGACCTGGCCTCTACCTGTCCCTACTGGAATGAGCGCCCCCGGAAGTACGAGCCCCGGTGCGGCGCTAGGCTGTACGACCTTGAGGTGGGCTTGCCGCCCCCGCACTTGCCCGCGCCGCCCGTCTACCGCCAGCGCCAGCCCGCGCGGGAGGACGTGCCGCAACCGCCGCGGTCGCGGGCGCCAGACCAGCCCTACCGGTCTCCGATGCTGTCGGACTGGCCTGCGGATCGTCCCGTGGTCGTCGTGTGCAAGCGATGCGGCCGACGTGAGAAGTTCGAACGCAACCACCTGCTGGCGAGCGGCGACGTAATGCTCATTGATCTTCGGTTGGTCGTGACCGCCGACTGCCCGCTGCGGCAAGGGCCCACGGATCGGGACAGGTGCAACACGACCTTCGAAGGGTGGCCGCCGAAGTAGGCCTTACCGTCACCCCCGCGGCGACCCCACCCCCAATCGCCGGATGCGGCACCTCCCGCCAGTCCTCAACCTCCTCGGGCAGCACCCAGGCGTCCTCGCCCTCGACCACGTAGCGCTCGCCACGCCATCGGACGCGGACCCAGACGCCCTCCTCGCGGGTGAGGACTTCGATGGGGCGGTCGTGAGGCGGGTCCGTCATATGCCGTGCTCCGAGACTCGGGCCGGCTGCAGCAAGCCGTGGGCGCTACCCCTTCGGTTTCGCCTTCCCGCCAGCACCGTCCCCCTTGCTGGGCGCGAAGGGCGATGCGGCCTCAGCCGCCTTCGGCTTGTCCTTCTTGGGCTTCTTCTTTTCCTTGTTGCTGCGCTGCTCACCCTTGGCCATTCTCTGTCCTCCCTATCGACGTCGATCATCACGCGGCCGGCCTGACGATGTCCGGATCGTCGTCGCCCACACCCGTCCGGTTCACCCGTGCGTCGACCACCCACTCGCGCAAGGCGCTCTCGGCCGCAGGCTGCAGGGTCTCCGGCCCTGCCGTCCCATTCAGCCAAGCGTCGAAGCTCTCGGGCCCGAGCAGCACCGGCATGCGGTCGTGGTAGGCCGTCATCCAGTCCGAC
>CAXTFJ010000185.1:0-6867 GCA_964243405.1 uncultured Lichenihabitans sp. | reverse complement strand
CAACAGCGTTGCCTCCCTTTTCGCGTTCCGCGCCGGTCCGCCACCCCGGCCGCCTGTCGCATGAGGAAACGCTTGGCGGCGGGAGCGCGGTCGATCAGGCTCAGGCCGAAGTCGCGCGCGAGGCGCAGCGGCAGGCTGTCGTTGGAGAACAGGCGGTTGAGCCCGTCGGTCGTGACGGCCATCAGGACGGAGTCGGCTCGTCTGGCGCGCTCGTAGGTGGCCAGCACGTCGGGCGCGCCCGGGTCGAGGCCCAGTGCCAGCGCGTCCGTCACGGCTTCCGCCAGGGCCGCCGCGTCCTTGAGACCGAGGTTCAGGCCCTGTCCCGCCAGCGGGTGGATGGTGCGGGCCGCGTCGCCCACCAACGCCAGGCGCGGGCCGGCGAGTCGCCGCGCCAAACTGACGTGCAGGGCAAGCGCGGTCGGCCGGTCCTCCAGCCGGAGCGGGCCCAGCGCGGGACCGATCCGCTCTTCGAGCGCGCGCGCGAAGCTCGGGTCGTCCAGGGCCGCCAGGCGCTCGGCCTCCGCGCGCGCCTCCACCCACACCAGCGAGGTGCGGCGGCGCGAGCCGTCGTCGGCCCGCATGGGCAGCAGCGCCAGCGGGCCGCCCGGCATGAAGTGCTGGATCGCCACGCCCGCGTGCTCGCGCTCGTGCGCCAGCGTCGCCACCACCGCGGCCTGCCCGTAGCTCCGCCCGACCGTGCCGATGCCCGCCCGCTCGCGCAGCCGCGACCGGCTGCCGTCGGAGGCGACCAGCAGGCGGGCGCGAAGGCTGCCGTCCCCCGCGGTGCGCAGCGCGAGGGTGTCGCCCGCGCGGTCGAAGGCCGCGATGGCCGTGGGCCGAAGCGTCACGCCGGCCCGCACGCAGGCGTCCGCCAGGGCGTCCCGCACCGCGTCGTGCAGCACCATGTGGGCGAAGGGCTCGCGCGCGCCGACCTCGCCCGCCAGGGTCAGGTAGGTCGGGCGCGGCTTCGCGGTGGCGTCCGCATCGGTGAGCGCCATGCCGGTCATCGGCTGCGCTTGCGCGTCCAGCGCGTCCCAGACGCCCAGGCGCTCCAGGAAGCGGCGCGACCCGGCCGTGACCGCCACGGCGCGCAGGCTGCGTTCCGTCTCGCCGCGCCCGGCCAGCGCCGGGTCGAAAACCGCGACCGACGGGCGGGGGGACGGCGCCCGCCGCACCGCCAGGGCCAGCGCCAAGCCCACCACGCCCGCACCCGCGACCGCGACGTCGACCCGTTCGACCGGGGGGAGGGAGGGCTGGTCCATGCCCCGTTAGCGCCCCGTTGGCTCGCCGCGTCAAGCGCCCGGGATGTCGCGAGCGGACCCTTAACCAAGGGTCGGCGACACTGGGACGCCACTCCAGGCGAGGACCCCGCATGAGCCTTCCCTTTCCCGGTGCCGCGGCCGACCTCGCGGGCGAGGCCGAGGCGTGGCTCGAGATCCTGCGGGCCGAGCGTCGCCTGTCCCCCCACACCCTGGAGGCCTATCGCCGCGACCTCCGGCAGTTCGTCGATTTCGCCTGCCTGCACGGCGGCGAACCCGTGTCGCTCGCGGGGTTTTCCGGCCTGAAGCCCGCGGACGTGCGGGCCTTCATGGCCCGGCGCAGGGCCGCCGAGGTGTCGAGCCGCTCGCTCATGCGGGCGCTCGCGGGCCTGCGCTCCTTCGCGCGACACCTGGAGAAGGCGGGGGTGGGCAAGGCGGCCGTGTTCTCGGCCGTGCGCAGCCCCAAGCTCGCGCGCGGGCTGCCCAAGCCGCTTCCCGTCGAGGCCGCGGTCGCGGTGGCTTCGGGCGAGGCGGACGAGGCGCGGGCGCCCTGGGTCATGGCGCGCGACGCCGCGGTGCTGACGCTGCTCTACGGCGCGGGCCTGCGCATCTCGGAGGCGCTCGGCCTCGCGCGGCGCGAGGCTCCCTTGGGCGGGTGCGACAGCCTGCGCGTCACCGGCAAGGGCAGCAAGGTGCGGGTCGTGCCGGTGCTGCCCGCGGCGGTCCGCGCGGTCGAGCGCTACATCGCCCTCTGCCCGTGGCCGCTGCCGCCCGAAGGTCCGCTCTTCGTCGGCGTGAAGGGCGGCGCGCTCAGTCCCCGCGTGGTGCAACTCGCGATGGAGCGGATGCGCGGCGCCCTGGGCCTGCCGTCCACCGCCACCCCGCACGCGCTGCGCCATTCCTTCGCGACGCACCTGCTCGGACGCGGCGGCGACCTCCGCGCCATCCAGGAGCTGCTGGGCCACGCCTCGCTGTCGAGCACGCAGATCTACACCGCGGTGGACGGCACGCGCCTCATGCAGGCTTGGCGGGACGCCCACCCCCGCGCGCGGCTCGGCGCTTGAGGGGCGGGACGCGCGCGTGATCTAAGGGGTTCATGTCCGACCTCATCTACAAGATCACCCCCGAGGCGCCCTGGCGCGAGGCCGAGGCCGCGGGCTCCTTCGCGGGCGCGGCGGTCGACCTCGCCGACGGCTTCATCCACTTCTCGACCGGCGGCCAGGTGGCGGAAACCGCCGCCCGGCATTTTGGAGGGCAGGACGGCCTCCTGCTGGTGGGCGTGGACGCGGGCGTGCTCGGGCCCGCGCTGCGCTGGGAGCCGTCGCGGGGAGGGGCGCTGTTCCCCCACCTTTATGGGCCGCTGCCCCTGGCGGCCGTGCGCTCCGTCGAGCCCTTGCCTCTCGGCGCCGACGGTCGCCATCGCCTGCCGGACGGGATCGCGTGATCGCCGCCACGGCGGCCGCCCTCGTCCACCCCCTGCTGCGCCACCTGGAGCCCGAGCGCGCGCACCGGCTCACGGTGGCGGCGCTGCGCGTCCTGCCAGGCGCCCGTCCCGCGCCGGACGACCCGCGCCTGGCCGTGCGGGCCTTCGGGCTCGCTTTTCCCAACCCGCTCGGCCTGGCGGCGGGCTTCGACAAGGACGCGGCCGTGCCCGACGCCCTTCTGTCGCTCGGCTTCGGCTTCGCCGAAGTGGGGACGCTGACCCCGAACCCGCAGCCCGGCAACCCGCGGCCGCGGGTGTTCCGGCTCCCCCGCGACGCCGCGCTGGTCAACCGCTACGGGTTCAACAACCGCGGCCACGCGCCCGCCCTGGAACGGCTCGCGACGCGAAGCCGGGCGGGCGGGATCGTCGGCGTCAACATCGGCACCAACAAGGATGCGACGGACCGCGCGGCCGACTACGCCGCAGGCGTCGCGGCCTTCGCGGACGTGGCCGATTATCTCGCGGTCAACGTGTCCTCGCCCAACACGCCCGGCCTGCGCGACCTGCAGGCGGCCGGGGCGCTCGACGACCTGCTCGCCCGCGTGCTCGACGCGCGGGACCGGCGGGCGCGCCGCGTGCCCATCCTGCTCAAGGTCGCGCCCGACCTGGCCGAGGCCGCGCTCGACGACGTGGTGGGCGTGGCGCGGCGGCGGCGGATCGACGGGCTGATCGTGTCCAACACCACGCTGGCGCGCCCGGCCTCGTTGCGCGACACGGGCGGCGCCGCGGAGGCGGGCGGCCTGTCGGGACGGCCGCTGTTCGCGCCCTCGACGCGCGTGCTCGCGCAAGCCTTCCTGCGGGTGGAAGGGCAGTTCCCGCTCGTCGGCGTCGGTGGCGTCGAGGACGCCGCGACCGCGCTCGCCAAGATCAGGGCGGGCGCCACGCTCGTGCAGCTCTACACCGCGCTGGTGTTCAAGGGACCGCGGCTGGTGGGCGAGATCAAGCGGGGGCTGGTCGAGGCGCTGGGGGCCTCGACCCTGGCGGCCGAGGTCGGGCGGGACGCGGCGTCCGTCGCACGCGCCCGAGGGTAAGTCCCCGGCTCAAGGCCCATAGGCGCTAACTTACACCGAGTTGCCCTGAGCAAACGCTGTTTGCAGACGCCGTCCTTGCGAGCGTGAGCCGAAGCAATCCAGGGGCCCGGGCTCGGGGACCGGCGTTCATGCTTGGACGGACCGGCTGGATCGCCGCGCTTCGCTCGCGATGACGACCCGGGATCCGATGAGGTTTGATCAGCAGCGCAGGTCGTCTAGGTTAGCGCTTATGGGCTCAAGGCCGGGCCGACAGGAGGCGCGGCTTTCGGCCAGCGAGCTTCACCGGGAGGCGAGATCGCGCACCGCCCCTCCGCCCGACTGGTCAGGCGGCCTTCGGGGTCGCCTTCGACTTCATGAACTTCACGTATCGCACGGCGTCCGACGCCACCAGGCGGCCGACCGAGCCGGTCGAATAGACGGAGGTCAGCACCGTCCCGCTGGGGTCCAGCACGAAGGCGGCCGGCTGCAGGTAATGCGGCGTGTCGTTCGTGAAGGCGCCGATGGCGGCCGCGACCGCGTCGGCATCGGCGCCGTAGCCGACCGGGAACTGCAGGCCGAGCTTCTCCTTCAGGGCCTCGCTCGTGGCCTCGTCGTCGACCGACAGGGCCACGACCTTCACCCCGGCTTCGTCGAGTGCGTCCTTCTGGGCCGCGAACTCCGACAATTGCGCGACGCACAGCGGGCACCACGCCCCGCGATAGGTCAGGACGACGCCGTAGGAGCCCGCGAAATCTCCCGGCAGTGAGATCGTGCCGCCGCCCACCGTGGAGACCGGAAGCGCGGGGAAAGTGTCGCCGTTGCGGAGAACTGGCATGGGAGAAATCCTGTCTGATTGATGGCCGGACCCTTTGGTCCGCGCGGTCAGGGATCGGCGTGCTGAACTGGACTGTCAAGTCCAGTTGTGATGAGGTGCCGCGATGACAGTTCGCGCCTCGAAACCCAAGCCGATGCCCGCCACCGCGCGGGGTGCCGCCACGCGGGCGCGCATCATTGCGGCTGCGGCCGACCTCGTCTTCACGCGCGGCGTGGGTGGCACGAGCCTCGACGATGTCATGGACGCCAGCGCCACCAGCAAGTCCCAACTCTACCACTACTTCGCCGACAAGGACGCGCTCGTCCGCGCGGTGATCCAGCTCCAGTTCGCCCGCGTCCTCGGCTTCACCGCGTCCCACCTCGACCGGGCCCGGTCGCTCGCCGACCTGCGGCCCTGGCGGGACGCGGTGGTGGGGATCGCGGTCACGAAGGGCGGCGCGGGCGGGTGCCCGGTCGGCTCGCTGGCGAGCCAGCTGGCCGACCATTCCGAAGGCGCGCGCGAGGTTTTGGCGGAGTGCTTCAGCCAGTGGGAAGCGTGCGTCGCGGCTTCCCTGGGGCGCCTGCGCGACGACGGTCACCTCGACGCGGAGGCCAACCCCGCCGACCTGGCCGCCGCCGCGATGGCGGCCCTGCAGGGTGGTCTCCTGATGACGCAGGCGACGCGGAGCGTGAGGCCGTTGGAACTGGCGCTCGACATGGCTCTGGACCACGTCGGCCGGCATCGGGCGCGGGCGGCCGGTGACCCCGGTCAGGCCTCGGTCGCGGCCCGCTTGAGCAGGTAGAGCGCGTCGAGGGCCGCGCGCGGCGTCATCTCGTCCGGGTTGAGGGTTCCGAGCGCGATGCGCAGTGCGTCCGGCTTGACCGAAAGCGCTTGTGGCGGCGCGTCGAACCGCGCCGAGAACAGCGGCAGGTCGTCGAGCCGCGCCGCGGGTGACGCGCGCGAGGAGGCCTCCAGTTCGGCGAGCAGCACGCGGGCGCGCTCCACCGCGGCCGTGGGCAGCCCCGCGAGCTTGGCGACCTGGATGCCGTAGGACCGGTCGGCCGCGCCGGGCACCACCTCGTGCAGGAAGACGACGTCGCCGTTCCAGTCCGTCACCCGCACGGTCAGCGGGGTCAGGCGGTCGAGGCGCTTGCCGAGCTGGGTCAGCTCGTGGAAATGCGTCGCGAACAGCCCGCGGCTGCGGTTGACGTCGTGCAGGTGCTCGACGGCCGCCCAGGCGATCGACAGCCCGTCGAAGGTCGCGGTGCCGCGCCCGAGTTCGTCCAGGATCACCAGCGCGCGGGGGCCCGCCTGGTTCAGGATGGCGGCCGCCTCCACCATCTCGACCATGAAGGTCGAGCGCCCGCGCGCGAGGTCGTCGGCGGCCCCGACCCGCGAGAACAGCCGGTCCACGACCCCGAGGTGGGCGGAGGCGGCGGGCACGAAAGACCCCACCTGGGCCAGGATCGCGATCAGCGCGTTCTGGCGCAGGAAGGTCGACTTGCCCGCCATGTTGGGGCCCGTCACCACGGCGAGCCGGCCGCCCGGCGCCACGGCCTTGCCCTTGCGCGCGGGCGGGGCGGGGGCCGACAGGTCGCAGTCGTTGGCGACGAAACTCTGGCCCCGCGCCCGCAGGGCCGCCTCCACCACCGGGTGCCGCCCCGCCTCGATCCGGAAGGCGAGCGAACCGTCCACCCTTGGCCGCACCCAGTCGCGGAGGGCCGCGAGCTCGGCCAGGCCGGCCGTCACGTCGAGCACGGCCAGCGCGTCGGCTGCGGCGGCGATCGCGGGGGCCTGCGCGAGGACCGTCGCCGCGAGATTCGCGAAGGCGTCGAGCTCGACCTGGACGGCGCGGGCCCCAGCGGTCGCGATCTTCTGGTCGAGGTCGGCCAGCTCGGCGGTGGAGAAGCGCATGGCGCCCGCCATGGTCTGGCGGTGGATGAACACCGCGCCGTGCGGCGGCCGCAGCCATGCCTCACCCGCCGCCTGGCCGACCTCGATGAAATAGCCCAGGACGCTGTTGTGCTTGACGCGGAGCTGGCGCACCCCCGTCTCATCGGCGTAGCGGGCCTGCAGCCCGGCCACCACCTGCCGCGTGTCGTCGCGCAGGGCGCGCACCTCGTCGAGCGCGGGGTCGAAGCCCGCGCGGAGGAAGCCGCCGTCGCGCTTCTGCAGGGGAAGGTCGTCGGCCAGCGCGGCGGTGAGCAGCTGCGCCACCGCGGGGTCGACCGCCAGCGCCACGGCCGCGGTGGCCTGGAGTTCCTCGGCCGGTGCGGCGGCGCGGCCGAGCAGGGCACCCAG
>CAXTFJ010000184.1:6067-6980 GCA_964243405.1 uncultured Lichenihabitans sp. | reverse complement strand
ACACTCGCATTAGCGCTAAACGTCTTCCAACCGAATGATTTGGCATTCGATCTCCACCAACGCCGCAAAGAAAAATGTGGCCGTAAGGGCCCCTCGCGCAAGTTTGTTGGCGATCAACGTTTTTGTCTCCGCCATCCCGTGCCAAACGAGGCGCTATAGATCCTCCAACCGCAGCCCCTCCATTTTCAAGGCCGCTAATGCCGCCAGCAGGAACGTGGCCGCAAATGTTCCCCGCTTAAGCTTCATCGTCACGGAAGCTTCAGTCTCGTGGAACCCGTGCTCCTTCAGCCGATCCACGAGACCGGTGTAAGTGACGCCCGCTTCCTTCATCTTCGCCTTCAGGAACGTGCTCGCGCGAGCTTGCCATTCCTCTTCCGAGCGGGCCTTAGCCATGCTGGACCTATCGTTGATGTGAGCTATCAAAAACGATAGATCACGCTTGGCGAGCTGTCAAAGCTATCGCATTCGTTAGCTATCGGAATGATAGGTATGCTTCGGCAGGCATCGGCGCGGTCGGCAATCTGGGCCACCTTCGACAGATCAGGCTCAATCTTTGGAGACGCTACAGCGCCTTCCGAACAGATCCGTTGAAGTTACATCCAGCGCCATGATAGTCCGAACATCCCGATTTTTCCGTGATCTTGACCGTCTTGAAGTCGTTCGAGAATAGAAGCTCGATCTCGCAGGCTACGTCTTGGTAGTCCGCTTTTTCCGATATTGTGACGACATTACCACTCGTTGCGTGGGCGGGCGCAGCAATGTCACCAGCGCAGTTGAGCGTGTTCAACTTGATCCCGATAAAGAGCTGGTCTTCGCCGGGGTTTACCGGAGTGACCAGCAGGGTTTCAGTGCTGCCCTTATAACCACCTCCCATCGTGTAAACGGTGCCCACCATTGCCTGACAAGGTAAGAT
>CAXTFJ010000184.1:0-6057 GCA_964243405.1 uncultured Lichenihabitans sp. | reverse complement strand
GGTAAGATCATTCCCCAACTTGTAAGAAGAACAAACACGAGTATCGTTCTCAAGACCACAACAATCTCCGCGAGTTTACATAGTTCATCTTAGGTCGCATCGATTGGCTGCTTCGAAAAGTCGGTAGAAACGCGAGACCTTGCCGTCAATAGGACGTCATCCTCCAGCTAAAGCTAGCATTGACCTTTCGTTGCTCCTCATGAGCCGCTTTGGGTATGCGGTATGTCGAAATGGGTACTGTGTGCCAGTCGCTCGACCTCTCGACCGTCAGGCGAGGATCGGATCCATACGACGTACCCTTGATGATCGCGTGCCGTCTGGTGCGCAAAACTGCAGGGCTTAAGACAACCGGCTTCGCTTTCTGGATTTCACACTCGCGTTCCGATCTCGGTTGCGGCTCCGGGATGCGCCAACACCTGCCCGTGACGCCTGAGATTTTTGCCACCGTGGCAAAAGCCTCTGAGCCGTGGTTTTCCACGGTCGAAACAATCTTCGCGCGGGCTCGACGCCGGTTCTCTTCACGGTGAAGGAAATCAACAGCCTGTCGGCGCGACTACCCCCCCATTGCGTCAGGCCTCAGCTTCCGGCATAAAGCGGTCGTCTGCGGGATTGCGCCGGGAACCCGGATCGGGTATCAACCGGGCACTGACCAGCGGTGCGCCGCAGGGCGGTTGAAGGGCTCCGAGCGATCGGGGCCTTTGTCGTCTCCGGGTCAAACTCTCTCTCCCGCGCCTGCCCGCCCTGATCGAGGCCGCACATGTCGTTCCTCGACAGCGCAGCCTCCGCGCTCCTGGGCGACTCTGGGGCCCCCTACGCACTGATCTACCAGGCGCAGCGCTCCATCGGCACACTGGTGGCCGACGTGACGGTGCGCGAAGCCCATACCGACGAGGACACGATTACGGTCCACCCGGTCGAGACCGGGACGCCGATCAGCGATCACGTGTTCGCGAACCCCCAGGTCCTCGAGGTCACCTGCGGCTTCTCCGATTCGTCCGCGGGCACCGCCGGCTACGTCCAGGAGGTCTATCAGGCCTTCCTCGCGCTCAAGGCCACGCGCACCCCCTTCGACGTGTCGACGGGCAAGCGGATGTACCAGAACATGCTGTTCGCCAGCATCACGGTCATCACCGACGAAAGCAGCGAGTTCGCGCTCATGGTGACGGCCCGCCTGCAGCAGGTCATCATCACCGAAACCTCCGGCTCTGGCATGTCGGCCGACAACCAAGCCGATCCGGCTTCGACCGCGCCTGAAGCGGATGCGGGGAGCCAAGTCCTCCAGCCCGTAGCCGGCGGTATCGGATCGGACTCGGTGGCCGCGCCCACGATCAACACAACGTCCGGCGCGGGCGACACATCCACCTCCCCGGTGGGGTGACCGTGGCCCTCTACGAGATCCCCCTCAGCCCCACCCCGCAGCGCCTCACGATCGCGCTGGGTGCTGCAACCTATCAACTCCGCGTCTTCTACGCGAACACCGACCAGGGCGGCTGGCTGCTCGACATCGCGGACGCCACGGGCAACCCGCTCGCGTGCGGCATCCCGCTGGTGACCGGCGCCGACCTGCTCGGGCAATACGCCTACCTCGGGATCGGCGGGAAACTGTTCGTGGTCAGCGACGCGGACCCGAGCGCGGTGCCGACCTTCGCGAACCTGGGGGTGGGCTCACACCTGCTGTTCCAGCCGAACTGAAAGCCCCCCGATGGCCCGTGTCCGCGCCCTGGCCGCCGACGGGGACATGCGCTTCGGGCACGGTCAGGCCGACTTCTTCGTGAACGACAAGCGCGGCGTCGCGCAGAACGTCCAGACCCGCCTCGGGCTCTACCTCGGCGACTGGTTCCTCGACACCACCGCCGGCACCGCCTGGCGCACCCAGGTCCTCGGCTTCCGCACCGACGCCACCCGCGACCCGGCGATCCGCGCGCGCATCCTGGCGACGGACGGCGTGGTCTCGATCACCGGCTACGGCAGCCAGCTCGACCGCAAGACCCGGGCCTGGACCGCGCAAGCCACGATCCAGACCGCCTACGGGCCGGTAATCGTCTCGACGGCGCTGCCGGGCCCGAACGGGGACGTGAGGGAGGCGCGCTGACATGGTCGACGCCTCCACGTTCACCTCGACGGTACCGGTTCCTTCGGTGGACGCTACCGGGCTGCACATCCCCGCGTTCGAAGACATCTACGCCGCACTCCAGGCCGACTATCGCTCGGTCTACGGGCAGGACACCAACCTCGACCCGGATACGACCGATGGCGAGTGGATCGGCATCCAGGCCGCAGCGTTCAACGGCTACTGCGCCGCCTTCGCGGCCGCCTACAACGCCTTCAGCCCCGCCACCGCGCAGGGCGCCGGCCTGTCCAGCGTCGTCAAGACCAACGGCATCGCCCGCGAGGTCGCGACCAATTCGACGTCCGACCTCACGGTCGTCGGGCAGGCCGGCACCATCATCTCGGCCGGGGTCGCGACGGACGGCACGACGGCCTGGGCGCTGCCCGACCCGGTCCTGATCCCGTTCGCCGGCCAGGTCATCGTCACCGCGACGTGCCAGACGGTCGGCGCGGTCGCGGCGCCCGCGGGTACCATCAATCAGATCTCGACGCCCACCCGCGGCTGGCAGTCGGTGTCGAACGCGGCCGACGCTTCCCTTGGCTCGCCCGTCGAGACCGACGCGCAGCTCCGGGTCCGGCAGGGCGTCTCGACCATGCTGGGCGCCACCGGGGTGATCGACGGCATCCTGGGCGCGGTGCTCAACCTGCCCGGCGTCGGCGCGGCTCGCATCTACGAGAACGACACCGACATCGCCGACGCCAACGGCATCCCGGGCCACACCATCAGCCTCGTGGTGAACGGCGGCGACGCGCAGGCCATCGCCACGGCCATCGCGCGCCGCAAGCTGTCGGCCGGGACCTACGGGACCACGACCGAGACGGTAGTGACGGGAATCGCGGGCATCTCGCGCCGCATCGCCTTCTTCCGCCCAACCCAGCCGTCGATCACCTGGGGCGTGTCGCTCCGCATCCTCAAGGGCTTCACGACCGACATCCAGGCGCAGGTCCAGCAGGCCCTGTCCGACTGGACCAACGCGCTCGGGATCGGGGCGGGCGACGCGGGGCGCATTATGCTCGCGCGGGCCTACGCACCGGCCCTGCTCACCGGCGTGTCGGCCGGGACCTTTGAGCTCTTAAATCTCACGGTGGCGCGCGACGGCCAGGCGCTCGCGGCGCAGGACGTGCCGATCGCCTTCGCCGAGGCGCCGTTCTGCACCCCCGCGCTTGTGAGCGTGACGCCAACGACATGACGCAGACGACGGGCGATTATCTCGCGCGCATCGCCCCAGAGCACAGCACGAAGCCGCGCTTCGTCGCGACCGTTGGGCTGTCGGTCGACCCGCTCGCGCGCATGCAGGCCGCGCTGGCCGCGCTGTCGGGCGAGTTCGACCTCGACGCGGCCGTGGGCCCGCAGCTCGACGCCGTGGGCGTCCGGGTCGGGCGCTCGCGCCTCGTGCCCTATCCGCTGCAGGGCCTGTTCTTCTCCTTCGACGATCCGGTCCGCGGCTGGGATCAGGGCGTCTGGAAGGGCCCCTACGACGTCGGGACCTCGATCTTCCGGCTCGACGACGACACCTACCGGCGCCTGCTCCGGGCCAAGATCCTCGCCAACACCTGGGACGGGACTGTAGAGGGCGAGGAGGCGATCTACGCCGCCTACTTCACGGATCCAGCCACGCTCGTCTTCGTGTCGGACGACACGTTCTCCTCGCAGCCGCCCAGCTATTTCGCGTGGGACGATCCTGCGCGGGGCTGGGATCAGGGAAGCTGGGCGCCCGACCTCACGGCCTACTTCAGTTGGGACTACCCGAGCCGCGGCTGGGACGAGGCGCCCTGGGCGCCGGCCGGCATCACGGGCGAGGCCGCCGGGCTGCCTGCCGCCGATATGCGGCTCACCGTCGGCTTCGCGGGCAAGATCCCGACCATCATCGACCTCGCAATCCTCAACGAAGGGCTGATCGGCGCCAAGCCCGAAGGCGTCACGCTCGACTACCAAGTGACCTCGGTCGACGGCGCGCCGCTGTTCGGCTTCGACCTCGACAACGCCTTCGTGTCCGGCTGGGACACCGGCGCCTGGGGTGTCGCGCCCCTCGTCCTCATCGACCAGTCCCCGCAAAGCTACGTGCCCGGGACCCTGGATTTCACGTTCGCCGACGCGAGCGACCTTATCGCACTGCTCTGACCGGAACCGCTGATGTCGCAAAATCAGTACCTGCCCTTCGCGACCGGCGACGGCGCGAACACGATGACAGCTGCGCAATACGCCTCGATCGGGCCGCTGTCGCAGGGCTTCACGTCCGGCATCGCGCTGTCGATCCAGGCCAATACGCTGTTCCGCCAGCTCTCGACGGTCGCGGCGATGATCGGCCAGTTCACGGCCGACAACCAGGCCGCCGACGTCCTCGACAACGGCGCCGTCGCGACGCTTGAGGCTCAGTTCGGCACCGCGCTCAAGGGATACCTGTCCGACTCCAGCGTTCACTACGGCATCGCGACCGGCACCGGCGACGCCATGGCGGTGACGGCCTCCCCGCCCGTGCAGACCACGACGGCCGGCGCGATCCGGACCGGCACGCTGCTGTTCGTGCTCACACCCGCATCGGCCAACGCCAGCACCTCGCCCACGCTCAACGTGAGCCAGGTCGGCAACATCGCCGTCGCCAAGCGGAACGAGACAGCCCTGGCCGCCAACGACATTCCGGCGAGTTCGGTCGTGGGCTTCCTGTTCGACGGCACGCACTGGGTCGTGGTGGGCTTGGCTCCCAGCGACGCGCTGGCGGCCATCCCGGCCACTGCGTTGTGGCACCGCGCGCTCGACACCTCGGCCTCGGCCAGCCTGATCCAGGCCGCGGCCGCGCCGCCCGTCACCAGCGCGACCCGGCTGCCCGGCACGCCCTACCTCGTCATTCCCGCCCACGCCTGCGCCGGCACCACGACCATCGACGTCGGCTTCGGCGCGCAGCCGCTCACCCGATGGGACGGCACCGCGGTCGTATCCGGCGACTATCCCGCAAACGAGCCGCTCCTGGTGGTCGACGACGGGCAGCTGTTCCGCATCGTGGGGCTGACCGCGGCCCAAGTCCTGGCGCTCATCGCGCAGAACGCTCCCATCATCACGCCCTCGGCCATCCTCTACGTCCGGCCGGACGGCAACGACGCCAACACGGGGCTCGCCAACACGCCGGCTGGCGCCTTCCAGACGATCGCGGCCGCCATCGCCTACGGCACGCGCGCCTACTACTTTCCCGGCGGGCAGCTCACCATCCAGCTCGGCCTGCCCGGCTCCTACGCGGCCCCGAACACCATTCAGACCGGCGCCGGGTCGATCCTGGTGCAAGGCGACGTCACCAATCAGGCGGCCTATGTCCTGACCGGCTCCGGGCCTTCGGCCGGCAGCTCGGGCATATTCTCGCCCACCAACTGCACGGTGACCGTGCAGGGCGTGACGCTGCAGAACACCGGAACCGGCAACGGCAACCTGTTCGCGGGCAACAACGCCGTCTGCAATGTCTCCTATGTGACCTTCACCAATGCGGTCGGCGGAAACAACTTTTCCAGCATCACGGCGATCAACAACGGCACGGTGGTGGTCGGTCCGGGCTGCATCTTCGCCGGGTCGTGCGGCGGGCTGCTGAACACGAACCACGGCACGATCGTGCTGACCGCGGACCTCACGCTGCAGGGCACGCCGAACTTCTCGATCGCCACGGCGCAGTGCAGCCAGGGTGGCTCGATCACTCGCGCGCCGACCAACCCGAACTTCGTGGGCTCCGGCGCCACAGGCACCCGCTACAGCGCCTCGCTCAACGGCGTCATCACGACCTTCGGCGGCGGGGCGAACTATTTCCCAGGCAACGCCGCCGGTGTCCTGTCGAACGGAGGCCAGTATGCGTAGGTACGACCCCGCTGCCTGGTACTGGCTGGCCGACGACGGCCGGTTGTTCTCCTCCGCTGCCTCGGCGCTGATCCAGGCGTCCGACGCGGGCTACGTGGCCTGGCTCGCCGACG
>CAXTFJ010000183.1:0-6990 GCA_964243405.1 uncultured Lichenihabitans sp. | reverse complement strand
GCGCACGGCGGGCTACACGGCGCCCATCCGCGAGTCCTGGCGCTTCACCAACCAGTCGAACAGCTTCTGCAACCTGATGGTCACCGCCAACGTCTGCATGTGCGGCTCCGACGGGCAGTTCGACTCGATGGGCGAAGGGATGATCGTCAACTTCGACGGTTCGGTCATCGCCCACGGCACCACGGGCCGCGTCGACGAGATCATCACGGCCGAGGTGCGGCCCGACCTCGTGCGCGAGGCCCGCATCCACTGGGGGGTGGAGAACAACATCTACCAGCTCGCCCACCGCGGCTACACGGCCGTGAAGGGCGGGGCGGGCGACTGCCCCTACACCTACATGCACGACCTCGCGGCCGGCCGCTACAAGCTGCCCTGGGAGGATGCCATCAAGGAGAAGGACGGCGCCTCCGCGGGCTTCGCGGCCCCGACCCGCAGCTACGGCGAGGGCCAGCACCTCGACGCCGACCACAAGCAGGCTGCCGAGTGAACCCCTCGCGGCCTGCCCTTCTCCCGCCCCGCGGGAGAAGGGAAGAGTGAGCACGATCCCCGCCGACCCCTACGCCTGGCCCTTCGACGGCGACCTCCGGCCAGCCAACACGGCCCTGGTCGTCATCGACATGCAGACCGACTTCTGCGGCGTCGGCGGCTACGTGGACGCCATGGGTTACGACCTGACCCTCACCCGCGCGCCGGTCGAGCCCATCCGCCGCCTGATGGAGCGGATGCGGGCCCTGGGCTACACGGTCATCCACACCCGCGAAGGCCACCGGCCGGACCTGAGCGACCTGCCCGCCAACAAGCGATGGCGCTCGCGCCAGATCGGCGCCGGCATCGGCGACCCCGGCCCCTGCGGTCGCGTCCTGGTGCGCGGCGAGCCCGGCTGGGAGATCATCCCGGACCTCGCGCCGCTCCCCGGCGAGATCGTGATCGACAAGCCCGGCAAGGGCTCCTTCTGCGCCACGGACCTCGAGATGGTCCTGCGCACGCGGGGCCTGCGCAACCTGGTGCTCACCGGCATCACCACGGACGTGTGCGTCCACACCACCATGCGGGAAGCCAACGACCGCGGCTTCGAGTGCCTGCTGGTCGAGGACTGCTGCGGCGCCACCGACCACGGCAACCACCAGGCCGCGATCAAGATGGTGACCATGCAGGGCGGGGTGTTCGGCGCGGTGGCGTCGTCCGCGGCCCTGCTCGACGGCCTGCCCGGATGACGCGGCAGGCGCGCGTCCACCGGCTGCCCGCGGCCTCCCCCGACGACGTGTCGGCGCTGGAGGCGGCCTTCGCGGCCGAGCGCATCGATCCCGGCTCCGTGGTGGCCGTGTTCGGCAAGACCGAGGGGAATGGCAACGTCAACGACTGGACCCGCGCCCTCGCCACCCGCGCGCTGACCGACTGTTTCGCGGCGCGGGTCGGCGAGCGGGCGCGAACCATCTGCTTCGTGATGTCGGGCGGCACGGAAGGGGCGCTGTCGCCGCACTGGATCGTCTTCGAGGTGATCGACGCGGAGGCCGCCGCCGATCCCCGCGCGCTGGCCATCGGGCGGGCCCACACGGCCGCGCTGCCCTTCGAGCACCTGGGACGGATCGCGCAGGTCGATCAGGTGGCCGAGGGCGTCCGGCGCGCCATGGCGGAGGCGGGCATACCCGGGCCCGACGCCGTCCACCTCGTCCAGGTCAAGTGCCCGCTGCTCACCAGCGACCGCATCGCGGACGCGAGGGCGCGCGGCGCCGAGCCCGCGGTGGCCGACACGCTGAAGTCCATGGGGGCGTCCCGCGCGGCCTCCGCGCTGGGCGTCGCGGTGGCGCTGGGCGAGGTCGGGCGCGCCGCCGTCACCGACGACCGGATCGGCCGCGACTGGACGCTGCACTCCTCGCGCGCCTCCGCGTCCTCGGGCGTGGAACTGCTCGGCCACGAGATCGTCGTGCTCGGCACGGGGACGGGCTGGTCGGGCCCCCTGCGGATCGACCACGCCGTGATGGCGGACGGGATCGACGTGGAGCCCGTGCGCGCCGCCTTGGCGCGCCTGGGGCTGGGCGCGCCGGGCCAGCTCGCGGGGGCCGCCCGCGCCCGCCTCCTCGCCCTGGTGGCCAAGGTCGAGCCCGGTTCGACCGGGCGCCTGCGCGGGAGCCGCCACACCATGCTGACGGACTCGGACCTCTCGCCCACGCGCCATGCGCGGGGCTTCACGGGTGGCGTGCTGGCCGGGCTGGTGGGCCACGCGGAGCTCTTCGTCTCGGGCGGGGCCGAGCACCAGGGTCCCGACGGCGGCGGCCCGGTGGCGATCATCGCCCGCGATGGGGACGCCCCGTGAGCCTCGCCGCAACCGCTCCCGCCCTCGGCCGCGCGGTGTCGCTGCACGCGGCCGGCATGACCAAGCGCTTCGGCGCCATGACGGCGCTCGACGCCGTCGACCTCGACGTGCCGGCGGGCCAGGTCCACGCGCTGCTGGGCGAGAACGGCGCCGGCAAGTCCACCATCGTCAAGTGCATCATGGGCTTCTACGGGCCCGACGAGGGGACGCTGTCGATCGACGGCGCACCCGTGACGGTGCGCAACCCGCGCGACGCCCGGGCGCTGGGCCTCGGTATGGTCTACCAGCACTTCACCCTGGTGCCGTCGCTGACCGCGGCCGAGAACCTCGTGATCAGCCGTGCCGACGCGCCCGGCGTCATCAACTGGGCGCGCGAAACGGCGGCGCTGAAAGCCTTCATGGACCGCATGCCCTTCCGCGTGCCGCTCGACAAGCCCGTGGCGCAACTGTCGGCGGGCGAGAAGCAGAAGCTCGAGATCCTGAAGCTGCTCTACCTCGACGGGCGCTTCCTCATCCTCGACGAGCCCACCTCCGTGCTCACCCCGGACGAAGCCGACGAGGTGCTGGGCCTGCTGCGCGGCATGGCGGAGCGGCGCGAGCTGACCGTGCTGATGATCAGCCACAAGTTCCGCGAGGTCATGCGATTCTGCGACGCCGTCACGGTGCTGCGCCGGGGCAGCCGCGTGGGTGGCGGCCGGGTCGCGGACCTCACCCCCGACGCCATGGCGCGGATGATGATCGGCGACACCCCCCTGCGGGAGCGCGCGGCCCGCGTGACCCGCGCCCACCCCGAAGCCGTGCTGGAAGTGGCGGGCCTCTACGCCGACGACGACGCGGGGCGGCCCGCGGTCTCGGAACTCGACCTGAAGGTCGTGGCGGGCGAGATCCTCGGCATCGCGGGCGTGTCGGGCAACGGGCAGGCGGCGCTGGTGGAATGCCTGGGCGGCCAGCGGCCGATCAAGGACGGGCGCGTGTTCATCCGCGGCGCCCCCTTCGAGCCGGTGCGCCGCGATTTCGACCGCTGCAAGGTGTTCGGCCTGCCCGAGGAGCCGCTCAAGAACGCGGCCGTGCCCCGCATGTCGGTGGCCGAGAACATGGCGTTCCGCACCTTCGACAAGCCGCCCACGGCCCGGCTCGGCTGGTGGCTGTCGCCCGCGCCCATGCGGGCGCGGGCCCGCGCGCTGATCGACCGCTACCGGGTGAAGACCGAGTCGGCCGACGCCCCCATCGAGACGCTGTCGGGCGGCAACGTCCAGCGCGCCATCCTGGCCCGCGAACTGTCGGGCGAGGTGGAGGTGCTGATCGTCGCCAACCCCTGCTTCGGGCTCGACTTCGCCTCCGTGGCCGAGATCCGGGCGCAGATCATGGACCAGCGCAACCGCGGCGCGGCCGTGCTGCTGGTGAGCGAGGACCTCGACGAGATCCTGGAATGGTCCGACCGCGTGGCGGGCATGTCGGAACGCCGCATCGCCTACGTGGCGCCCGTGGCGGAAACCGACCGCGCCACCATCGGCCGCCACATGGCGGGGCATTGAGGGAGGGGTCGCGCTTCCTCCGGTGCCTGGGCGCGCAGCGCGTGCCGTGACCACCTTCGACTTGCTCCTACGTGGCGGCACGCTGGTGGACACCTCGGGCCTCCGGCCCGTCGACCTCGCGATCCGCGACGGCCGGATCGCGGCCCATCTGCCGCGCGGGGCGACCGCCGAGGCCGCGCGCGTGCTCGACGTGACCGGATGCCTCGTCCTGCCCGGCCTGGTCGACGCCCACGCCCACCTCCGCGAGCCCGGCCTGACCCACAAAGAGGATCTTGCCACCGGCACGGCCGCGGCGGCCGCGGGCGGGGTCACGACCGTGCTCGTCATGCCCACCGACGAACCCTGGACGGACACGCCCGACCTGCTGCGCGCCAAGGGCGAGCTCGCGCGGGGGCGGCTGCGCGCCGACGTGTCCTTCCAGGTCGCGGTCAGGCGCGGCGCCCCCGGCCTCCGCGCGCTCAAGGACGCGGGCGCGGTGTCGTTCGAGCTGTTCACCGCCGACGTGCCTGAGCGCTGGCGACACGACACGCTGGCCACGCTCGCGGCCTCCGTGGCTGCGGTGGCGGCCGTGGATGGTCTCGCCTGCGTGTCGCCCGGCGACCAGTCGCTGCTCGACGCGGCCCCCGCGGGCACGGACGCCGGCGCCTATTGCGCGAGCCGCCCGCCGCTGGCGGAAGCCGCCGGGATCGCCCGCGCGGTGCTGGTGGCGGCCGACCGTGGGGCGCGCGTCCACGTCCGGCAGAGCAATTCGGCGGCGGGCCTGGAGGCGTGGCGGCGCCTGCGCGGCTTGGCCGACGTGACGCTCGAGACCACCGTGCAGTGCCTTCTGTTCACCGCCGACCGCTACGCCGACCTGGGCGCCGCCATCAAGGCCTCGCCGCCCTTCCGGGCCGAGGCCGACCGGGCGGCGCTGCTCGCGGCCGTGCGCGACGGCATTGTGGACGTGGTGGCGACCGACCACGCCGGCCACGCGCCGGCCGAGAAGGCCGCCCGTCACCCCCGCTTCGCCGACATCCCCGGCGGCATGCCCGGCCTGCAAACGCTGCTGCCCTGCATGCTCCACCTGGTGGACCGCGGCGACCTCGCGCTGACCGATCTCGTGCGCGTGTGCGCCGCCAACCCCGCGGCACGGTTCGGCTTCGGTGGCCGCAAAGGCGCACTGACGCCCGGCTGCGACGCCGACGTTCTGGTGCTGGACCCGCGTCGGTCCAGCACGGTTGCGGATGCCGACCAGTGGTCCAAGGCCAAGTTCACCCCGTTCGCGGGCCTGACGATCCCCTACCGCCTCGCCCACGTGGTCCTGCGCGGGCAGGAGGTGTATGCGGACGGGGCTCTGACGGGCGAGCCGTGCGGCCTCGTCCTGCAACCCTGATTGGACACCTCATGGACCTCGGATTGACCGGCAAGCGCGCGCTGGTGGTGGGCGCGAGCCGCGGGCTCGGCAAGGCCATCGCCCTGGCGCTGCTCGCCGAGGGCGCCCGCGTCACGGCGGCGGCGCGCTCGCGCGAGCTGATCGAGGCGTGGCGCAACGCCCTCCCCGCCGAAGCGGCGGGGCGCGTGACGGTGCTCGACTTGGACCTGGCGGACCTCGCGGGCGTCGACCGGGTGGCCGACGCCGTGCTGGCCGCGGGCGGCGCCGATATCCTGGTCAACAATTGCGGCGGCCCCGCACCCGGCGGCGTGGTGGGCACCGCCGCCGACACCTGGGCCAAGGCCTTCGCCAGCATGGCGGGTTCGGTGTTCCACCTCACGGACCGGCTCATCGAGCCGATGATGGAGAGGAAGTGGGGCCGCGTGGTCACCATCGGCTCATCGGGGATCGAGCAGCCCATCCCCAACCTCGCCGTGTCCAACGCGATCCGGGGTAGCGTGGCGGGCTGGTCCAAGAGCCTCGCGGGCGAGGTGGCCGAGCACGGGATCACGGTCAACATGGTGCTGCCGGGACGCGTCGCGACCGAGCGGGTGGAGAGCCTGGACAACAACCGGGCGAGCCGGCAGGGCCTGGACATCGAGGAGGTGCGCCGCCAGTCGCGCGCCGAGATCCCGGCCCGGCGCTACGGCACGCCCGAGGAGTTCGCGGCCGTGGTGGCGTTCCTGGCCGGCGAGCCCGCCTCCTACGTGACGGGCGGCATGATCCGGGTGGACGGCGGTGCGATCAAGGGGATCTGAGCGCCCGTTCCCCATCCCGAAAGGCGCTGCCCATGTACCCACCCCTCGAACCCTACGACCGCGGCCACCTCGACACCGGCGACGGCCACCGCGTGTATTGGGAAACCTGCGGCAACCCGCGCGGCAAGCCCGCCCTGTTCCTGCACGGCGGGCCGGGGGGCGGCTGCGTCCCCGCCCACCGGCAGCAGTTCGACCCCGCGCGCTACCGCATCGTCCTGTTCGACCAGCGCGGCTGCGGGCGGTCCACGCCGCACGCGAGCCTCGAGGACAACACGACCTGGCACCTCGTGGCCGACATCGAGCGGCTGCGCACCCAGCTCGGCATCGAGCGATGGCTGGTGTTCGGCGGCTCCTGGGGCTCGACCCTGGCGCTGGCCTACGCGCAGACCCATCCCGAGCGGGTCAGCGAACTCGTGCTGCGCGGCATCTTCGCGCTGCGGCGCGCCGAGCTGCTCTGGTACTACCAGGAGGGCGCGTCCTGGCTGTTCCCCGACCTGTGGGAGGAGTTTTTGGGCTCCATCCCGGCCGCCGAGCGGGGCGACCTGATGGCGGCCTACCGCAGGCGCCTCGTGTCCGACGACGCCGCCGTCCGACAGGAGGCCGCCCGCGCCTGGAGCCTGTGGGAAGGTCGCACCCTCACGCTGCTGCCCGACCCGGAGCTGGCGAAGAAATTCGGCGGCGACGATTACGCGCTGGCCTTCGCGCGCATCGAGAACCACTATTTCGTCAACGCCGGTTTCATGGAGGACGGCCAGCTCCTGCGCGAGGCCGGCAAGCTCAGGGGCATTCCCGGCGTCATCGTCCAGGGCCGCTACGACGTGTGCACCCCGGCGCGCACCGCCTGGGACCTGCACCGGGCCTGGCCGGAAGCCGAGTTCCAGCTGATCCCCGACGCCGGCCACGCCTTCAGCGAGCCGGGCATCCTGAAGGCGCTGATCGCCGCGACCGACCGTTTCGCGGGGGCCTGACCCC
>CAXTFJ010000182.1:5031-7104 GCA_964243405.1 uncultured Lichenihabitans sp. | reverse complement strand
GCGGTCCCGCCGCTCGCCTCGCGGGACGAGGACAGCGACGGCGCCTCGACCGTGCTCGCGGTGCCGAGGACGAGGACTTCGAACCCCGCGGTCACCGCCGGACGCCCGCGGCCGTCGAAACCGGCGAGGGACGATGATCTCGCGAACGGACCGATCACGCTGCCCAGGCTGAGTGAACTCGTCGCCGTTCGCGGCGCCATCATCGTCGAGACACCGACGGACCGGGCCCTGCGGGAAAAACAGCTCGCTCAACTGATGAAGGAGACGACCAGGCCCAAGCAGACCCGGATCGGCTTGTCAGGCTCGACACCCGATCAATCGAACGCGTCGATCCTAAACAGCAGGAACTGACCGATGTCGTTGAAAAAGTCGGTATTGCAGCCGCGGTAGGGACGGCGGGTGGCGTGGACGTGCGACCTCCGTCTCAGGTCGCCATGGCTTGCGGGCCGGCCGGCAGGAGCGCGGCTGACCGGCTTGCGGGCGGCCAGGCGCTCCGAGCGGGACCTTGGATCCCGGACCGCCCGGGACAGGCGGATCTACGGCGCCGCGCTCCTGTCCAGCCAGGACGGGAAGGACGCGAAGCCGCGCTGGACGAGCTGGTCGCGGTAGGACGGCGCGCCGGCTCGCGACGCCCGGGGAAAGCGTCGCAGGAAGGCCGGCACCGCAACCTCCGCCTCCATGCGCGCGAAGGCCGCGCCCAGGCAGTAGTGCTGCCCCAGCCCGAAGGCGATCGGCGGCGGCGCGGCGCGGCCCGGGTCGAAGCGGTCGGGCGCGTCGAACGCCTCCGGGTCGCGGTTGGCGGCGCCGATGAAGAGCAGCAGGCGCGAGCCCGCCTTGACCCGCACGCCGCCGACCTCGACGTCGCGGGCCGCGACGCGGGTGAGGGCCTGGACCGGCGGGTCCCACCGCAAGGTTTCGGCCACGAAGGGCCGGGCGGCCCCGTCCGCCGCCGCGAGGCTGGACGCCAGGGCGGGGTTCGCCAGGGCCGCGCCGAGCGCGTTGCCGATCAGGTCGCTTGGCGTCTGCGACCCGGCGATCAGCAGCAGGACGAGCAGCGCCACGAGCTCCTCATCGCTGACCGTTTCCTCCGCGTCGCGCTGGCGGATAAGGGCGCTGCACAGGTCGTCCCCCGGGCTCTCCCGGCGCTCGGCCGCGAGAGCCGTCATCGTGTCAACCAGCTGCTCCATGCCGGCGTCGCCGGACGCGAGGTCGGCGAGGTCGCTGATCGGGTCGAAAGCCGTGGTGCTGGCGACGATCGGCCCGCGCAGCCCCGGCCTGTCCCGCTCCGGGATGCCCAGCAGGTCGCCGATCACCGCCATCGGCAGAGCAAAGGAGAAGCGCTCGACCAGGTCGACGGGCTCTCCGCGCGGCGCGGTCTCGGCCAGCCGATCGGCCGTGCGAACCGCGGCGCGCTCCACCGCGGGCCGCAGCGCCTCGACGTGCCTGGGCGAGAAGACGTCGCGCGCGAAGCGCCGCAGCCGCGCGTGGTCGGCCCCGTTGGTGAACATCATGATCCGGGTGAGGCCGCGCCAGGACGCGTGCTCGAGCATGCCGGTGCCGCGGTGGTAGGCGGCGTCGGTCACCAGCAGGTCCGGCTCGCGCAGCGCCGCCGCCAGCTCGCGGTAGCCCAGGACGAGGCCCGTCCGCGGGCTGAGCTGCGCCACGGGCCCGAGCGCGCGCAAGGCCGCGTAGAGCGGGTAGGGATCGGCCTTCCCCTCGGGCGTGAACAATCGCGCCAGGGCCTCGCTCGGCCCCATCTCGGCGGCGTTCACGGGCGATCCGCCTGCCGCGCCAGCGCTTCGGCGCCGACCGGATGGCCCGACAGGTCCGTGTAGTAGCCGGACGCGACGTCGTGCAGGTGCACACCGCGGATGATGCGCCACAGGTCGCCGAAGCTGAAGGGGCGCTCCCGCAGGGCGTCGGGGAAGGCCTCCTTCAGCGCCGCCTGCGCGCGCGGCAGGTTGTAGAACGGAATGCCCGGCGCGACGTGGTGGGGCGTATGCGTCGAGATGTTGTGGGTCAGGAAGGCGAGCAGCCTGGGATAGGTATAGTCGGTGGTGACCAGGATGCGGC
>CAXTFJ010000182.1:0-5021 GCA_964243405.1 uncultured Lichenihabitans sp. | reverse complement strand
GTCCAGCGGTCGGGGCCGAGGAAGGGGATGTCCTCGTCGCTGTGGTGCATCAGCGTGGTGGCGCTGAACCAGACGTGGGTCGCGACCCAGGGCATGACGAACAGGCTGACCACGCCGCCCGGGCCCGCCACCGCCGCGAGCATCCCGAGGTAGGCGGCCCCGAGAAGGAGCGTGACCGCGATGGACCACCGCACCTCCCGTCGCGCCGTCCGACTGGGGAAGAAGCTCGGGCGGAAGCCCGACACGAGCCAGTAGCGGATGGTGGCGCTCCAGAACGCCCAGGTGCGCAGGCTGGCGTAGATCGCCCGACCCAGCGCCGGCAGGCGGTGGTAGACCTCCGCGGGCAGCGGCCGCCAGTCGGTGTCGAGCTCCACGTCATTGGTGTGGCTGTGGTGCAAGTTGTGCACGTGGCGCCACGACTGGAACGGGTAGAGCAGCGGCAGCAGCGCGACGTGACCGATCGCCTGGTTGAGCAGGCGCGAGCGGGAGAACGAGCCGTGGCCGCAATCGTGGGCGATGCAGTGCAGGCCCCACCCGCCCAGCCCCGCCAGCAGCCACAGCGGGACCCAGAAGACCCATGGCACGAGCGCGACGCCCACCACCGCACCACCGTAGAGGGCGAGGCTCGCGCCGAAGCCGAGCAGACCGCGCCACACCCGGGGCTGGTAGCAGTCGCGCGGGATCGGCGCCGTCAGGCGACGGCCTTCCAGCTCCTCCGACAGGTGGAGGAAGTGGGCGAGGCGGGGGTCGAGGGTTTCGGACTGTTGCGTCATGACGGCCTCACGCTGCGTTCGAACTCGGCAGGTCCTTGGCGAGGAAGCCGACCAGCGCGTCCACCGTCGGGTGCTGGTAGAGCAGGGCTGGCGACAGCCGTCGTTCCAGGATCCTCTCGATCTGGCCTGACAGTTCGAGGCCCGCGCGCGAATCGAGCCCGTAGTCCTCGAAGCTCCGGTCGGTATCGAGGGTGGCGGGGGCGATCGACAGGCGCTGCGCGACCGCCTCGATCAGCCAACCGCGCAGCGACTGCTCGGTGACCGGGCGTTCCGGCGGCTTCACTTTGGTGAATCGTGAGAACATCGTTTCAGTCTCCTGTACGCCGCCGCTCGATCGCGGCCGGGCTCGGTTCTCGCAGGCTCCAGGCCAGCCCGACCCGGCCCAGCCCGGCGATCAGCCAGCCGCTCACGTCGGGCTCCCACCACCGCACCGCGTGGCGGAAGGAGGTGGGGAAGGCGTGGTGGTTGTTCTGCAATCCTTCGCCGAAGGTCAGCAGCGCGACCCACAGGTTGTTGGCGCTGTGGTCGTCGTTGTCGAAGGGACGGCTGCCGTAGGCGTGGCAGATGGAGCCCACGCACCACGCCGCCTGGTTCGCGACCCCGATCCGCGCGAGCCCGCCGAACACCAGGCCGCCGAACGCGCCCTCCAGCCCGTGCCCGACCACGCCACCCGCCGCAGCCGGCAGCGCAAGCCCGAGCAGCAGCCAGACCGGGTACATGTTGTGGTGGAACACGAGGTGGCGGTCGTCGAGCACGTCGCGCGCGAACACGGACCATTTCTGCGCGTGATCGCTCAGCATCCACGGCATGTGGGCGTACCACAGCCCGCGCAGCCGCGCCTTCCAGCCCGCGCCGTG
The DNA here is from genome assembly GCA_964243405.1 of uncultured Lichenihabitans sp. Lineage (GTDB taxonomy): Bacteria > Pseudomonadota > Alphaproteobacteria > Rhizobiales > Beijerinckiaceae > Lichenihabitans. The sequence goes on along the minus strand of CAXTFJ010000182.1, from coordinate 3,391 downwards.
CAAGTTCGGGGAATGGGGGTCACCCTCGTGGTCGCTGAACGTGTGGTGGGCCCGATGGGTCGCGACCCAGAACAGCAGCGGCCCCTGCGCCGCCATGGCGCCCGCGACCATCAGCACATCGGTGAGCCAGGACGACGTCTTGAACGAGCGGTGGGTGACGTAGCGGTGCAGGCCGACCGTCACGCCCAGGATGTGCACGACGTACATGACGCAGAACAGCGCGACGTCCACCCAGGTCCAGCAGCCCGTGGCCAACATGACGACGGCCGCGACCGTGCCGAGCAGCGGCAGCACCATCGTGGTCAAGGCCCAGAACCGCTTGGTGCGCAGGCCGGCCTGCGTCAGCCTGGTCGTGGAGCGCGCGACCAGGGCTTCGTTCTGGGAGGCGGGGGCGCTCATGCCCGGTTCTCCCGCGCGGCCGACTCGGGTGCCGCGGGGTAGCGGGCGTCCGCCACGAGGCCCACGCGTTCGAGCAGGCGGATGGTGGCGCCCGTCGGGTCGAGCTGCCAGGGCCGGTGGCCATTGTGCGCCAGGTTGGGCCGCGCGTGGTGGTTGTTGTGCCAGGAGCCGCCAGCCGACACCAGCGCCAGCAGGCCCAGGTTGCGGCTGCCGTCGCGCGTGGGGTGCGGGCGGTGGCCGAAGGTGTGGCCGAGCGAGTTGATGCCCCAGGTCACGTGGTCGAGCGCGACGATGCGCGCGAAGCCGCCCCACAGCAGGCCGCCCCAAGCTCCCCGCGCGCCGCCGAGCGCCGCGCCCACCGCGAGCGGAAGAACCAGGCCGAGCAGCACCCACCATCCGTAGCGGCGGTCGAGGCCGACCACCATCCGATCGTCCAGCAGGTCGGGCACGGTGCGCGCCCAGTCCGTGCGGCGCAGCGTGAACATCCAGCCCACGTGGCCGTGCCACAGGCCGCGCAGCAGGGCGAAGCGGCCCCTGCCCTGCGGGCGGGGCGAGTGCGGATCGCCGTCGCGGTCGGCGCAGGCGTGGTGCTTGCGGTGCACGGAGGCCCAGAACAGGATCGGCCCCTGGGCGGCCATGCAGCCCGCGACACCGAGCAGGACCGTCAGGGCCGGCGTCGGCCGGAAGGCGCGGTGCGTGAAGCAGCGGTGCAGGCCGCCCTCCACGCCAAACGACGTCAGCGCGTACATGGCCAGGAACAGTCCGGCGTCGAGCCGCGACAGCCCGACCCGCCAGGCGAAGGCGACCGCCGCAACGGCGCCCGCGGTGGAGCCCAGGATCGTCACGTAGGCCCAGCGCCGCGCGGACGCGTCGGCGCGGGTATCGGTCACGCCGGAACGGCGCGAAGCCGGGGCAGCGCGCCAGCCAGGAACAGCGCCCGCGCTTCCCCGCGGCGCTTCTTGCCGCTGGTCGTCGTCGGGATGGAGCCCGGCGGTACCAGCACCACCTCGCTCGGGCGGACGCCGTGATCCGCCCCGACCGTCGCGAGGATCCCGTGCTCGATGGATGCCGATCCGCATGCCGTTCTTCCTCTTCGCAACTCGGCGATGATGACGATCCGCTCTTCCGCGTCGACCCTGACCGCGAAGGCGGCCGCGCGGGTGAGGGAGGGATGCGCGCGTTCGACGCTGCGCTCGATGTCCTGGGGATGCAGGTTGCGACCCGCGACCACGATCAGATCGCTGATCCGTCCGGTGACGAACAGGGCCCCGTCGCGCAGGTAGCCGAGGTCGCCGCTGCGCAGGAAGCGCGGCGCACGACCGGGGGAGGCGAGCGCGGCGCGGAACACGCGGTCGGACAGGCCGGGGCGGCCGTAGTAGCCGAGGCCCACCCCCGGCCCACTGATCCAGATCTCGCCGACGGTGCCGTCCGACTGCTCGGCGCGCGTTTCGGGATGGACGATGCGGACCACGGTGCCGTCCGGCGGCGGGCCGCAACCCACCACCGTGGTGCCCTCGCTCTCCGCGGGGCGCGCGATCCCTCGCTCCAGGTCCGGCTTGTCCAGGAGCTCGGCCGCGACCGGGTCGCCGGGCCGCTTGCCCGCGACGAACAGCGTGGCCTCGGCAAGGCCGTAGCAGGGTACGAGGCTGTCTTCCCGGTAGCCGCAGCGCGCGAACCGGTCGCGGAAAGCCGCGAGCGTCGCCCGCTCGACCGGTTCGGCCCCGCAGTACAGGTGCCGGAGCGACCGCAGGTCGAGGCCGGGCAAGTCCTCGTCATCGATCCCCGCCGTGCACATCGCCAGGCCGGCGTTGGGCGACACGGTAAGGGTCGCACCGAAAGCGGTGATGGCCCGCAGCCAGCGCACGGGGCTCTGCACGAAATGCTCGGGCGATAGCAGCACCAGCGGCCAGCCGTTGTACAGCGCCAGCAGGATGGTGCCGATCAGGCCCATGTCGTGGTAGGGCGGCAGCCAGGATACGCCCACGTGCCCGCGTCCCCCGCCGAGCCGGCGGGTCATGGCCTCGCAATTGCTCGCCAGGTTGCCGTCCGTGAGCATCACGCCCTTGGGCTCGGCGGTCGAGCCGGACGTGTACTGGATCAGGGCCGGGCCGGCATGCGCGCGCCGCGTTTTGGTGCCGCTGCCCGACTGCGTCGGGACGTCGTCCAGGCGGAGAGGACGCATCGAGACTGCCGCGTCGGCCACGCCGGATGGGACATCCTCGCCCGGCAGGTCGTGCAGGAGCAGGGCCGGGTCGCAATCGCGCGCGATGGCCAGCAGGCGCCCCATCGCGCGCCGGTTCGAGGGCGGGAAGGCTGGCACGACCGTTACGCCCGCCCGCATGGTCCCGAGCAGGGCGGCCACGAAGCCGAGGCCCGGACGCAGCGCGAGGATCGCCCGGCTCCCCGGAGCGGACGCACCCGCGACGGTGTCCGCGACGGCATCGGCGCGGTCGCCCAGCTCGCGATAGGTCAGCGTCGACACGCTGTCGCTCACCCCCCCGTTCAGGAAGTGGAAGGCGGGCTGGTTCGGGGAAGACCGGACATGATGATCCAGGCTGCCGAGAAGTGTCATCATGGATTGATGCCGCGCGATCGAGTTTTCGACGCCCAAGTCAAAGGTCGTGGAGACGTACGTTACGCGCGTACCGCAGGACTTTCCTGCAAGGATGCGCAATTGATCTTGTCAGATCGACAAGCATCGGGAAAAATCGACACTAATCCGTATCGACGATAGTGTCGTATAGACTACAAAGCGTAAGGTAGAATTGAGAGCACCTCAAGTCAACAGTGCAACATCGGCGTTTTTCGAAAAATCCACGTCGGTCATTGTGCGGGCTGTTCCCGTTTAAACAGCTCTATGATGCGAAAGTGTGGATGCTTCAGCCGAAGTCAACCATTTTACGCTTGAAATGTTATTACCGTTGAAACAATCGTGTAATACTAACGTGCGCTGATCAGCACCCGTGCGCCCACTCCCGTCGCCCGAGGCTCA
>CAXTFJ010000181.1:0-7109 GCA_964243405.1 uncultured Lichenihabitans sp. | reverse complement strand
GAGCAGCCGCCTTCTAAGCGGCAGGTCGCTGGTTCGAGCCCAGCCGGAGTCGCCAAACTCCCGCGTTGCCGGTCGACGCGGAGCTTACCAGCCCACGCGTGCGAGCACCTGATGGCGCGTCGTCCGCAGGCCACGACGGTCTCGGACCGCTCCGTTCCGGAGCCATTTTACGCCCGACGCCGATGGCTTCCTCTTCCCCGGAACGCTAAGCTGAAGCCACAGCGGATGACCGCGCTGGAGGACCTGGACGGATGAAAATCTTCGGAGTGTTGGGGGCTGGATTGCTCGCCGCGTCGCTGACGGGGTCCGCTCTGGCCCAAAGCGGACCGGACGATGATGATCGGCGGCCGCCTCCGGGATTTGGCCGTCCGCCGCATCCGCCGGAGGATTTCGGTCGTCCTCCGCCGCCCCCGGATTTCGACAGGCCGCCGCCACCGCGGCACCGTTTCGACGCGGATGACGACGACGATCAGGACGATTGCCGGATTGTGAGGCGTCCGACCTACGACGACGATGGTAACTTCGTCGGATACCGCCGTCGACGGGTCTGCCGATAGAGCCGTCGAGAAAAGGGTGATCCCTCCACGGTTTACGCCGCGTCGCGCAGTCGAAACGGGAGAAGACCGATGCCGCAACCGACGCTGCAGGACTGCTTTCAGGCCGGCGCCGACGCCAAGGCGAAGGGTCGCCCTCCTTCGGACAACCCGCACGCGGTCGGCAGCGACGAACGCGTGGAATGGGACGAGGGTTACCGGGCTAGCTGTGACCTCGACGAAGAGGACGACCCCGCCTCCGACCGGCTCAGCGACACGTCCGACTAAACCGGCGGAGGCTCACATCATCGTGGTGCCGGGCTGATCCGACGGCACCGTCGAGGGTCCCGTGTCGGGGATGTCGTTCGGCATATCGTCAGGAATGCCGAGCGGTTCGGGATCGTTCGGGTCGTCGATGGAGTCGGGCTGCGGGGACGGGATGTTGACGGGGTCCGGCGGCCCTTTCTCGGAGGGGCTGGGCGGCACCTCGGGCGGCAGGACGGGATCGGTTGGAACGGGAATGGACCCGGGCTCCTGGATGGCCATCATGGTAGGGAGCTCCTCGTAGCGGACGTTTCACCGTCTCAAGTTCGACCGCGGCCCTTTGGATGCATCCGCCTTGACCCAGCCGGCGCGATGGCGCTTCTCCGCCCCTCCGAAGCTTCCCCCGGACGCCTGAAGTGATCGACAGCCTGTTGGAGCGTGCGGCGACCCGTCACGCCATAGCCGTCCTGCTGCTCGTGGCCCTCGTGCTCGCGGTGGCGCTCCCCGGCTTGTCCGGCCTGTTTCCCATGGACCGGGACGAGCCGCGGTTCGCCCAAGCCTCCAAGCAGATGCTGGAGACCGGCGATCTCGTGAACATCCGGTTCCACGACGAGGCCCGCAACAAGAAGCCGGTCGGCATCTACTGGATGCAGGCCGCGACCGTGGCGCTCGGCGAGCGCCTGGGCGTGCCCGAGGCCCGCACCACCATCGCGCTCTATCGGATTCCCTCGCTGCTGGGCGCGCTGATGGCCGTTCTGATGACCTACTGGACCGGGCTCGCGCTCACGAGCCGACGCGGCGCGGTGCTCGGTGCCGTGCTCATGGCGCCCGTGCTCATCCTCACGGTCGAGGCGCACCTGGCCAAAACCGATGCGGTCCTGTGTGCCACGGCCGTGGCCGCGATGGGTGTCCTGGCGCGCGCCTGGATGACGCGGGCCGACGCGCGGCCGCTGTCGTGGCCGCTCTGCGCCCTGTTCTGGACCGCGCTCGCGGTCGGCATCCTGGTCAAGGGGCCGATCACCCCGCTGGTCCCGCTGCTCGCGGGCGCGGCGCTGAGCCTCCGTGTGCGCTCCGCCCGCTGGCTCGCTCACCTGCGCCCCGGCGCTGGTCTGGCCTGGTGCCTGCTGCTCGTGCTGCCCTGGTTCGTGCTGATCGTGAAGAACACCGGCACCGCCTTCTTCAGCGAATCGCTCGGCCACGACATGGCGGGCAAGGTCGCGGGCGGCCAGGAACAGCACGGCGCCCCGCCCGGCAGCTATCTCGCGGTCTTCTGGGTGACCGCTTGGCCGCTCGCGCCCTTCGCGGTTCCGGCCGCGCCCCTGATCTGGCGCGAGCGCCGGTCCGACGCGGTCGGCTTCCTGCTGGCCTGGGCCGTCCCGTTCTGGCTCCTGTTCGAGGCGGTGCCGACAAAATTGCCGCACTACGTCCTGCCCGCCTATCCCGCCGTGGCCCTGATGGCGGGCATCGCGGCGGCACAGGGCTTTGGACCGGTGCGCGGCTGGCGCCTCGCCCTGTTCGGCGTGCTGCTGGCCCTACTGCCGGCGCTCCTGCCGGTGGCGCTGGCGCTCGCCGACGGTCGCGCGGCCTCGACCCTCGATGCCGCGACCCTGCTGCTGGCGGCGGCAGCGACCACGCTCGGGCTGCTGGCCGTGGTCGCTGCCGCGCGAGCCTTGAGGCGGGAGAGAACCGCCGACGCGGTGGGGGCGGCCGCGCTGGCAGCCATCGTCGTCTACGGCTTCGTGCTGGGCTGGTTCATGAACAGCCGGCACGCCGACCTCCTCGCCCTGTCGCCGCGTCTCGCGCGAGCGGGCCGGGCGGCGCTGGATCCGGCCTGCCGCGAGCCCGGCTTCGCCACGGTCGGCGACCGGGAGCCGAGCCTCGTGTTCGAGACGGGCACGAGCCTGCTCATGACGGACGGGGCCGGGGCGGCAGCTTTTCTGACGGGCGCGCCCTGCCGCATAGCCTTCGTGACGCATGCCGACGAGGACGCGTTCGCGGTCGCGCTGGGGCAAACGGATGACGTGCGGCTCGCGACCCGCGTGACGGGGCTCAACATCAACGGCGGCAAGAGGCTCGACATCGGCGTCTACGTGCGACAGGGAAAGGCACCATGATGTCGGACCCACCGCATTCGTCGCTGCCCGGACTGGCCGGCCTCCCGAGGACCTCCGTGCCGGCCGCGGGCGCCGTCGCGCTGATCGCCGCCGCGGCGCTGGCCGGTTTGTCGGTCGCCTTCGATGCGCGGATCGCCGCCGCCGTGGCGCATCTCCCGCCCTGGGCGGTCACGATGGCGCGACTGGTGAGCGATCTCGGCAGATCCACCTACATGTTCGCGCTCGCGGCGCTCGCGGTCGCGGGGGCGGTCGCGGCACAGAGCTTCACGCGACGATCCGAGACGCGACGCCTGCTGATCGCCGTCCGGGAGCGCGGATTCTACATGCTGGGCGTCCTGGCCGTCTCGGGCATCCTGGCGCAACTCATCAAGCACCTTGTCGGGCGGGCGCGGCCGCACCTGATGCCGGCGCTCGGACCCTACCACTTCGATCTCCTCTCCATGAAGGCGAGCCTCGCCAGCTTCCCGTCGGGCCACGCGACCACCGTATGCGCGGTGGCGGCGGCGCTGGGCCTGCTCGCGCCGCGCGGCCGCATCGCCCTTTTCGCCGCGGCCGGCCTCGTCGCGGCGTTGCGCATCGCCGTCGACGCGCACTACTTCAGCGACGTCGTCGCCGGCGGAACCCTGGGTGTTTCCTCGGCGCTCTCCGTCGCCCGCGTGTGTGCAGGCTGGTCGTTCGCCTTCGAGCGCGACGCGGCAGCGATCCGCCTCAAGGACGCAGGCATTGTGCTGCGACGCCTGCGCGGCGACGTTTGATGGAGGCGGCTCCCGTCCTGTCCGTCGTCGTGCCGGTGCGCAACGAGGTCGGCAACGTCGCCCCCCTCGTGGCCGAACTCGAGGCCGCGCTGGCGGGGTCCGGCCCCTACGAGGTCATCTACGTGGACGATGGATCGGTGGACGGCACGGCCGCCGCCATCGACCGTTTGCGCGCCGACCGGCCGTGGCTGCGCCACCTGCATCACCCCACGAGCTGCGGCAAGGCGGCCGCGGTGCGGTCGGGCGTGAAAGCCGCCCGCGCGCCGGTCATAGCCACCCTGGACGGCGACGGCCAGAACGATCCCGCCGCGATCCCGCTGCTCGTCGCCGAACTGGCGAAGGCCGGCCCGGGCTGCGGGCTCGTGGCGGCGCAGCGGCTCAGGCGGGAGGACACCGGGTTCAAGCGGTGGCAGTCGCGCACCGCCAACGCGATCCGCGCCCGCGTGCTGCGCGACGGCACGCGCGACACGAATTGCGGGCTCAAATGCTTCCCGCGCGCCGTCTACCTCGACCTGCCGTTCTTCGATGGGCTGCACCGGTTCCTTCCCGCCCTGGTGCGGCGGGACGGGTGGAGCGTCGCCCTGGTCGACGTCGTGGATCGCCCGCGGCTGAGCGGCACCTCCAACTACGGCTTCTTCGACCGGCTGTGGGTCGGCGTCGCGGACCTCGCAGGCGTCTACTGGCTGATCCGCCGCGGCAGTCGCGTGCCGCGGACGAGCGAGGTGAGCGCCCGTGCTGGCTAGCCTGTCCCAGGATTTCGGCACCTATCTCTACGACGTATTCGTGGCGAAGTTCGACCTGTGGTTCGCGTTTGGCTTGGGCGCGCAGCTCGTTTTCACGGCCCGCTTCCTGGTGCAGTGGATCGAGAGCGAGCGGGAAGGCCGCAGCGTCATCCCCGTCGCCTTCTGGGTGCTATCCATGGTGGGCGGGATGATGACGCTGTTCTACGGCTTGGCCCGCCGCGACGCGATCATCATCCTGGGTCAGGTGCTCTCGCTCGTCATCTACGGGCGCAACCTGGTGCTGATCGGCAAGGCGGGCCGGAACGGGGACGCTCCGAAGTAGCGCGGGCGAGGGTCAGCGCGCGTCCCGCAGGCGCGCGAAACCGCGATCGAGGTCGGCCTGCAGGTCCGCGACGTCCTCCAGGCCGATCTGGAAGCGCAGCGTCGGTCCGCCGGGCGCCCAGCGCGTGGCCGTGCGGTAGGGCGCGCAGTCGAACGGCACGACGAGGCTCTCGAACCCGCCCCAGGAATAGCCAAGGCCGAACAGTTCCAGCCCGTCCAGCATGGCCGCGACCGCCCGGTCCGGTACCGGGTTCAGCACAACGGAGAACAGGCCGGACGATCCCGAAAAGTCGCGCTTCCAGATCGCGTGGCCGGGATGGTCGGGCAGCGCGGGGTGAAGCACGCGCGCCACCTCCGGCCGGTCCGCGAGCCAATGCGCCATGGCGAGGCCCTGCCGCTCGGCCTCGCGCAGGCGCAGGTCCATGCTGCGCAGACCGCGCAGGGCCAGGAAGACGTCTTCCGGCCCGGCGCACATCGCGAAGGCCTCGAAGGTCTCCAGCAGCTTCGGCCACCAGGCCGCGTTGGCCGAGGTGAGGCCGAGCAACAGGTCGGAATGGCCCGAGAGGTATTTGGTGCCGGCCTCGATGGCGATGTCCACGCCGCGCGCGTGCGGAGGGAAGAACAGCGGCGTCGCCCAGGTGTTGTCCATCACGACGCAGAGGTCGCGCGCGTGGGCCACCTCCGCGATGGCCGGGACGTCCTGCATCTCGAAGCTCTGCGAGCCCGGCGCCTCGACCACCACGGCGCGGGTGTTGGGCCTGAACAGCGTCTCGATCTCGGCCCCCGCGAGCGGGTCGTAGTAGGTCGTCTCCACCCCCATGCGGCGCAGGACGCCGTCGCAGAACCGCCGCGTGGGCTGGTAGGCCGAATCGGTCACGAGCAGGTGGTCGCCCGAGCCCGCCACCGCCATCAGCGCGACCGTGATCGCCGCCAGCCCCGACGGCGTCAGCACGGTGCCGGCCGCGCCCGCCACCTCGCTCCAGGCGGAGGCGAGCGCTTCCGTGGTGGGCGTGCCGTGCGTGCCGTAGATGAAACGCCGTTCCCGCGTCCGCATCTGCGCGACGTTGTCGAACAGCACCGTCGAACCCCGGTAGACCGGCGTGTTGATGAACCCGTGCTGCTCGTCGGGGTCGCGGCCCGCGTGGACCAGAAGACTGCGCGGTTTCAGGGTGGCGCGGGTGTCCGGCGTGAGCTTGGTCATGGCGTCCGATCTGGCGGCAAGATGTGGATAGGTGCTGCGGGGCGGGACCCGTGGTCAAGCGGGACTTCGGGGTCTCTTGACCCGCCCCGGCGAACCCTCCTCAGATAGTGGCGTGGAGTTCCCGGATGGCATGCTGCGTGCAACATGGCCCCTGCGGAACATACGTCGGAGGACATCGGATTTGAAGATTACGTCACTCGCGTCGGCCATCGTGGTCACCGCCGGGCTGGGCATCGCGACCGCTTCGGCCGGAACGCTCGACACTATCAAGAGCAAGGGCGTGTTGACCTGCGGGTCGAACACCGGGCTCGCGGGCTTCGGCCTGCCGGACGACAAGGGCGAGTGGACGGGGCTCGACGTCGACTATTGTCGCGGGATCGCCGCGGCCGTGCTGGGCGACCCGAGCAAGATCAAGTTCATCCCGCTCAACGCCAAGGATCGGTTCACGGCGCTGCAGTCAGGCGAGGTGGACGTGCTCGTGCGCAATACGACCTGGACGGCCACGCGCGACAGCGCGCAGGGGCTGATCTTCGGAGCCACCAACTTCTACGACGGCCAGGGCTTCATGGTTCACAAGAAGCTGGGCGTTGCCTCCGCCAAGGACCTGAACGGCGCCTCGATCTGCGTGCAGCAGGGCACCACGACCGAGCTGAACCTGTCGGATTACTTCCGCACCAACGGAATGAAATACGACAGCGTCGCCTTCGCGGGCGAGGACGAGACGCTGAAGGCCTATGATTCGGGCCGATGCGACGCGTTCACGACGGATTCGTCGGGGCTTTACGCCGAGCGGCTCCGCTTGGCCGAGCCCGACGAGAACATCGTGCTGCCCGAGATCATCTCCAAGGAGCCCCTCGCTTCCGCGGTGCGACAGGGTGACGACCAGTGGCTGAACGTCGTCCGCTGGACCCACTACGCCATGGTGACGGCGGAGGAGTTGGGCGTCACCTCCAAGAACGTCGACGACATGATGAAGTCCGAGAACCCCGACATCCGCCGCCTGCTCGGCGTCGAGGGTGACATCGGCCAGGGCTTCGGTCTGCCTAACGATTGGGCATACAAGATCATCAAAACGGTCGGCAACTACGGTGAAGTCTTCGACAGGAACGTCGGCGACGGCTCCAAGCTGAAGATCAAGCGCGGCCTCAACGCTCTGTGGAACAAGGGCGGCCTGCAAT
>CAXTFJ010000180.1:0-7132 GCA_964243405.1 uncultured Lichenihabitans sp. | reverse complement strand
CCGCCTCGGCGGACGGCTCGCCGCCCAGGCGCCCCGCGCGCGGCTGGTGCGCCTGGGCGAACACATCGCCGGTCTCGGCGGGCGGCTTCGCCGGGCCGAGTCGGTATCGGCCACGGCGCTGGCGCGACGGCTGGCCATCACGGGGGAACGTCTGCGCGCCGGGTTCGCGGCCCGCCTCCGCCTGGAGGGCGAGGTCGTCCGCGCCCGCCGGCAGGCGCTGGCGAGCCTCGACCGCCGCCTCGCCCTGGCGCTCGACGCCGCGACGCAGCGCCGGGCGGCCCGCCTCGCAGCCCTGGCCCAGGTCCTCGCCGGGCTGGGCTACCGCAGCGTGCTGGAGCGCGGCTTCGCCCTGGTGCGCGCCGCCGACGGGACCGCCGTGCGGGACGCCGCCGCGCTGAAACCGGGGACGGCCCTGCAGATCGAGTTCGCCGACGGTCAGGTCGCCGTGCAGGTTGAAGGCGCCGCGCGACGTGGCGCTCGCGGGCCGAAACCTCCCAGGCTCAAGCAGGGATCGCTTTTCTAGGCCGCGCCGTGCCGGGCCGGGCCGTTTGATGGAGATGGCGGACCTGGACGTTCCATTCTATGTCCACCGCTCGACGTCTCGTCCGCGACCTGGAGGCCCGCCCGCATGAACCGTTTCGAGCGACGCCCCGCGGCGGCCGTGGAAGCCTCCCTGGATTACCTCGACGGCGAATTCCGCATCGTTCGCCCGGGTGCCTTCGTGCGCTGCGCCGTTTCCGGCGTACCGATCCCGCTCGACGAACTCCGCTATTGGAACGTCGCATTGCAGGAGCCCTACGCCAGTCCCGAGGCCAAGCTGCTCCGGTTGCGCGAGGGGCGGCCGGGCTGACCGTTATCGGCCAAGCAGCCGCGACATCAGCGTCCTGACCCGGTCGATGTCATCGAAGCGGAGGTCGACGGGCAGGACTTCCACGGGTAGGTCCGGAGCGAGCCGGACGCGGTCCTTGGCGGTCGTCACCAGGATGGCCCCCGCCAGATTCGCGGCGCGCTTGAGATCGGCGACGTCGGCGGCGCTGAACCGGTGATGGTCGGGAAAGGACCTGTGCCCCACCGTCGTCAGCCCGGACTCGGCCAGCGTGGCGTAAAACTTCTCCGGTCGCCCAATGCCCGCGAAGGCGAACAGGCGCCGTCCCGCCAGGCGCGACAGCGCGGCCCGATCGGGCTCGACCCTGGCGGTCACTACCGGCACGCCCACGGCCCGCGCCTGGGCCGCGAGGCGCGCTCCAGCGGTTCCGCCGCCGACGATGCAGAACAGCGAAACGCGAGGCCATTGCCGTGCGGCGGGGGCGCGCAGCGGCCCGGCGGGAATGCAGAGCCCGTTGCCGAATCCCGCGGCGCCGTCCACGACCGCGACCGCCATGTCCTTGGTCAGCCCCGGGTTCTGCAGGCCGTCGTCGAGAATCAGCAGCGTGGCGCCATCGCTCGCGGCCGTTGAGGCGGCGGCGACGCGGTCGCTCGACACGTAGGTGGGCGCGGCGCGCGCGAGGAGCAGCGGTTCGTCGCCGCAATCACGGGCGCGGTGGAGGTCCGGATCGACGCGGATCACGCCCGAGGACGCACGCTCGCGGCCGTAGCCGCGCGACACGAAGGCGGGGTTCTGGCCGAGGTCCCGCGCGACCTGGGCCATCGCGAGCGCAACCGGCGTCTTGCCCGCCCCGCCCGCCACGAAATTGCCGACGCACAGGACCGGAACCGGTGCGCGTCGCCCCGGCCGGGCCATGCGGGCGGCGGTCAGGGCGCCGTAGGCCGCGCCGACCGGCTGCAGCAGCTTCGCGGCAAGGCTCGGCCGCTCCCTCCACCAGAAAGCCGGTGCCCGCATCAGGGCGCCAATCCCGCTCGCACGGGGAGCAGGGGCGCCAGCGCCGCGACCGTGCGCTCGGTCGCGCCCGTGAGTTTACCGACGGCCTCGGTGGCCCGCGCCGCCATGGCGGCTCGACGGCCGGGATCGGCCAGCAGCGTCAGGACCGCATCGGCCAGGGCATCCCCGTGGCGGACGCAGAGCGCCCCACCGGCCTCGTCCAGGACGCGATAGGGCTCCGCGAGGTTCTCGACCTGCGGGCCGTGCAGCACGGCGCAGCCGAGCTTGGCGGGTTCGATGGGGCTCTGCCCGCCGCCGCCCGCCAACGACCGGCCCACGTAGACGATCTCGGACGCGCGGTAGAAGAGACCGAGTTCGCCCACGGTGTCGGCGACGTAGAGGTCGGTGCCGGGTCCGACCGCTTCCGATCGCGACCGCAGGGCGACCCGCAGGCCGGCGCAGGCCGCCGCTGCGGCGAGCGCGGGGCCGCGGTCGGGCTGGCGCGGCGCGACGATGGTCAGCAGACCGGCGGCGGTCGCCGCGATCCGCCGATGCGCGGCCAGCAGCAGCGCTTCCTCGTCGGCGTGCGTCGACGCCGCCAGCCAGAATGGACGTCCACCAATGCAGTCGATGATCTCGTCGACGTCGCGCGGGTCCGCAGGCGGCGGTGGCGCGTCGAACTTGATGTTGCCCGTGACTTTCACCGTGACGGCGCCGAGTTCCGCGAATCGGGCCCCATCCTCCTCCGTTTGGGCCAGGCACAGCGCCACCTGATCGAGCAGGGCGGCGATGACCCACGGCGCGCGCCGCCAGCGGCCGAAGGACCGCGCGGACATGCGGGCGTTGACCAGCGCCAGCGGCGTTCGCCTCCGCGCGACCTCGGCGAGAAGGTTGGGCCAGAGCTCCGACTCGGCCAGCAGCACGAGCGCGGGCCGCCAGTGGTCGAGGAAGCGCCTCATGAACCCGGGAAGGTCGAGCGGCACGAACTGATGGATGACGCCGGGAGGCAGGCGGTCTGCCAGCACCCGGGCCGAATTCACGGTGCCCGTCGTGATCAGAACCGTCGCGCCGCGATCCACCAGGGCATCGACGACGGGGAGGAGCGCCAGTCCCTCGCCCAGGCTTGCGCCGTGCAGCCAGACCAGCGTGCCGGGCGGTCGGGGGCGGCTCGCGCGGCCCCGGCGCTCCGCGATGCGGTTCGGGTCCTCCTTGCCGCGTTTCAGCCGCCGCCGCAGCAGCAGGGTCGCGGCCGGGGTGAGCAGGGTCGTGGCGGCGCCGTAGAGTCCGAGCAGGCCGCGGCTCACGGGACCGCCGGGCCGGCGAGATCGCGGCCGGGGTCGCGGGCACCGACCAGCGCGTAGGCCCGCGCGTGGACGGCGTTGAGGCCGTCCTCGACGGCCTGCCTGGCGGCCTCCAGCGTGAGGGGATCGGCGTGGCGGGCGACGCGGACCGGATCTCCCAGCACCATGGCGCCGTGGCCGAACGGCTTGCCCAGGCTCGCGCGGTCCCACGTCGAGAAATCGAAACGCCGGCTGGTCACCACCGCGATGGGGTAAATCGGACGCCCCGACAACCGGGCGAGCGTCACCACGCCCAATCCCGCACGCCGCGCGATCTTGGGCACGTCGGCGGTCATCACGACCGTCTCGCCGCCCGCCAGCAGGCGCGACAGGGCGAGGAGCGCGGAGGCGCCGCCCTTCCGCCGCGCCACGTCGGCGGGGCCGCCCGAACCGCGGACGGGGCGCACGCCGAAACGCCGGAGCATCACGGCGTTGACCTCCGCGTCGCGGTGGCGCGACACCAGGGCCGCCACCCGCGCGCCCTTGGGCCAGGCGTAGTGCACCATGAAATGCTGGCCGTGCCACATGGCCACGATGGCGGGCAGATCGGTCGCCACCGTGTCGAGGAAGCCGGGTGGCTCCTGCACGAAGCGGTTAGTGGCTTGCACGAGGCGCAGATAGCCGCTCGCCAGCACTCCGGCCGTCTGATGAACCGGTCGTGAGCGCCCTACCGCCTTGAGCACGTCCGTGCTCAGCCCCTTGCCGCCGTCCCGGCCGGGGCGGACGGGTCCAGGAAGCGGTGCAGGTGCACGATGAAGTACCGCATCGTGGCATTGTCGACGGTGGACTGGGCGCGCGACCGCCACGCGACCTCGGCCAGCGCGTAGTTCGGGTAGATGCCGACGATGTCGAGCTTGGCGGGGTCGCGGAACTCGGTGCCGTCGAGGTGGCTCAGCTCTCCGCCGAAGACGAGGTGGAGCAGCTGCGGACGGGTCTGGCTCAGGTCCATAGATGGTGGGCTCCGGCTTGGTGACGGGCTGTCCCGCTGCAAGCGCCGGACCGGCCCGGGAAGGGAAGGCGTCAGTCGCCCGGGTGCCGCAGCAGATCGAGCAGCGCGCGGTGGATCGGCGGCGGCCCGCCCACGATGACCGGATGCGCCGTATCGCGCCGGTTGTAGCGCAGCAGCGACCCGAAGCGGTCGGTCACCAGCGCGCCCGCTTCCCGCGCGATGAGGTCCGCGGCCGCGATGTCCCAATCGTGCGAGTCCGACGCCCCCACGCAGCCGTCCAGGAAGCCTGCCGCGACATGCACGAAACGGCAGGCCAGCGAGGGGATCTTCGGCACCACGCGGAAGGGCGCGCCGCCGGCGAACTGCTGGCCGAAATTGCCCGGACCGGCGATCTGCGCCCCGTCGAGCGAGGATCTCGCCGACGCCCGGACGGGCGAGCCGTTGAGCGTCGCGCCCCGACCCGTGATCGCCTCGAAGCGCTGGTCGAGCACCGGGGCGTCGACGACGCCCACCACCGGACGGCCGTCGGTGACGAGCGCCACCGAAACGCACCAGCGCGCGTCGCCCGACACGAAGGCCCGCGTCCCGTCGATCGGATCGACGATCAGCACGGATCCCAAGCCGAGTCTCTCGTCGGAGTCGGCCGTCTCCTCCGACAGCCAGCCCGCGCCGGGCAGGGCGGCGGTGAGCCGTTCCTTGAGGTATCGGTCCGCCGCGAGGTCCGCTTCGGTGACCGGCGAGCCACCCTCCTTGGTCGAGATCGCGGCCGTGGTACGCGCACCCGGACGAAAATACCCGCGCGCGATGGCGGCGGCCTCCCGCGCGGCGTCGCGCAGAAGGTCGAGCACGCCGTCGAGGTCGCTCGTCGAGAGTGGGTCCAAAGGATGGGTGCGATCGTTGCGAAAGACGCGACGGCTCTATCGTGGCCTCCCCGGCAAGGCAAGCGAGGGAGGAACCGGCGCCGTCCGCTCGAGCCCGAATCCCGAGCCGGCGCTTGGGTTTATGCCCGAGACGTATTATTGAGGCTGAAACCGATCCGTAAGTTTCAGGCAAGCAGATTTTGGCCGATCCCCATTCCGACCGGCCGGACGACCCGTCCGGCATCAAGCCCGTCTCCATCACCGATGAGATGAAGCGCTCCTATCTCGATTATGCCATGAGCGTGATCGTGAGCCGGGCGCTTCCCGACGTGCGGGACGGCCTCAAGCCCGTGCATCGGCGCATCCTGCATTCCATGCAGGAGAACAAGCACTTACCCGATCGGTCTTACGTGAAGTCCGCGCGCATCGTCGGCGACGTGATGGGCAAGTACCACCCGCACGGCGACAGCGCGATCTACGACGCCCTGGTCCGCATGGTGCAGACCTTCTCCATGCGGCTGCCGCTGATCGACGGGCAGGGCAATTTCGGCTCGATCGACGGCGATCCGCCCGCCGCGATGCGCTACACCGAGTCGCGCCTGGCCTCGCCCTCGCTCGCGCTGATCGAAGACATCGATGAGAACACCGTCGACTTCCAGCCCAATTACGATGGCAAGGAAGCCGAGCCGGTCGTGCTGCCCGCCAGGTTTCCGAACCTGCTCGTCAACGGCGCGGGCGGCATCGCGGTCGGCATGGCGACCAACATCCCGCCCCACAACCTGGGCGAGGTGATCGACGCCTGCGTGGCGCTGATCGACCGGCCCGACCTCAGCCTCGACGAACTGATGGAGATCGTGCCGGGGCCGGACTTCCCGACCGGCGGCTCGATCCTCGGCCGCAGCGGGATCCGGCAGGCCTACACCACGGGGCGCGGTTCGATCCCCACGCGCGCCAAGGTCGAGGTCGAGCCGATGCGCCGCGACCGCGAGGCGCTGATCGTCACCGAGATCCCCTACCAGGTCAACAAGACCACGCTGATCGAGCGCATCGCCGAGATGGTGCGCGAGAAGCGGATCGAGGGCATCTCCGAACTGCGCGACGAGTCCGACCGCGACGGCATGCGGATCGTCATCGAGCTCAAGCGCGACGCGGTGGCCGACGTGGTGCTGAACCAGCTCTGGCGCTACACCGCGCTGCAATCGAGCTTCGGCGCCAACATGATCGCGCTGAACGGCGGGCGCCCCGAAGTGCTGACGCTACGCGACATCCTGGTCGCGTTCATCGACTTCCGCGAGAGCGTCGTTACGCGACGCACGAAGTTCCGGCTCGCCAAGGCGCGCGACGCCGCCCACGTGCAGGTGGGCCTGGCGATCGCGGTCGCCAACATCGACGAGGTGATCCGCCTCATCCGCACCTCGCCCGACGCGGCAACCGCGCGCGAGGCCCTGATGGCGCGCGACTGGCCCGCGCTCGACATGGCGCCGCTGATCAAGCTGATCGCCGATCCGCGACACACGCTGTCGGAGAACGGCACCTACCGGCTCTCGGAAGCGCAGGCCCGCGCCATCCTGGAGCTGCGGCTCGCGCGGCTCACCGCGCTCGGCCGCGACGAGATCGCCGAGGCGTTGAACCGGCTCGCGGCCGAGATCGCCGACCTGCTCGACATCCTGGGGAGCCGCGGGCGCATCTTCGGAATCATCAAGGACGAGCTCGCGGGCATCCGCGCGTCGTTCGCGACCCCGCGCAGGACGGTGATCGGCGACAGCGACGCCGACATGGACGACGAGGACCTGATCCAGCGCGAGGACATGGTCGTGACCGTGAGCCACACGGGCTACATCAAGCGCGTGCCGCTCTCGACCTACCGGGCCCAGCGGCGCGGCGGCAAGGGCCGCTCCGCCATGCAGACCCGCGACGAGGATTTCGTCGCGCGGCTGTTCGTGGCCAACACGCACGTGCCCATCCTGTTCTTCTCCTCGCGCGGGCAGGCCTACAAGCTGAAGGTCTGGCGCCTCCCGCTCGCCGCCCCGCAGGCGCGCGGCAAGGCGCTCGTCAACCTGCTGCCGCTGCAGGAGGGTGAGCGCATCACGACCATCATGCCGCTGCCCGAGGACGAGGCCGTCTGGGACACGCTGGACGTGATGTTCGCCACCACCCGCGGCAC
>CAXTFJ010000179.1:0-7163 GCA_964243405.1 uncultured Lichenihabitans sp. | reverse complement strand
GGCGGGAGGTGCTCGACGCCGACCACTTCGCTGGCGCTGATGCGGACGGTGCCGGCGACCTCGGCCGCGCCCGCCTTGGCCGACCGAAGCAGGGCGGCGGCGGTCGCCGCCAGCGCCTCCGCGAGCGGCCCCAGGTCCAAGGCCTTGTCGGTCGGCACCAGCCCGAGCCGCGAGCGCAGGAACAGCTCGACGCCGAAGCTGGCCTCCAGCGCCTCGACGTGGCGCGCCACGGTCGGCTGCGCCAGCCCGAGCCGCCGCGCGGCGCCGGACAGCGAGCCCTCGCGTAGCACGGCGAGGAACGTGCGATACAGGTCCCAGTCCGGCTCGTTCATCTGTTTCCGTGGGGTGACCCCAGCACGTTAGCCAATTACCTTGATTGTATCCGCCCTCCATCCTGCTTTCGCGGCCGTAGAGCGGCCCAGCGGAGGATGTCATGAGTGAAGCTGTCACGGTCATCGGCTACGGCGCGGTTGGGCGCGCAATCGCGAGCGTCCTGGCCGAGCGCGGCAGTGCCGTCCGCGTGGCGCAGCGGAACCGGCCCGCGGACCTGCCGGCGGGAGCGACCTACTCACCCTGTGACGTGCTGAACGCCGAGGCTGTCGTGCGCGCCGTCACAGGCGCCGGCCAAGTCGTATTGGCGGTCGGCTTTCCCTATGACGGACGCGTCTGGCGAGAGGCTTGGCCGAAGGCGATGAGCAACGTGCTCGCCGCCTGCGAGGCCGCTGGCGCCCGCTTGGTGTTCGTGGACGACATGTACATGCTCGGCCCGCAGAACGCGCCCCTGCGCGAGGACATGGCGCTGACGGGCCGGGGCACGAAGCCCGCCATCCGCTCGGAGGTGACGCGGCTGTGGCTCGCGGCGGCGGGCAGGGTTGGCGTCGCCGCGCTGCGCGTTCCCGACTTCTACGGCCCCGGCGTGGGCGTGTCGCACATCGGCGACACCGGCTTCGGGCGACTGGCCCGGGGCAAGGCGGCGGTGCTGCTGGCCCCGCCTGATACCCCGCACGATTTCGCCTACGTGCCCGACGTCGCGCGCGCGGCGGTGACGCTGCTCGATGCGCCTGACGACGCCTTTGGCCAGGCCTGGAACATGCCCTGCGCGCCGACGCGGACCCCGCGCGACATCCTGGCGCTCGGCGCCGCCGCTCTCGGCGTGCGGGTGCGGGTGAGGGCGATCCCGCTCCGCGCCCTCCCGCTCCTCGGGCTGGCCGTACCGTTCCTGCGCGAGGTCGCCGACGTGGCGTTCACCTGGGACCGGCCGTACCGGGTGGACGCGGCCAAGTTCAAGGAACGGTTCTGGTCCGACGTGACACCCTTCGAGGCCGATGCAGTGCAGGCCGCGCTGTCCTTCGCGGCCTGAGGACGACGCGCCCGGCCCCGTCGTCAGGACTTCTCGCTCAGATCGGCTTCTGGGACTTAAGGCCGAGTGCCTGCCGGTACTCGGCCGCTGTGCGCGGCTTGATGCCGAGCGGGCTGTCGGGGCCGACCTCGCCTGCGCGAGCGAGCGGCAGGAGAACGGGGTCGAAGTTCAGCTCCCTCGCCAGCGCCACCGCCACCGGCAGCGCCACCGGGTCCTCGCCGGCGATCGGTAGGCCGAGCTTCTCGCCCGCATGCGCCGGCTCGTCGAGCACGACCTTGAAGTTCACCGCCCAGAAGGCGCGCACCACGTGCTGGCCGGGCAGGTACTTCAGCGTGGTCGCGCCCACGCCCTCTCGCTTCACCTCCTCCCCGATGTCGCCGTCGCGCGGGGCGCGGGCGTTGCTGGCGACCAGGACCGGCTTGCCGCCCAGCGCCGCCGCGAGGTCCCGCCCGACCTGCGGCAGCGCCGGGAAGGGCACGGCGATGAGCACGACGTCGCCGAAGGCGGCCGCCTCCATCGGCAGCCCGGCCCTGGCGTTGGGGCCTGCCGCCGCGACGAGCTCGCCCAAGGTCTCGGGCTTGCGCGACGAGAACATCACGGGATGGCCCGCCCTCGCCAGCGCCGTGCCGACGCCGCCCCCGATGTGACCGGACCCGATGACGCCGATCCTGCGCCCGTCGCCGCCTTGCGCCACGGCGATGGCGGGCCGAGCCGTGCCGGCGAGTACCAGGCCAGCCCCGGCGAGCAGGCGGCGGCGATCAAAGGCAAAGCTTTGCATCATAGTCTCCTTACAGCTGCAGCAGGCGGGTGAACGTCACTTGCTTGCGACTCTGCCCGCCGCGGCGGTCCGGACGAGGTCAGAGCGAATCCTGTCCTCGTCGATGTCGTCCGGGTCGTACGGTCGGCCGTACCAGCGCAGCGCGTCTCGCTTCCGCCGGCTGCCCGCGCCCCTATCGGGTCCGGGGATATCGGCGAGGAAGCCGTAGTAGCCCACCACGCTGCCGCAATCCTCGGGCGGGCACCGCCGCTCGCCGCCAAGGAACATGGGGTAGGCGACGCAAGGGTCGGCGGCGCTGACGCCTTCGACGACGACGCGGTGCTTCCAGTTGTCGCCCATGTCGTAGGTGTAGCCGAAAGTGACGGGCATCTGGTTGAGGAGCTTGGCCAGCCTGATGGTGCTAGCTCGCTTGAGCGCGTAGCCCCACGCCGTTGTCTCGGCGTCGGGCACGCCGTAGCGGGCTCCGTCGACGTCGAACTCCCACAGGTGGGAGTCGAGCCAGCCCATCACCGCCTGGATGACCCGGTGCAGGGTCTGCAGGCTTGTCGAGGTGCGCACGGCGACGCGGCGCCAGATCAGCGGCTCGATGTCGGCCAGTTCGATGCGTAAGGTGGCGATCTCGTCGGCATCATGACTCATGCTATCGATCGTACCCGGTACAGGCTCGACGCGCGAAGCTGCCAGCGTCCGCTTCCGGACTGGGCAGATGGCCTTGGCAATGACCGTCATGGGCGCGGAAGTGATGGAATCGGCTTTGAGGGCAGGCCGCCCGCATCAGGGGTGCCGACACCGTCGTCGTTCACCACCGGCCACGTCACCGGCATCAAGCATCGTGGTTGCTGCTGACGCGCTTCTTGAAACGACCAATGCTGGTGAGTTGCCGTCAATCACGCCAGCACCGCTTCAGTGTTCCGCTCGATCAGCTCGAAGTCGATCTGCGCGCCGAGGCCTGGCCGGTCCGGCACGCGCACCATTCCATCCTGATCCGCCGTGATGTCCTCGATCAAGCCGTACTTCTGCGCCTCGTCCGGCAGAAGTACCTCAAAGAACTCGCAGTTCCGGATCGCCGCGATCACGTGAAGGTTGGCGACGTTGTTGAGCGAATTGCCGCCGTGGTGGACCTCGAAGTTCATCCCGAAGGCTTCGGCGAGGTGGGCTGCCTTGACCAGGGTGGTGATGCCGCCCTTCACCGCCACGTCGCCGCGCAGGTAATCGGTCGCCCGCTGCAGGATCCAAGGCGCGTACGAGTCGAAGCCGGCAATCGGGTACTCCGTCGCCATGATCGGAATGTCGAGCTTGGCCCGGAGCTTGACGTAGTTGTAGATGTCCTGGTCCGCGAGCGGGTCTTCGTACCAGCGGAACCCGAGCCCTTCGATGGCTCGGCCGACGCGGAGTGCCTGCTCGTAGGTGTAACCCCAGCAGGCGTCAAGCATCAGCGTGTAGCCGTCTCCCACGGCCTTGCGCACCGCCTCGCACACCGCGACGTCCTCTCGCGGGTTCTGCGGCGGATGGATCTTGTAGGCCGCCCAGTTCGCCGCCCGAAAGGCTTGTGCCTGCTCGACGTAGGCCGCGGTCGAGTCGAGGATCTGCGAACTGGCATAGGCCGGCACGCGGTCGCGGTAGGTGCCAAGCAGCCGATGGATCGGCTGGCCGCAAACCTTGCCGGCCAGATCCCAGAGCGCGACGTCAAGCGCCCCGATTAGCCTCACCGGGGCGGCGCGGACCCGCGCCCACATGTCCTGGTTCATTCGCTCGCGGTCGAGTGGGTCGCGCCCGATCAGGATGGGCTTGAGCAGGCGCACGAGGATCGGCGCGTCGAGGTCGGCGGGCACGTAGGATGAGCCCAGGAAGGCGTGGCCCTCGACGCCCTCGTCGGTCAGGATCCGGACGAGCCCCAGCCGGCTGCTGCCTCCCGCGCGTGGTGCCCGGCCGTGGTAGCGCGTCGGCGGGATGTCGTGCCAACCGAACAGGGTCACCGTGACGTCCCGGATGCGCATGACACCAACCTCGCTGATCGGGATCTGACCCATCCGCCATCACCCTGACGAAAGGGCAGATGGGGCCGCCGGGCGCGACGGGTATAGTCGACTGCCGCAACGGCACGGGGGGAACGATGGACGCTTCGCTGCCCAGCGATGCCGTCGGGCGATCAGCCCTGCGCCGCATCAGCCTGCGCCTGATCCCGTTCCTCGCGCTCGGCTACCTCGCCAACTACATCGACCGGGTCAACGCGGGCTTCGCTGCCCTGCAGATGAACCGTGAAGTCGGCCTGACCGCGAGCGCCTTCGGCCTCGGCGGCGGCATGTACTTCCTGGCCTACCTCCTGTTCGAGGTGCCGAGCAATCTCGCCATGGCGCGCGTCGGTGCGCGGCGATGGTTGGCGCGCATCCTGGTCTCCTGGGGGCTCGCCTCCGCCGCCCTGATGTTCACCGCCGGGCCGATCTCGTTTTGCGTGCTGCGCTTCCTGCTCGGCGCGGCGGAGGCCGGGTTCGTCCCAGGCGTCCTCTTCTACCTGACGCTCTGGTTCCCGAAGCGCGAGCGGGCCAGGGTCATGGGGCTTTTCATGATGGCGAGCCCGATCGCGGGGATCATCGGCTCGCCGATCTCGGCCGCCCTGCTCGGTCTCGACGGGCGGCTTGGCCTATCAGGCTGGCGCTGGCTGTTCCTGGTCGAGGGCGTGCCGGCCATCCTCATCGGCGTCGCGGCCTTGGCCTGGCTGACCGATGCGCCGGCCGAGGCGCGCTGGCTGCCGCAGGCGGAAAGGGATTGGCTTGCCGCTCGCCTCGCCGCCGAGGACAGCGATCGCAAGGCCGTCGAGAAGGCGTCCGCGTGGGCAGTGCTGGGCGACCGCACCGTCCTCGTCCTCTGCCTCGTCTATGCGGGCCAAGCCACGGCCAACGCCGGCCTCTCGCTCTGGCAACCGCAGTTCCTGAAGTCTTTCGGCCTGGGGACGTGGGAGGTGGGCCTCCTCAACGCGATCCCCTTCGTGGTCGCCGCAATCGCGATGTACGCCGGGGGGGCAAGCTCCGACCGGCGCAACGAGAGGGTTTGGCACACCGCGATCCCGACCGCGCTGACGGCGCTCGCCCTTTGCGCCTGCCTCGTCCTTCACAGCCTCCCGGCGACCGTGGCGCTGCTCTGCGTGGCGACCTTCGGCTTTTCGGCCTCGCGCGGCCCGTTCTGGGCGCTCACCACGGAGTTCCTGTCGTCCCGTTCCGCGGTGGTCGGCATCGCCCAGATCAACGCGGTGGGCACCGGGTCGAGTTTCCTGACGAGCTACGCCACCGGCGCCATCAAAGACGCCACGGGAAGCTGGCCGCTCGCCCTCACGCCGTTGGCGGTGACCACGGCCGTCGCCACCCTCGCCGTGATCCTCCTCGGGCGACCACGTGCACCGCATGGACAGGAACAGGATGCAGCCGGTGACCGGACGACCATCGCAGTCATCCGGTCATAGAATGTTTGCTGGCAAACAACAGGGAGGGTGCCCTGATCGGCACCCCGCCATATCGGCCACGATGCACGCCGGCGGCGTCGAACCGCTTGGCGGCCTTACGGAAGCGCTAAGTTTTGGACACACTACGACGACTAGGAGGCAGGACGGGGATGAGGCACAAGGTTGGGTTGATCGGGGTCGGCCTGATGGGTCACGGCATCGCGCGAAACATCCTGAAGCACGGCCATCGCCTCACGGTCATGGCGCACCGGGGTAACCGACCCATCGATGGGCTCGTCGCCAGCGGCGTCCACGTGCGCGAGACGGCGGCGGATGTCGCGAGCGACGTCGACTTCCTGATCCTCTGCGTGACGGGCTCGCCCGAGGTGGAGGCCGTGCTCACGGGTGAAGCGGGTGCGCTCGAGACACTGCGCCCAGGATGCACCGTAGTCGACTGCTCGACCGCCGTGCCGGAGGAAACGGAACGCATGGCCGCGCTGGTCGAGGGTATCGGTGCCCGTTTCGTCGACGCGCCGATGACGCGTTTGGCGTCCCATGCGCACGAGGGCAAGCTCAACCTGCTCGTCGGGGGTCGGCCGGACGACTTCGAACGGGTCCGCCCGCTCCTCGCGTGCTTCGCCGAGAACATCACGCACACCGGCGCGGTCGGCACCGGACACCGCATGAAGCTCCTCCACAACTTCGTGTCGCTGGGCTTCGCGACGCTTCTGGCGGAGGCCGCCGCCTGTGCGCAGCGATCCGACGTGGCGGCCGATGTCTTCATCGACGTGCTGGCCGCTGGCGGGGGCAGCGGGGCCGCCCTCGATCGTCTGCGGCCTTACATCCTGGCCAACGACGCGTCAGGCCTCCAGTTCACGATCGCCAACGCGCTGAAGGACCTGACCTACTACGCGGCCATGGCGAAGGGGGTCGGCGCCGTGCGCCCGATCGCGGAAGCGGTCGGCGCCACGCTGGACGCTGCCGCCCACACCGGCCGACCGGAGGCGTTCGTCCCGGAGCTCGTCACCATCTTGTCGGGAGCTGCGTAGGTCACCCCGGCCGCAAGCCGACCGCCGACCGCCAGCAGGGCAAATGCTCTGCACCAACCTCGCCGCTCGACCCTTCTTCGGCCGCAGCTGGCCGGAAGCGACCTGACCGCTTTCGATCACAAGGTTCGAAGAACAGACATTCACGAGCAGTTCTCGGATGAGGTTGGTCCCGCTGAGCGCTTCGTCATGGACCCAGCCCTGAACGCAATATGCTGGCGCGCCTAGGCGGCACGGTGACGGCGGCTTCAGGCGAGCAAGTCGGCTGCGAGATGACCGGCATGGGCGGTGGGTAAGATCGGCTGGCTCAGACCAACATTGTAGGCCTGCGTCCCCGAGCTGGTCGTGATGCTGAACGCCACCGCTGGGGCGAGCCTTGCTCGACGGCCCATATCAGGCGACAGCGAGGTCGAGAGACAGTGGTGCGGACATCAGCGAGCCTCTCGAACAACTCAGTCCGCTGAGTCAAACCATGCGACACCGTTCAAGCCAAAACGCGCGAGATGCAACATCGACAAGCCGGTGAGCACGGCGGCGATGAGG
>CAXTFJ010000178.1:0-7209 GCA_964243405.1 uncultured Lichenihabitans sp. | reverse complement strand
TGTCCCGGTACACCGTGCGCTTGGAAACCTCCAGCTCATCGGCGAGTGCGGCCGCCGTCACGGGATGGCGTGATCGACGGAGGATCTGGATGATCTGAAACAGGCGGTCGGCGCGGCGCATTCGGCGGTGACTCCTGCTGCCATGATGCTGTCAGTAGGAGCCTGCCACAAGGGCGCTGAACGCCGCGAAGCGAGCGGCTTCGCGAAAGGACTCGTCATGAAGCTTGCATCCACGCGTCTCGTGGCCAGGGACGTCAAGGCCGTCGTCAGCTTCTACGAGATGGTGACCGGGCAGACGGCGGAGTGGCTCGCGCCCGTGTTCGCCGAGATCGTCACGCCAGGCGCGACCCTCGCCGTGGGAAGTGCCGAAACGGTGGCTCTCTTCAAAGAAGGGAGTGCCGAGGCCGCTGCGAACCGCACCGCGATCCTGGAGTTCATGGTCGATGATGTCGACGCCGAGTTTGCAAGGCTCAACGGCAAGGCCGAGGTGGTGCACGAGCCGAAACTCCTGCCCTGGGGTAACCGTACGGCGCAGTTTCGTGATCCCGAAGGCACTCTTGTGGCCCTGTACACTCCCGTTACCGAGGCCGCCAAGCAGCGCTTCGCGGGGCGCTGAACGCGGTCAGGCCGCGTCTGCCCGCGACCCGTTGCAGCCTCTGCCGCAGGACGGTTGTGTGCGGTCAGCCCGCCCGCCGCGCGAGCAGCCGGCCGAGGTTCACCTCGATCCAATCCGCCAGTTCCGCCACCTTCCCGGCGGCCTCGAGCCCGAGCGGCGTCAGGCTGTATTCGACGTGCGGCGGCACGACGGGAAAGGAGCGGCGGGCCACGAGGCCGTCGCCCTCCAGCCACTGCAGCGTTTGCGCCAGCATCCGCTCGCTGATGCCGCTGACCCGCCGCCGGAGCTCGCTGAAACGGTGGGTCCCGCCCTGCAGGGCGATGAGCACGAGCACGCCCCAGCGGCTGGTCACGTGCCGCATCACGTCGCGCGACGGGCAGCCGAGCTGGAACACGTCGCCGCGTGCCACGCGCTCGAACATCGATCCCGGGCTCGGCACGGGACAGTCGCTCACATCCATGCTTACCTCGGCGTGCGTACTTACGGATCGTAAGTTAGGGAATTAGCTTCGGGTTCCAAGATCTCGCAACCCGGAGTGTTCCATGTATGCCGTCACCGGAGCCACAGGCCACCTCGGCCGCCTCGCCATCGCCGCCCTGCTGCCATCGACCGCGCCAGTGGAGGTCGTGGCCCTCGCGCGCGATCCCGCCAAGGCAGCCGACCTCGCAGCAAAGGGCGTGCACGTTCGCCAAGCCGACTACACCCGTCCCGACACGCTTCGGTCGGCGCTCGAGGGCGTCGACAAGCTGCTGTTCATCTCATCGAGCGAGCACGTGGGTCGGGTCGCCCAGCACCGGGCCGTGGTCGAGGCGGCCGTGGCGGCCCGCGTCGGACTCGTGGCCTACACCAGCATCCTGCACGCCGACCGGTCCCCGCTGAGGCTGGCCGAGGACCACCGGGACACGGAAGCCTTGCTGGCCGCCTCCGGCCTGCCCACCGTTCTGCTCCGCAACGGCTGGTACACGGAGAACTACCTGGCGGCGCTCCACCCCATCCTGCAGCACGGCGCGATGATCGGCGCCGCGGGGGAGGGACGGATCTCGCTGGCGTCGCGGGCCGACTACGCGGCCGCAGCCGCGGCCGTGCTGACCACCGACGGGCAGGCCGGCCGAACCTACGAGCTGGCCGGCGACGAGGGCTGGACGCTGGCCGACCTCGCCTCGACAATCGCGCGACGGTCGTGCCGGCCGGTCGCCTACCGCGACCTGCCGCAGGCCGACTACGCGGGCGCGCTGGCCGGCCTGGGCCTGCCCGCGACGCTGGCGGCCCTGATCGCCGACGCCGATGCCCAGGCCGCGGTCGGCGCGCTGTTCGACGACGGGCGTGCGCTGAGCCGTCTCATCGGGCGGCCCACCACGCCGGTGCCCGACACCGTGGCGGCGGCGCTCGCCGCCTGAGCGGCCGCCCGCGCCGCCTCGGTGGGCGCGGCCCCGCGCGCCCTTCACGCCCCGCGTCGGCGCCCCTAGATTGCGCGGCATGATTCGCTCCGCGACCGATCACTACGCTCCCGAGGGCGACGAGGACCCGTCCCTCGACGACGGTGAGACCGGCCTGGAGGAGGCCTCCTCCGGCATCGACCTCGCCCTCGACGACGAGAGCGCGGCGCCCGCCTCCGTGCGCCAGGGCGCGGCCGTGATCCGCCACCACTGGCGCACCCTGCCGCTCGGGCCCGGCGTCTACCGCATGCTGGGGCCCGACGGCGAGGTGCTCTACGTCGGCAAGGCCAAGAGCCTGAAGCGGCGGGTGGCGAGCTACACGCGCGCCACCGGCCACACGAGCCGCATCGCCCGCATGATCGCCTCCACGTCGTCCATGGTCTTCGTCACCACCGCGACCGAGACCGAGGCGCTGCTGCTCGAGACCAATTACATCAAGCAGATGCGGCCGCGCTTCAACGTGCTGATGCGCGACGACAAGTCGTTTCCCTACATCCTGGTGACGGGCGACCACCGGGCGCCCCAGCTCACCCGCCACCGCGGCGCCCGCACGCGCAAGGGCGACTATTTCGGGCCTTTCGCGAGCTCGACCGCGGTGAACCGCACGCTGGCGGCGCTGCAGCGCGCCTTCCTGCTGCGCTCCTGCTCGGACAGCTATTTCGAGCACAGGACGCGGCCCTGCCTGCTGTTCCAGATCAAGCGCTGCGCCGGTCCCTGCACGGACGAGCTCCCCGCCGCCGACTACGAGGAATTGGTGGCCGAGACCCGCGGCTTCCTGTCGGGGAAGAGCGGGCTCGTGCGCAACCGGCTCGCCGACGACATGGTCCAGGCCGCCGAAGCCATGGAATTCGAGCGCGCCGCGCGCCTGCGCGACCGCATCTCGGCGCTGTCCGCCATCCAGGGCTCGCAGGGCATCAACCCCAAGGGCGTGGAGGAGGCCGACGTCTTCGCCATCGTCGACGAGGCGGGGCAGTATGCCGTGGAGGTCGTCTTCTTTCGCACCTCGCAGAACTGGGGCAACCGCACCTACTATCCCCGCGCCGACCGGACCCTGGGGCCGGGCGAGGTGCTGGGCGCCTTCCTGGGTCAGTTCTACACCGACAAGCCGCCCGCCCGGCTGATCCTGCTGTCGCACGCGGTGGAGGAGGCCGACGTGCTCGAAGCCGCGCTGTGCGAGCAGGCGGGCTATCGCGTCGAGGTCGCGGTGCCGCAGCGCGGCGAGAAGAAGGACCTGGTGGACCACGCGGCCCGCAACGGCCGCGAGGCGCTGTCCCGCAAGCTGTCCGACACCGCGAGCCAGGAGCGGCTGCTGTCGGCGCTCGCCGCCGCTTTCGGCGTGGCCCGCACCGTCAGCCGCGTGGAGGTCTTCGACAACTCGCACATCATGGGTACCAACGCGGTCGGCGCCATGATCGTGGCGGGGCCATCCGGCTTCCTCAAGACGCACTACCGGACCTTCAACATGAAGGACAAGGCGTTCACGCCGGGCGACGATTTCGCCATGATGCGCGACATGCTCAAGCGCCGCTTCGCCCGGCTGATGCGCGATGCCCCGCCCGCCGCGGTCGTGCTCACCGGCCCGGACGGCGATGGGCCGCCCGAGACGCTCGACGAGGCGGAGACGGGCGGGCCGGACCTCCAGGCCGATGCCCCGCAATGGCCCGACCTCATCCTGATCGACGGCGGCAAGGGCCAGGTGGAGGCCGTGCGCGCCACGCTCAAAGACCTGGGCGTGCCCGTGATGTTCGGCGAGAACGGCGTGCCGGCGGGCGTGGCCGTGGTGGGCATCGCCAAGGGACCGGACCGCAACGCGGGGCGCGAAACCTTCTTCGTGCCCGGCCGCGACGCCTTCAAGCTGCCCGACCGCGACCCCGCGCTCTACTTCGTGCAGCGCCTGCGCGACGAGGCGCACCGCTTCGCGATCGGCACCCACCGGGCGCGTCGGCGCAAGGAGTTCACCAAGAACCCGCTGGACGAGATCGGCGGCATCGGGCCGGCGCGCAAGCGCGCGCTGCTGCACGCCTTCGGCACCGCCAAGGCGATCGGGCGGGCGACGCTGTCGGACCTGGAACGCGTGCCGGGCATCAACGCCGGGACAGCCAAGCGCATCCACGATTATTTCCACGAGGTCGGCGGCTGAATGGCGGCGGTGAGGATGTAATGCCGCAATCTCACCCGGTCCGGATCGGGGCGGTCGCTTGATTCCTTCGCGCCGGCCCCCCGACCGCCAGCGTCCGGCTTTGGACACGTCTTGCCTAGACAGCATCCTGGATGTCGAAGCGAGCCACCTTGCCCTCGCGAAGACGGAACACGTGTCCGACCGTCTTGTCCTTGAGCCCGTGCGTCTGCCCCTGGAGCGGGTTGCCGTCGAGGTCGCGGACGGACTGTCGGACGTTTGCGATGATCGTGCCGTCCGCGGCTCGAGGGAAGCCCATGGGCTCGACGTGCGGGCTGACCATGCTCCACTGGCGCGTCCAGTACGCGCGGACGGCCTCGCGGCCGTGGACGTGGCCACCGTCCATACCGTTGGCCCAGGCGACATCATCGGTGAGCGCGGTAAGCACGCCGTCGATGTCCTGCGCGTTGAAGCGCTCGTAGAGATGCTCGAGGATCGCGACGTCAGAGTCCATTTCGATCTTTCTTTGCCTGGTGTGGACGAGGCGTCGAAGGATAGCCTTTTACATACGTGCATATGTAGTAGGGCGACGGTGGGTGCAAGGGGTGAGGTGCGATGACTTCCGATGTGCTCTCGACGCCGGGGCACCTGATCAGTCTCGCGGCGCGCGGGTTCGCTCGCCTCAGCGAAGCGCGGCTCAAGCCGCTTGGCTTCGGCGTCGGTCATCTGCCGGTGCTGGTCGCTCTTCAGGATGGCCGGGCCAGCACGCAACGTGATCTCGCCCGCTTCGCCAGGATCGAGCAGCCGCCGATGGCGCAGATGCTGGCCCGCATGGAGCGGGACGGGCTGATCCGGCGCACGCCTGACCCGGCCGATGGCCGCAGCAGCCGCATCACGCTGACGGAGGTCGCGGAAGCGCGCCTGCCGGACGCGGTTGTCGCCTTGCTCCGGGGTAATCGCGAGGTGTTGCGCGACTTCACGAACGAGGAAGCCGAGCTGCTCGTCGCCCTGCTGACGCGCCTGATCGCAAACCTCGATCTGGTCGCGGGGACCGAGGCGTCACCGGCGATGCAGAGGTCTGAATAGGGAGCTGACCCGACCACGCGTCGGGGGCTCGGTGAGCTCGAATCCCGGTGGACCTCTGGTCCGCCTAATTGAAGCCGGCCACCACGTTGGTGAAGATGGATTTCAGCTTGGTGCCGATCCCGGTCGCCCCGACGACGATCGACAGCGAGACGATCGAAGCGATGAGGCAGTATTCGATCGCGGTCGCGCCCGCCTCGTTGCGCCAGAACTGGACGAGGGTGGACACGGGCGGATCGCCTCCGGGGCGCATGCTTGGCCGGACGGCTCGCGCTTCAGGCGTATCGTAGGCCGCTTGTCCTAACGGATCGTTGCGCGTGGATCGCCCGGACCATCGGCGCGGGACGCGATCCAGGCCAACAAAACCCCGGCCCGCGAAGGCCGGGGTCAGCGGGTTTGCGCCTAAGAGGTCGCTTACGACGCCTTCTTCATCATGTGCTTCTTCGTCATGTGCTTTTTCGTCATATGCTTCTTCATCGGCTTCTTGGGCGCGGCCGCCGCGTCGTCGGCCGGTGCCGGGGTGGCCTGGTCGGTCGGTGCGGCCGCGGGCGGAGCCGCGTTCGGGTCGGTTTGCGCGAAAGCCACGCCGAGGCTCAGCACGGAGGCCGCGCAGGCCAGAACGATGGAGGTCTTAATCGATGCCATGTGTCTCTCCCTTGCGGGCTGCCACCCATCGTCGCGCGAGGCCACCGACAACCCGCGCCATGCGACGCGCGACGGGAAAGTGTTGCCGCGCAAATGAACGGGCGATGAATTCTCTGCAGCGGGGTGGCGTAGGTTGCCTGTTCGGGCGCCGCCCCCTATGAGGGTTTCGCTCCGGCCTCCGGCCGGGCGGCCGGGCGGTTCGAAACCCGCGCCGCGGTGGTGGACACGGACTCCGAGGCATGGCGCGCGACGTTTCTGACTCGTCCCCGCTGCACACGCGCGACGCCATGGCGGCCTGGCTGGAAGAGGGGTGCAAACCGCCCGAACGGCACCGCGTCGGCACCGAGCACGAGAAGTTCGGCTTCTACAGGGACGACCACGCGCCCGTCCCGTACGAGGGCCGCTCGGGACGCGATGGGATCGGCGCGCTGCTCGAGGGTCTCGGGACAATTCTGGGCTGGAGCCCCATCGCGGACGGACCGGTGCTCATCGGGCTCGCCGACGAGGTGGGTGGCGGCGCGATCTCGCTGGAGCCCGGCGGGCAGTTCGAACTCTCGGGCGCGCCGCTCGACACCGTGCACGGCACGGCCGACGAGTTCGCGGCCCACATGGCGGCCGTGCGCGCCGTCGGCGAGCCCCTGGGCCTGGGCTTCATGGGCCTGGGGCTGTCGCCCGCCTGGAGCCTGGCGGACACGCCCATGATGCCGAAGGGGCGCTACCGCATCATGGCGAACTACATGCCCAAGGTCGGCACGCGCGGCCTCGACATGATGTTCCGCACCTGCACCGCGCAGGCCAACCTCGATTTCGCGAGCGAGGCCGACATGGTGCGCAAGCTGCGCGTGACGCTGGCCCTGCAGCCCGTCGTCGCCGCGCTCTTCGCCAACTCGCCCTTTGCGGAAGGGAGGCCCAACGGCTTCCTGACGGGCCGTTCCGACGTGTGGCTGGACACCGACCGGCAGCGCTCGGGCATGATGGCCTTCGCGTTCGAGGAAGGCATGGGGTTCGAGCGCTACGTCGACTACGCGCTCGCGGTGCCGATGTATTTCGTCAAGCGCGGCGACACCTACCACGACGTGGCGGGGCAGGATTTTCGCGACCTTATGGCGGGGCGACTGCCCGGCCTGCCGGGCGAGCGGGCGATGCTGTCGGACTGGGCCAACCACCTGTCCACCATCTTTCCCGAGGTGCGCCTGAAGCGCTACCTGGAGATGCGCGGTGCCGACATGGGCTCGGCCGGCATGGTGGCGGCGCTGTCCGCCCTGTTCGTGGGCCTGCTCTACGATCCGCTGGCGCTCGACGGCGCCTGGGAG
>CAXTFJ010000177.1:0-7277 GCA_964243405.1 uncultured Lichenihabitans sp. | reverse complement strand
GTTGAACAGCTTGAGGATGAGCTGGCTGTTCTGGTTGGCGATCGACAGGGCCTGGATGCCCAGCTGCTGCTGCGTCTGCAGCGCCTGCAGCTTGGTCGAGGCCACGTTCATGTCCGTGTCCTCGAGCGAGCCCACGCCGGAGGTGATGGCGTCGGTCAGCGCCGACACGAAGTCCGACTGGTTGCTGATCGTGGTCTGCGTCTGGCCCACGCGGGCGCCGATGGCCGTGACCGCCTTGATGGCCGCGTCGATGTCGGTCGAATACTGGGTGAGCTGGCCCTGGGTGGCGGTGGAGATGTCCACCGTGGTCAGGTTGGTGGTGATGCCGCCGTGGCCGGTCAGCACGCCGTTGGTGGCGCCCGTCAGGTCCGTGCTGGCCGTGTTGAGGCCGATCGTGTTGATGGTCGTGCCGCTGGTCGAGCGGGTGAAGGACGACACGAAGCTGACCGTGCCGCTGGTCTGGGTGCCGTTGAGCAGGTTGACGCCGTTGAACGAGGCGGAGCCGACGATGGACTTCAGGCTGGCCTGCTGGGCCGCGATGTCGGTCTGCACCTGCGTCTGGTCGGTGCCGGGCGTCTGGGCGGTGACGAGGTCGGCCTTCATCTTGTTCAGGATGGTGAGGGTGCTGGAGATGGCGGAATTGGCGGTACCCACGACGGAGGAGCCGAGATTGAGGGCGTCGGACACGGCGCCGAGGGCGCTCTCGTCGGACTTCATGGTGGTGGAGATGGACCAGTAGGCGGCGTTGTCGGACGCACTGGCGACGCGAAGGCCCGACGAGATCTGGTTCTGCGTCGTGCTGAGCTGGGACTGCGTGGAGGAGAGGTTCTGGAGCGCGCTCATGGCGCTCATGTTGGTGAGCAGGCTGGTCATGGTGTGGATATCCCGTTTGATACGCTTGAACTGACGAGGACATCCCGGGCTGAACCGGTACGCGAAGGGCGGCGTGATGCCTTTGAAGTCCGGGGTGGCTGGACATCAACCTTGCGTGAGATGGAGATTGCACCGGTCATCTTGCCAAGACCTGAATTCCGCACGGCCCCATTAGCGGCGTTGCTTGTTAAGACTAACGTTTGCTTGCGTCCTCGCGGGTTGCGCCCGTCGAGACTGGCCATGCGGATCAGCCGCGCGCGAAGGATGCCGGTCTTCCGGGCCATCCGCACCGTCCCGCGACCGACATCGTGCGCGGGACGCAGGTCGCCGGGCGCTCGCCGATCCCGCCTCGCGCGGGGCGCGGCCGGCTTGCCCTGCCATTAACGCGCCATTACCACGTGAAAGGTAAGTCTACGCTTTAGCGAAGCGTTGAGGTTCACGACCGGCGATGACCATCCTCAAGTCCGTTGCCGCCGCCTTGATCGCCGCCCTGCTTTCGGGCTGCGCCGCCTCGGTCGGCTCGCTGGAAATGTCCGACTATCCCATCCCGTCCGACTACGCGGTCCACGGCATCGACGTGTCCAAGTACCAGGGACTGGTCGACTGGAGCCGCGTCAAACAGGCGGGCGTGCGCTTCGCCTGGATCAAGGCGTCCGAGGGTGGCGACCACGTGGACGAGCGCTTCGCCGAGAACTGGGCGAACTCGCGCGAGGCGGGGGTGCGCCACGGCGCCTACCACTTCGTCTACTGGTGCCGTCCGTGGCAGGAGGAGATCGGCTTCTTCGAGCGGGTCGCGCCCGTTGAGCCCGACGCCCTGCCGCCCGTGCTCGACGTCGAGGCGACCCCCACCTCCCGAAGCTGCAAGAAGCACCTTCACCGCGAGGAAACGCTGGCCGAGATGCGCGCCATGCTCGAGGAGATGGAGCACCACTTCGGCAAGAAGCCGGTCATCTACACGACGGTCGACTTCTACGCCGCGATCGTGGCCGGCGCGCTGGAAGACTACCCGATCTGGGTCCGCAGCACGAAGTACTTCCCCGCCGTGAAATATCCCAACCGCAAATGGCACTTCTGGCAGTACCAGTCCGACGGCCACGTGGATGGCATCAACGCCAAGGTGGACCGCAACGCCTTCTTCGGCACGGCCGAGCAGTGGCAGGATTTCACGCGCGGCTCCAACCCGGTGAACATGGCGCGCAACTGAGCGCGCGCCCCGGCCGTCACAGACCCTTGCTGTTGCCCGTCTCGACCGCGAAGCGGATCGGCGTGCCGTCGTCGTCCAGCGCCGTCCCCGCGCTTCCCTCGACCTCGAGGGTGAGGCAGCTGCGCTCGTCGTCGTCGGGGAAGTCGAGGCAGACCTTGTCGCCCTGCAGCGACCAGGTGCCCGCCGACAGCCCGTTGCCGTCGACGTGGCGCACGGCGCCGCCCGGGTCGAAATAATCCGAAAAATCCTCACCCGCGATCTTGCCGCTGATCGTGTTGCCCACGAGGACGGCCCAGGCGGCGGCTCCCGACAGTTTTCCGGGCGTGGCGGGCGCGGGTTGCGGTGCGGGCTGGGCCGCCGCGAGCGGGCCCGCGAGGAGCGCTCCCGCGATCAGGGTGGCGCGGACGGCGGTGGTCATGGCAGACATCCCCGGGTGACCGGCTGACGCGAAGGTTCGGCGCGGCCGAGTGTGCCTCGCCCGCCCCGTGTTGCAAGCCGCGCGTGAACCCGACATGAAGCCGGCGTTCGACGCAGCAGGAGCCACGCCCGCGATGTTCTTCCTCCTGTCCAAGCTGCTGTGGGCCGTGACGGCGCCCGTCAGCGTGCTGCTGGTGCTGGCTTGCGCGGGAACCTTGGCGGCCGGGTCCCTGTCGGCCGGCAAGGCGCGGGCCGGGCGGCGCGTGGCTCTCGCGGCGACCGTGGCCCTGCTCGCCTGCGGTGTCCTCCCGCTGGGTCTGCTGATCCTGCGGCCGCTCGAGGACCGCTTCCCGCAGGTCCCCGCCGACTTCCCCGCGCCCACCGGCTTCGTGGTGCTGGGTGGCTCGACCGACGAGGCCCTCGACGCCGCGCGCGGCCAGGTGACGGTGTCGACCTCCGCGGACCGGGTCACGGAAGCCGTGGTGATGGCGCGCCGCTACCCGCAGGCCCGCGTCGTCTTCTCCGGCGGGTCCGGGGCGCTGGTCCCCACCGGCCTGACGGAGGCCGAGGAAACGCGGCGCCTGTGGATCGCCATGGGGATCGCGCCCGAGCGGATCACGATCGAGAACCGTTCGCGCAACACGGACGAGAACGCCCGTTTCACGACCGCGCTGGTGCGCCCGCAACCCGGGGACACGTGGCTGCTCGTGACCTCGGCCTTCCACGTGCCGCGCGCCGTGGGCCTGTTCCGGGCGAGCGGCTTTCCGGTCGTGCCCTATCCCGTCGACTACCGCACGGCCGGCACGGGGGCCGACTGGTGGCCCAGCGCGGATCTCTCGACCGGCCTGCAGCGGCTCGACTTCGCGGTCCACGAATGGGTGGGGCTCGTGTCCTACTGGATCGCCGGCAAGACCAGCGCCCTGTTCCCCGCCCCCGAGCCGGTCCATTCCGAACCCTGATGGATCGCGTGAACGGAATCACCTTGTCGGGCGGTCCCGTTCGCGGCCATCCTCGGGCGCGCAACAAACCCGGAGCCCGCGCCCATGCCGCCCCAACTCTTCATCGGCAACAAGGCCTACTCGTCCTGGTCCCTGCGGCCCTGGCTGGTGATGCGGCACTTCGACCTGCCGTTCGCCGAAGTCGTGATCCCGCTCGACCAGCCCACGACGCACACCGACATCCTGCGCCGCTCCCCCACCGGCAAGGTGCCCGCGCTCGTGATGGACGGGCTCGTGGTGTGGGAGTCGCTCGCCATCATCGAGACCTTGGCGGACCGCAACCCGCATCTGCCGATCTGGCCCGCCGACCCCGCGGCGCGGGCGACCGCGCGGGCGGTGTCGAGCGAGATGCACGCGAGCTTCGCGGCGCTGCGCCGGGCCTGCCCGATGAACATGCGGCGGCCCGTCCGCGCCATCGATCCCGGCGACGAAGCGCGGGCCGACGTCGACCGGATCGAGGCGCTGTGGGCCGCGGCCCGGCACGGCTACGGGCAGGGCGGGCCCTTCCTGTTCGGGGCCTTCTCGGCCGCCGACGCCATGTTCGCGCCGGTGGTCAACCGCCTGCACATCTACGACCTCGCGCGGAAGCCGGGGTCGCGCCCCTACATGGAGGCCGTCATGGCGCTGCCCGCCTGGAGGGATTGGGTGGAGGGCGCCGCAGCCGAGCCCTGGTTCCTCGACAAATACGAGGCGATCTGACCCGTCGCTTTACCCGGATTTTTGTCGCACGGACCGCGACCGCCACGAAGCGATCGTTTATTCGTCAAGACGCATGCCACTGCATCTCCTGAAACTCTGCGTCGGCGCCGAATCGGCCGCCGACCTGCGGGCCTGGGTGGACGAGCGCCTCGCCGCCCAGGCGGCGGCGGGCGAGGCGCCCGAGCAGCGCCACACCACCCGCATGGTGCCCAAGCGGGTCGACGACCTGCTGGAGGACGGTTCGCTCTACTGGGTGATCCGCGGCGAGATCGCGGTACGCCAGCCGTTGCTGGCCGTGCGGCCCTTCACGGACGCGGACGGGATCGGCCGCTGCCACCTCGTGCTCGATCCCGTCATCATCCCGGTGTCGCCGCGCCCGCACCGGCCCTTCCAGGGGTGGCGCTACCTGCGGCACGAGGACGTCCCGCCCGACCTTGGCACGCTGTCGGGCGACCTCGCCGCCATGCCGGACGGGCTGCGTCGCGAGCTGCGGGACCTGGGGCTGCTGTAGGGAGGGTTCGCTGCGGTGCCTGCGGCTCACCACGGGGATCGGACGGATTGGACTCTCCCGAGATCACCGGGTGTCATCATCACCGGGCGTCATCGCGAGCGCGGCGACGCGACCCAGCCTCGGGGTCCGGGCGAAACCGTAATGGTCGCGGCGGCCCCCCGCACTGGATCGCGTCGCTGCGCTCGCGATGACGACCACTGCTCTCGGATCGCCCGAGGCGGGCGCTCGGTCGGAACGATCGATAAAGAGCCGCTACAGCCGCGAGCGGGCCGGCGTCGAGGGCGCTGTCGCCTGCGCCACGGACCCATCCTTGGGAACGAAGAACGTGTAGGACAGCGTCACGGTGTCGATGGCGTCGGCCGTCTGGTCGTCCTCCAGGGCCGGGTTGAGGAAGAACACCACCGGGAGGTCGGCCGACTCGTACGGCCCGAGCCGCTGATCGGTGAAGCAGAAGCAGGAGATCTTGTCGAAATACTCGCCCAGCACGGTGGGAGTGACGTTGTAGGCCGCGCGGGCGATCGTCTCGTGGTCGGACTTGTTCTGCACGTGGAAATAGACCGTGGCGGTCTTGCCCGTGCGGAGCGTCACCGACGACGTCTCGGGCGAGAAGCTCCAGGGCAGTCCGGTCCCCACATTGGCGTCGAAGCCGACCACCAGCGAGCGCTTACCCTGGCCTGTGGGCGCGGCTTCCGCCCGCTGGGTGGTGCCCCCAAACCCGGTTGCGGCGCAGAAGCGCTTGTAGAGCGGCACGGCCGCGAAGGACAGGCCGAGCATGATCGCCACCACGCCCGTGACGCCCGAGGCGATCGCGGTGCGGCGGCGCGCGTAGGCTCTGGATTCAGCTGCGGTCGGCATCCACCATCCCCTGATCGGCCCTGCGCGGTTTCCGCAGCGCCGTTCGAATTCCAATGCCGGCAGGCCCGGGCAGGTGCTTCAGTTCGGCGTGCTGACGACGCCCTGGCCGCCGAGCTTGGCGAAGGTCATCACGTAGAACAGCACCACGAGCGCGCCGATGATGAGGCCGACCGCGAGGTTGCGGTGGCGCCGGCTCCTGAGCTGCGCCGGGGTCAGCGCGACCGGCGCCACGCCGCGCGGAGCTCCCTGGCCGTCGCTCACCAGCCCCCCCGTCCCACCAGGGTCAGGCCATGCTCGGCGAGCAGGGCGGCGAACAGCACGGTGAGATAGAGGATCGAGAATCCGAACAGGTGCTTGGCGGCCCGGTCCGCCCCCTCGCCCTCGCGACGCCGAAAAACCTGGACCGCGAAGTGCAGCATGGCGCCCCCGCCGAGCAGCGACACCGCGCCATAGGCGGTCCCGCCCACCCCCACCAGCCACGGCACGACGCCCAGCGGGGCCAGCACGAGCGTGTAGAGGAGGATCTCCAACCGCGTCCTGTCGGGTCCCTTGACGTTGGGCATCATCGGCACGCCAGCGCGGGCGTAATCGTCGGACTTCACGAGCGCCAGGGCCCAGAAGTGCGGCGGCGTCCAGATGAAGATGATGGCGAACAGCAGCGCGCTGTGCAGCGTCACCCCGCCCGTCACGGCCGCGTAGCCCACCATCGGGGGGAGGGCGCCCGCGGCGCCGCCGATCACGATGTTCTGCGGCGTCCAGCGCTTCAGCCACATGGTGTAGACTACGGCGTAGAACGCGATGGTCCCGGCGAGCAGCAGCGCGGCCGTGAAGTTGGCGGCCAGCGCCAGCAGCACGACGGAAAAGCCGGACAGGATCAGGCCGAAGGCCGTGGCCTCGCCCTTGGTGACGCGCCCCTGGGGGATCGGCCGCCCGCGGGTGCGCTGCATGATGGCATCGATGTCGGCGTCGTAGGCCATGTTGAGCGCACCCGACGCGCCCGCCCCGATCGCGATGGCGAGCAGCGACGCGGCACCGGCCACGAATCCGATGGACCCCGGCGCCACCGCGATGCCGGTCAGCGCGGTGAACACCACCAGCGACATGACGCGCGGCTTGAGCAGTTCGAGGAAATCCGACGGGGTCGCCGTGGACCCGCCCGCGAAGGGTTGGGCGGAGGTCGGATCGAGGTCGGTGACCAGACTCATGGACGCGATCTGTTCCTGAAAAGACGCTGGGCCGGACCAGAGAGCGGTCCGACCCAGCGGTCGTTCTACCAAACGCCGAGGTTGTGGCGGATCAGTGGTCGGAGCCGGTGATCCGCGGCAGGGTCTCGTACTGGTGGAAGGGCGGGGGCGAGGGCAGCGTCCATTCGAGCGTGGTCGCGCCCGCGCCCCAGGGATTGTCCCCCGCCAGCCGCTTCTTCGCGAAGGCGTCGTAGATGATGTAGAGGAACAGGAACACCGAGGCGCCCGAGATGAAGGAGCCCACGGAGGACACCTCGTTCCACAGCGCGAAGGCGTCCGGGTAGTCGGAATAGCGGCGTGGCATGCCCGCGAGGCCCAGGAAGTGCTGCGGGAAAAATGTCAGGTTCACGCCCGCGAACATGATCCAGAAGTGGGCCTTGCCGAGCCGCTCGTCGTACATGTAGCCCGACATCTTCGGGAACCAGTAGTAGAAGCCGGCGAAGATCGCGAACACCGCGCCGAGCGACAGCACGTAG
>CAXTFJ010000176.1:0-7328 GCA_964243405.1 uncultured Lichenihabitans sp. | reverse complement strand
GGTCGTCGGGCGTCGAGATGATCAGCAC
Source organism: uncultured Lichenihabitans sp. (assembly GCA_964243405.1). Classification (GTDB taxonomy): domain Bacteria; phylum Pseudomonadota; class Alphaproteobacteria; order Rhizobiales; family Beijerinckiaceae; genus Lichenihabitans. The sequence continues at coordinate 7,300 of CAXTFJ010000176.1, read as the reverse complement.
CTCGCGGATGCCCGCCAGCATCAGCGTGGACAGGGGGTAGTAGATCAGCGGCTTGTCGTAGATCGGCAGCAGCTGCTTGGAGATAACGCGTGTCATGGGATGCAGCCGCGTGCCGCTGCCGCCCGCCAGGATGATGCCGCGCATGATGCCCTGCCCCTCGTGAACCGGCGCGCCTCGTCGCCTCAGCACGCTCGTACAAGCCTGCTCTCCCGCATTATTGCAATGCGTTTTAATTTTTCCGCGAACCAGCTAGATCACCCGCGGCGTCAGTCCCGCGGGGCTGCCCGGCCGCGGCCGTTGACCGGTCGCCGGGTCGGGGATAGCAAGCGCGGGGCCTCGGGGGCAAGGAGTGCGGCATGCAGATCGAGCGTCTGGCGATCCCCGACGTGGTACTGCTCACGCCCCGCCGCTTCGGAGACGCGCGCGGCTGGTTCGCGGAAACCTTTAGCGCGCGGAGCTTCGCCGCGGTGTCCGACTGCGCCTTCGTGCAGGACAACGAGGCCTTCTCGGCTGGGGCCGGCACGCTGCGGGGCCTGCACTTCCAGCGGCCGCCGATGGCGCAGGGCAAGCTGGTGCACGTGCTCAGCGGCGCGATCCTCGACGTGGCGGTCGACATCAGGGTCGGCTCGCCCACCTTCGGCCGCCACGTGACGGCCCGGCTCGACGCCGTGGCTGGCACCCAAATCTGGGTGCCGGCGGGCTTCGCGCACGGCTATTGCACGCTGGAGCCCGACACGACCGTCACCTACAAGGTGACCGATTTCTACAGCCCCGCCCACGAGGGCGGCCTCCTGTGGAACGACCCCGCGCTCGACATCGACTGGCAGGTCCCCGCGGGCGGCGCGACCCTATCGGAGAAGGACACGGTGCTGCCCCGGCTCGCCGACCTGTCCTCCCCCTTCACCCACGAGGCCGCCCGATGAACCGGGTGATCGTCACGGGCGGCGCGGGCTTCATCGGCTCGGCGGTGGTGCGGCTGCTGGCCCGCGAGCCGGACACGGCGGTGCTCAACCTCGACAAGCTCACCTACGCGGGCAACCTCGCCTCGCTGCGGGGGGTGGACAACCTGCCCACCTACCGGTTCGAGCGCATCGACATCGTGGACCGGGCGGCTTTGGACCGCGTGTTCGCCACTTTCCGGCCCACCCACGTCATGCACCTCGCAGCCGAAAGCCACGTGGACCGCTCGATCACCGGGTCGGCGGACTTCGTCCAGACCAACGTGGTGGGCACCTTCGCGCTGCTCGAAGCCGCGCGGGCCTACTGGTCGGGCCTGACGGGGGTGGAGCGGGACGCCTTTCGGATGCTGCACGTGTCCACCGACGAGGTGTACGGCTCGCTGGGCCCCGACGGGCTGTTCACGGAGGACACGGCCTACGACCCGTCCTCGCCCTATTCCGCTTCCAAGGCCGCCTCCGACCACCTGGCCTCCGCGTGGGCGCGGACCTACGGCCTGCCGGTGGTCATCTCGAACTGCTCCAACAATTACGGGCCGTTCCACTTTCCCGAAAAACTGATCCCGCTCGTCATCCTCAACGCGCTCGAGAGCCGGCCGCTGCCCGTCTACGGCGACGGCTCCAACATCCGCGACTGGCTCTACGTCGAGGACCACGCCCGCGCGCTGTGGACGGTCGTGCGGGGGGGCCGGGTGGGGCAGACCTACAACGTGGGCGGCCGCAACGAGCGCACAAACCTCCAGGTGGTCCACGCCATCTGCGACGTGCTGGACGAGCTGGTCCCCGCGGCGAGGCCGCGCCGCGACCTGATCGCCTTCGTGACGGACCGCCCCGGCCACGACCACCGCTACGCGATCGACGCCACCAAGCTCGAGACCGAGCTCGGCTGGCGCGCGCAGGAAACGTTCGACACCGGCATCCGGCGCACGGTGCGCTGGTATCTCGACAACGACTGGTGGTGGCGCCCGTTGCGCGACGGGGTCTACGGCGGCGAGCGGCTCGGGCTCGGGACACCGGCCCCCGCGGTCGCCCTCCCGCCTCTCTTGACGGGCGCCTGAGACGGTGCGGGTCGCCGTTACCGGGCGCGACGGTCAAGTCGCGACCGCGCTTGCCGAGATGGGCGCCCTCGCGGGCATCACGGTGATCCCCGTGGGCCGCCCCGCCCTCGACCTGGCCCGGCCGGAGACGATCGCGCCGGCGCTCGCAGCTGCGGGTCCGGACGTGGTGGTCAACGCCGCCGCCTACACGGCCGTCGACAAGGCGGAAAGCGAGCCGGACCTCGCCCACGCCGTCAACGCGGTCGGCGCGGGCGCGGTGGCGGAGGCCGCGGCCCGGCTCGGCCTGCCCGTGCTGCACCTGTCGACCGACTACGTGTTCGACGGCCGCCTCGACCGGCCCTACCGCGAGGACGACCCCACGGGCCCGCTCGGCACCTACGGCGGCAGCAAGCTCGAGGGCGAGCGGCGGGTGGCGGGAGCCAACCCGCGACACGTGATCCTGCGCACCGCCTGGGTCTACGCGCCGTTCGGCGCCAATTTCGTCCGCACCATGCTGCGCCTGGCCACGAGCCGCGACGAGGTGGGCGTCGTGGCCGACCAGCGCGGCTGCCCCACGGGTGCGCTGGACATCGCGAGCGCCCTGCTGGCCATCGCGGCCCGCGTCCGGACCGGCGCGGACGGCGAGCCGCCGTTCGGGCTGTTCCACCTGACGGGCGGGGGCGAGGCGACCTGGGCGGACGTGGCCGAGGCCGTGTTCGTCCGCTCCGCCGCGCTCGGCGGCCCGACCGCCCTCGTCCGGCGCATCACCACCGCCGACTACCCGACGCCGGCACCGCGCCCCGCCAACTCGCGGCTGGACGGGAGCAGGCTCGCCGACGTCTACGGACTGACGCTGCCGGACTGGCACGCGTCTCTCGACACCTGCGTCACGCGGCTGCTCGCCTGACACGACACGAAAGCCGCGTGGCGCAGAGCCCGACCGCGCCGTCCGGCCTCGCTCGGCCTCCTAGATCCGCGGAACCGCCATGCCGCGCTTGACCGCCGGCCGCTCGCCCACCCGGTCCAGCCAGGCATGGACCGCGGGCTTGGCGGCCAGGCTCTTGGCCAGCGGCTCCTTCATGATCACGGTGGCGGCCTTCGTCCACGGGTAGGCCGCGATGTCGGCGATCGTGAAGTCCTCGCCCGCGAGGTAGGGCACGGCCGCGAGGCGACGGTCCATGACGCCCAGCAGCCGGTCGGACTCCTCGGTGAACCGGTCGATGGCGAGCGGGGCCTTCTCCTTCGAGCGCACCGCGAAGAAGCCGAGCTGCCCCAGCATCGGCCCGAGCCCGCCCATCTGCCAGTTCAGCCATTCCAGCGCGCGAACGCGCGCGTGCCCCCCCGGTGCGAGCAGCCGGCCGGTTTTGTCGGCCAGGTAGGTCAGGATGGCGCCGCTCTCGAAGATCGACAGCGGCCCACCCTCGGCGTCGTGGTCCACGATGGCGGGGATCTTGTTGTTGGGCGCGATCGCGAGGAAGTCGGGCGCGAACTGCTCATCCTTGCCGATATTGACCGTCTTCACCTCGTAGGGCAGCCCCAGCTCCTCCAGCGCGATGGAGATCTTGCGGCCGTTCGGCGTCGTCCAGGTGTAGAGCGTGATCATGGGGCATCCCTGCGGGTCGGATCGTTCCCACCATCTAAGGCGGACCGAACGCCGCACGAGGGTCGCGCCCCTTTATTGGGCGGCGTGCCGCTTGTTTCCGCGACGGACGGGGTTGCCGGATCGGGTGTCCTGTGGCACCGTTAACCCGTCGAAACGAAGGTGCGGGAGAGACCGCGGCCCGGTGTGAACCGGATCGTGGCGCCGACGGAGCAACCCCCCGGAAACTCTCAGGCAGAAGGACCGCACCGGGTCGACGATCTGGAGAGAGGCGCGCTTTGCCGCGTCCGCCGAAGGGGAAGCCTGCGAGCCTGAACGGCTGCGGGTAAGCTCTCAGGTACCCGTGACAGATGGGGATCGTGTCGCCCGGCCCGCTTGGCCGAGCTCTGGTCCATCCGTTGCGGAGCCTTCATTCCCATGACCCATGTCGCCGTGATCGGCGCCGGCATCACCGGCATCACCACCGCCTACGCGCTGCTCGACCGCGGCTGTACCGTCACCGTTTTCGACCGGCAGCGTTACGCCGCCATGGACACCTCCTTCGCCAACGGCGGCCAGCTGTCCGCCAGCAACGCCGAGGTGTGGAACGGCTGGTCCACGGTGCTCAAGGGGCTCAAGTGGATGCTGACATCCAGCGCGCCCCTGCTCGTCAATCCCAAGCCCACCTGGCACAAGCTGAGCTGGATGGCCGAGTTCGTGGCCGCCATCCCGCACTACGAGCGCAACACGGTGGAAACCACGCGGCTCGCGATCGCGGCCCGCGAGCACCTGTTCACCATGGCGCGGCGCGAGCGGATCGACTTCGACGCCGTGGCGCGCGGCATCCTGCACATCTACCGCGACCGCGCAGGGTTCGAGCACGCGGCCCGCGTCAACGCGCTGCTCGTCAAGGGTGGCCTGGACCGCCGGGCCGTGACGCCCGACGAGATCCGGAGCCTTGAGTCGACGCTGCACGGGAGCTACCACGGCGGCTTCTTCACCCCGAGCGACACGACGGGCGACATCCACAAGTTCACCACCGGCCTGGCGGAGGCCTGCGTGCGCCGGGGCGCGCGGCTGCTGTTCGAGGCCGACGTCGCCAAGGTGGAGGCGGACCAGGCGGGCGTGGCCGTCACCTGGGCGCCGTGCGGCGGCACGGAGGCTCTCGAAACCGTGCGGGCCGACGCGGTGGTTGTCTGCGCGGGCGTGGGCAGCCGAGCGCTGGCGGCCTCCCTGGGCGACCGGCTGAACATCTACCCCGTGAAGGGCTATTCCATCACGGTCGCGCTGGACGATGCCGCGAGCCGGGCCGCCGCTCCCCACGTCAGCCTGCTGGACGACCAGACCAAGATCGTGTCGAGCCGGCTGGGCGAGGGCCGCTTCCGGGTGGCGGGCACGGCCGAGTTCAACGGCTTCAACCGCGACATCCGCGCCGACCGCATCAGGCCGCTCACCGACTGGGTCCGCAGCCACTTCCCCGGTGTGGACACCGAACGGGTGACGCCCTGGGCGGGGCTGCGCCCCATGCTGCCCGACATGCTGCCCCGCGTGGGCCCTGGCCGGCGACCCGGCGTGTTCTACAACACGGGGCACGGGCACCTGGGCTGGACGCTGTCGGCCGCCACCGCGGAACTCGTGGCCGACCACGTCGCGGGCGCCCGTCCCGCGGACCTGCGGGCCGCGGCCTGAAAGGGGACGAAATGCCGGACTACGTGCTGGCGATCGGCGATCACGCCCCCTACGGCTTCACCTCGGCCGACGACGCCGAGGCGGTCCGCCACGCCGCGGCCTATGCCGCACAGCGCCACGCGGACACCTTGGCGGCCGAGCCCGACGCCGGGCTGACTCTCGCTGGCCCGAACGGTCCGCTGACCGGGCCGGCCGAGGGGCTGCGCACCTTCTGCGGTCGCGTGTCGCCCGGGTCGGCCGCGACCAACGACGTGCAGCCGGGCGATCCCGTCACGCCCGACTGCAACGAGGGGTGAGGCAGGACGGCCTCATGTCAGGCGCTCGATGAGGGCCATGGCGGCGGCCGGGGCGCGGTGCTTGGCCCCGGCGATCACGTAGGCGAAAACCGTCCCGCGCGGCCGGGCCGCGAGCCGTTTCAGCGTCGCGGCCCAGTCGTCCAGGGCCTCGGGCGTGTAGCCCGCAACCTCCTCGTCGACCGTTCCCTGCAGCCGCAGGTAGACGTGGTCGGCCGTGACCGCCTCCCGCTTCGCGACCCCCACCTTGTCGAGGATGACCTTGGCGATGCCCCGCTCGCGCAGCAGCGCGTCGGCCGCGTCCGAATCGAAGCTGCGGTGCTGGGCTTCCAGGGCGTGACGGAGCCGGACCCCATCGCGTTCGGGCGGAAGCAGGTCGAGGAAGCGGGCCAGGTCGTCGGCCACGAAGGTCCGTCCGCCGGGGAGTTGCCACAGGATGGCGCCCAGCTTGTCGCCCAGCTCGGTCAGGCCGGAGTCGAGGAACCGCTCGATGGCCGGCGCGGCCTCGGCCGCGTCTTTCCGCTGCGCGGCGCCCCGGGCGGCCTTGACCGAGAACACGAAGCCGTCGGGCACGGCGTCCCGCCACGCCCGGAACGTGTGCGGCGTCTGCGTCCGGTAGAATGTCGCGTTGATCTCGATCGAGGTCAGGTGCGCCGAGGCGTAGGCGAGTTCGTCCGCCTTCCTGAGGCCCGCGGGGTAGAACAGCCCGCGCCAGGGCGCGTAATCCCACCCGCCGATGCCGATCCGTAAGGTCATGAAGCGTCCGTGCGGAAAAGGATGCGCGAGGCCACCGGTTCGAAACGCCACGATCCGGGCCCAGCCCAGTCTCGACCGCGGTTCCCACTGTGGCAACCTTGACCGCGGGTGTTGGCGGGCCAATTGAGGACCGAACCGTCAGGAGTTGGAATGAACACGATCCGTTTTCTGTCCATGATCGCCGTGGCGGGCGGTCTGGCTACCGGCCCCGCCCTCGCCCAATCGGCTTTCGACCCGGCCACCAACACCGTGTGCGGCCTGGTCAACTTCGCGTTCTGCCCGCAGAACCCGCCCGTGCCCGTCGCGGGCCTGCCCGACCCGCAGGGCGACGCCGAACTGGCGGCGCGGCCCGCCCCCCGGCCGCTTCCTCCGCCCGAAGCGCCGGTGCGGCGCAAGCACCGCAAGGCCGCGCGCGCCGCCACCGTTCCCCTCGCGACCGACCAGCAATAGCCGTCGCGCGGATGGCGCGGGCGCCGCGATCCGGCTAAACCCACTCGGATCGCAGCCCCGAACGCGAGACTTGATCACCCATGAAGACCCGCGCCGCCGTGGCCTGGAAGGCCGAAGCCCCCCTGACCGTCGAGACCGTGGACCTCGACGGTCCCAAGCCGGGCGAGGTCCTCGTCGAGATCATGGCGACGGGCGTCTGCCACACCGACGCCTACACCCTGTCGGGCCTCGACTCGGAAGGGCTGTTCCCCGCCATCCTCGGCCACGAGGGCGCGGGCGTCGTGCGCGAGGTGGGTGCGGGCGTGACCTCGGTAAAGCGCGGCGACCACGTCATCCCGCTCTACACGCCCGAGTGCCGGCAGTGCAAAACCTGCCTGAGCCAGCGTTCGAACCTGTGCACCGCCATCCGGGCCACGCAGGGCAAGGGAGTGATGCCCGACGGCAGCAGCCGCTTCTCCTGCGACGGGGGCGGCAACAAGCCCCTGTTCCACTACATGGGCTGCTCGACCTTCTCGAACTTCACGGTCCTGCCCGAGATCG
>CAXTFJ010000175.1:0-7347 GCA_964243405.1 uncultured Lichenihabitans sp. | reverse complement strand
CTGCTGCTCGACGAGCCCACCAACCACCTCGACCTGCCCGCCATCGAGTGGCTGGAATCCGAGCTCGCGGGCCTGCGGTCCGCCCTCGTGCTGGTGAGCCACGACCGGCGCTTCCTGACGCGCCTGTCGCGCGCCACCGTGTGGCTCGACCGCGGCCGGACGCGGCGCATCGACCGCGGCTTCGGCGACTTCGAGGCCTGGCGCGACCAGGTCCTCGAAGAGGAGGAGCGCGACCGCCACAAGCTCGACCGCAAGATCGCCATGGAGGAGGATTGGGTCCGCTACGGCGTCACCGCCCGGCGCAAGCGCAACGTGCGGCGGATGGGCGAACTGTCCTCGCTGCGCGAAGCGCGGCGCGACGAGCGCCGCAGGGTGGGCGAGGTCAGGATCTCCGTGTCGGAGGCCAAGGCGTCCGGCAAGCTGGTGATCGAGGCCGAGGATGTCGCCAAGGCGTACTCCGACCGGCCGATCGTGTCCGGCTTCTCGACCCGCGTGCTGCGCCGCGACCGCCTGGGCGTCGTGGGCGCCAACGGCGCGGGTAAGACCACGCTGCTGAAGCTGCTCACGGGCGGGCTGCCGCCCGATTCCGGCACGGTGCGGATCGGCGCCAATGTGGCGCTCGCCACCCTCGACCAGGGCCGCACCAGCCTCAAGCCCACCACAACGCTCGCCGACGCGCTGACGGGCGGGGGCAGCGACACGGTGGTGATCAACGGGCAGGCCAAGCACGTGGTCGGCTACATGAAGGATTTCCTGTTCGGCCCCGAACAGGCTCGCACGCCGGTGGGCCGGCTGTCGGGCGGCGAGCGGGGGCGGCTCACCCTGGCCCGCGCGCTGGCACTCCCCTCGAACCTGCTGGTGCTCGACGAGCCCACCAACGACCTCGACCTTGAGACGCTGGACCTGCTCCAGGAAATGATCGCCGACTATCCGGGCACCGTGATCGTGGTGAGCCACGACCGCGACTTCCTCGACCGGGTCGCGACGGGCGTCCTGGTGGCGGAAGGGGAAGGGCGCTGGATCGAATACGCGGGCGGCTATTCCGACATGGTGACCCAGCGCGGCGCGGCCCTGGGCGGCCGCGCGTCCGCCGCCGCGGCCTCGACCACGCGACTTGATCCGTCGCCAAAGGAGGCTCAAGCGGCGTCTTCCAAGCGACGGCTGTCCTTCAAGGACAAGCACGCGCTGGACACCTTGCCCGCCCGCATCGACGACCTCGGCCGCACGATCGCCAAGCTGCGCAAGTCGCTGGCCGACCCCGGCCTTTACGGCCGCGACCGGGCGGGCTTCGCGAAGCTGTCCGCCGCGCTGGCCAAGGCGGAAGCCGACCTCGCGGGGGCTGAAACGCAATGGCTCGAACTCGAACTGCTGCGCGAGGAGGTGCAGGCGTCCTGACCCGCCGCGCCCGACTGATTAGGCGGGGGCGTCGTCGTCGCCCGAGCGGAAGGTGTTGAGCCTGCGCTTCATGCGGTCGAGGCGGTCGACGTGGTCCTCCTCGCGGCGCAGCGCCACCGCGGTCGACAGGATGTCGATCACCACCAGGGCCGCGATGCGCGACGTGGTGGGGGTGTAGACGTTGGTGTTGTCCAGCGTTTCCACGAGCAGCACGACGTCGCATTCCGCGCTGACCGGGCCCGCCGCGCCCACCAGGCCCACGACGGTGCCGCCGCTGGCGCGCGCCACCTGAGCGGCTTCCACGATCTGGCGCGTGCGGCCCGTGTTGGAGATCACCACCACGACATCGCCCGGCCGCACCATGGAGGCCGTCATGATCTGCTGGTGCGAGTCGGACTGCGCCCGGCACGGCACGCCGAACAGCGGGAACTTCTGCTGCGCGTCCTGGGCCACGATCCCCGAGGCCCCGAAGCCGAAGAACTCGATGGCCGAGGCCCCCGCCAGGATGTCCACGGCCCGAGTCAGCGCCGCCCGGTCGAGGTGCTGGCGCGCCCAGTCGAGGCTGGTAAGCGTGTATTCGAAGATCTTGTCCGCCACCCCGCCAAGGTCGTCGGCGCCCGAGATCACCGAATGGGTGGCGGCCCGGCCGAGCGCCAGGCTCTGCGCCAAGCGCAGCTTGAACTCCTGGAATCCCGAGAACCCCACCGCGACGCAGAAGCGGATCACGGTCGGCTGGCTCACGTCGGCGAGGCTGGCTGCCTCCCCCACGCTGGTTTCGAGGATACGGAACGGGTCGGCCAGCACGAGGGCCGCCACCTTGGCGTCGGACTTGCGCAGGTCCGGCAGCGCGGCGCGGACCGCTTCGAGCACGTTCCTGGTCGGACGCCGCGCGCCGTTGCCGTCCTCTGCCACCGCTCGCGCCCCGCCCCGCGGGCCAGCGGCCCGCCGCGGCCGGTCTACGTCACCCGCAGCCGGACTTCCAGGCCCTCGCGGGCGGGGACGAGGCGGACCGGCAGGTCCGGCTCACTGGCCTTGGCCTCCACCGCGGCCGGGTCGAGCGTATTGAAGGCGAACATCCCGTAGTGGTGGGCGAGCAGCACGGGCGTTCCGACCGCGGCCGTCAGGCCGACGGCCTCGTCCAGGGTCAGGTTGCCCGGCACGCCGCGCGCCGCGAGCGCGGCCGACCGGCCGTTGACGGGCAGCAGCATCAGGTCGGGACGCAGGCGGGCCAGCTCCTCGACCTGGCCCGCGAAGGGGATGGTGTCCCCCGCGTGCAGCACCGTGACCGGCGTCGCATCGGCCAGTCCGAAACTCAGCGCGTAGCCCAGGAAGCGGTGGCAGCCGTCGGCGTCCCGCTCCAGCGTCTCATGGGCGGCACGCACAGCCTCGACCGCGAGGCCGGGCAGGGCCTCCACCCGCTCGCCGGCGTCCAGCGGGACGAGGCGGTCGGCGCCCACCCCCGCGCGCCGCATCGCTTCCGCGCGGCTCGCCCGCGGCACGACGAAGCGCAGTTCCGGGTGGAGCGCCGCCAGGGGCGCGAGTGTACCGGGGTCCATGTGGTCGGTGTGGTGATGGGTGCAGAGCACCAGGTCGAGCGGGTCCAGGTCCCCCACGGTGATCGGGGCGGCCATCATGCGCTCGTGCGGGGTCGCGGTGCCGCGATACTTCTCGGCCAGCGTGTCGGACAGGTAGGGGTCGACCAGGACCCGCGTGGTGGCCGCCGTCAGGACGAAGCCCGCCTGCCCCAGCCAGTGCAGCACGACCTCGCCCGCCGCGCGCGGCGCGCGCAGGCGTTCGGCGAGCGAGCCCGCGAAGCGCCCCGCCGCGACCTCAACCGGCATGGGCGGGCGCGGATCCCTGCAGCGCCTCGACCAGGTTGGCGATTGCAATCTCCGTCGCCCGGTCGACGCTTTCCTCCGTGAAGGCGCCGATGTGGCTGGTGGCGATCACCCCGCCGTGGCCCGCCAGCACCAGGGAGGTGGGCGGCTCCTCGGCGAACACGTCGGCCGCGTAGACGCTGAGCCGGCCCGCGTTGAGGGAGGCGATGACCGCGTCCTCGTCCACCAATGCGGCGCGGGCGGTGTTGATCACGATGCCGCCGGGCGGCATGGCGGCGAGTTCGGCCGCGCCGATCAGCGGACGGCCGTCGCGCGGGGGCGGGCAGTGCAGGCTCACGATGTCGGCCCCGGCGAGGATGTCGCCGACCTCGGCCCAGCGGACCCGCTCGCCCGCGACCCCCTCGGGCCGTGCGGGATCGTAGGCCAGGACGAAGGCGCCCAGCGCGGCCGCGAGCCGGACCACCTCGCGCCCGATCGCCCCGCAGCCGATCACGCCAATGGTGCGGCCGCGCACCTCGCGGCCCCGGCGGCGCGGCCAGGCGCCCGCCTTCACGCCCGCGTCGGCGGCCGGGATGTGGCGCAGGGAGGCCAGCATCAGCCCGATGGCCAGTTCCGCCACCCCGGCCGCGTTGGCGCCGTCGGCCGTCCGCACCGCGATGCCCCGCCGCCGCACGGCGTCCATGGGCAGGTTGTCGGTCCCCACCCCGTTGCGGCTGATCACCCGCAGGTCGGCCGCAGCCTCGATCACGGCGGGCGACACCGGCTCCACCCCCGCGAGCCAGCCCGCGCAGCCCGGCAGCAGGCGCAGGAGGTCGGCTTCCGCGGGCTGCCGGCCGGCCGGCGCCAGCACCACCTCGTAGCCCTGCGCGGCCAGCGCCTCGATAGCGGGGTGCGGGGCGGCGGTGAGCGAGCGCGGGGTGACGAGGATGCGGGTCATCGAGGAGCGTCCTCAGCTGGGCTTTCCGGCCTCGGCCGCGAGGTGCGACAGGGCCTCGAACTCCGGCCCGGCGGTCGGGATGGCGATGTGGAACACTTCGGCGATGACCTGCGTCCAGCCGTGGATGAAGTAGGTCCAGCCGTCCTCCACCTGCAGGGCGCGGGCGTCCGCCTGAGCCCGCGCCTGGTCGAGGAAGACGAGGTCGCCGCGGTAGTTGAGATCCCAGGCGATGCCGCGCTCGGGGAAGCGCGCGGCGTCGGTCAACGGCGAGCCCGGCGCGTCCTTGCCCAGGCCCGTGGCGTTGACCACCAGCGAGCCGGGCTTGAGGCTCGCGACGACCCGGTCGTTGTCGGCCGGGTCGGGCGCGAGCACGTAGTCGATCGGCACGCCCGCGCCCACCTGCGCGTGGATGCGCCGGATCTCGTCGAGCCGCTGCTGGCTCCGGTCGGACACCGTGATGCGCGAGGGCCGGTCGGCGCCTCGCTCCGGGCGCATCAGGTGCCAGGTGAGCGCGATCGTCGAGCCGCCCGCCCCGACCGAGAACACCTCCGCGCCGGTCCGCGCGAAATGTCCTTTCGGCAAAAAACCGTCCAGGCTGAGCCCGGAGGAGATCGGGTCCTTGGCGTGGCAGACGAGCTTGCCCCCGGCCTTGGAGAGGCAGCTCGTCTCGTCCATCAGGGCCGCGTGCGGGTCGACGACGTCGAACAGGTCGTGGCAGGCCTTGAACAGGTCGATCTTGTGGGTCGTGACCAGCGCGCCCCTCGACAGCGGGTCGGCCTTGATGAACGCCACCGCCTCGCGATAGGCGGCGGCCTCCGCGTGCAGCGGGAAGTCCAGGCCCACGATGGCGGCATCCGCGAGCCCGAGGTGGCGCGCCCAGGCGGGGAACACCCGCATGATCGAGCTTCTGCCCGTGGTGACGCCGATGAAATACAACGTGGGCCGGGTGGCGGCCCGGTAGGTCACGACCGGCTTTCCCGGGCGCGCTTCGCGGCCGCCACGGCCCCGCGCGCCTTGGCGGTGATGTCGGCCCAGCGGCCGTCCCGGATATCCTCCGTCCGGGCGATCCAGGTGCCGCCGACCGCCAGCACGGACGGCATGCGGAGCCAGTCGCCCATCGTCGCCTCCGTGACGCCGCCGGTCGGGATGAAGCGCGGCGCGAGGTGCTTGAAGGGCGCCACGATGCCGTCCAGCGCCGCGGGGCCGCCGGCGATGCCCGCGGGGAAGAATTTCAGCAGCCGCACCCCGAGCCGCAGGGCCGCACCCAGTTCGCTCGGCGTCATGACGCCCGGCGCGAAGGGCAACCCAGCCTCCTCCGCGCCCGCCACGATGTCGGGGTCGAAGCCGGGCGACAGCCCGAAGGACGCCCCCGCGCGGCGCGCCGCCTCGATCGAGGCCCGGTCCAGGATCGTGCCGGCGCCGACGATCAGGTCCGGCCGCTCGGCCGTCATGCGCGCCATCACGTCGGCCGCGGCCTTCGTCCGGAAGGTGATCTCGGCCACCGGCAAGCCGCCCTCCAGCAGGGCGTCGGCGAGCGCTAAGGCGTGGGCCGCGTCCTCGATGGCGATCACGGGCACGACGCCCGCGGCTTCGATCCGCGCGAACAGGTCGGTCATGGTTTTGGCTCCCGGACAGGCTTCAGGCGGCGGTCGCCAGGATGCGATCCACCTCGGCTTCGGTGCGCGGCCGGTAGTGCGGGTTGTCGACCGTCATCCAGCCGCCGCGGCCGTCGTCGACCACCCGGTGGCGCATGCCGCCCGATCGGGCGATGACCTCGTAGTCCTGGCCCGAGTCCGCGGGGTAGGCGAACGTCATCACCAGGTCGTCGCCGCCGACGTTGACGGAGCGGTGGATCCAGTAGGGCGGCACGTAGCACACCACTCGCGGGCCGATCGGCACCACCCGGCTCTCGCCCCCCGGCGATTCCAGCAGCATCAGCCCGCTGCCGCTCTCGCCGTAGTAGATTTCCGGCCGGTTGGCCCTGGCGTGGATGTGCCCGCGCGTGACGAAGTATTCGTCGCCGACCTTGCCGGGCAGCATGCGGGTCACGCCGAAGATCATGTCGCCGGCCTCCGCCGAAGGCCTCAGGTCCTCGACCGCGTAGACGAGCCGGTCGCCATCGCGCAGCAGCGCCGCGAAGGCGTCCGCGTCGGCGTAGAGGCCCGCGAGGTCGGACAGGCGTTTCTCGTAGCGTCCCGTGCCGCCCTCCAGGACTCCGCCGCGCACGTCGACCACGCATCGCGTGGGCTGCATCGGCATCGTGCCCTCTCCTCCGCGCGGGCTCACCAGCACACGTAGCCCCCGTCCGCGAGCACGATCGAGCCGGTCATCAGGCTGGACGCGTCGCCGGCCAGGAACAGCACGACCGATGCCACCTCATCGGTCCGCCCCATCCGGTTCATGGGCGTGCCGCCCACCCAGTGGCGGTACATCGCCTCGTCCTCGCGGACGTAGGCCGTCAGCTCGGTCTCGATGTAGGTGGGCGCGACCGCGTTCACCCGCACGCCGCGGGCGCCCCACTCGGCCGCGAGCGAGCGCGTCAGGTGGTGCACGGCGGCCTTCGAGGCGTTATAGTTCGCCTGCTCCTGCGGACGGTTGACGATGAAGCCCGACATGGAGCCCACGTTGACGATGGAGCCGGAGCCACGCTCCAGCATGCCGGCCCCGAAAGTGCGGCAGCAGTAGAAGACGCCGTTCAGGTTGACGTCGACCACCTTGGACCAGACCTCGTCCGACATCGTTTCGGCCGGATGGTTCGAGATCGCGATGCCGGCGTTGTTGACGAGGATGTCGACCCGGCCGTGCCGCGCCACGATCGCCTCGTGGGCGCGCCGCACGGCCGCGGGGTCGGTGACGTCCAGCACCTCGCGGTCGACGGTCCGACCCTCGGCCGACAGGCGCGCGACTGCGGCGTCGAGCGTGCCGGGGTCCCTGTCGGTCAGCACGACGCTGGCGCCCGCCTCGGCGAGGGCCTCGACGATGGCGAGGCCGATGCCGCGCGCGGCGCCCGTGACGGCTGCGACCCGGCCATCGAGCTTGAATTTTTCGAGATACATCTCAGGCCCCTCGGCGGGCAGATGGCTGGCCGCGACGCGCGCCAGTTCGGGAAAGGGGGGACGTGTCCCGACCCGCGGCGGTCATGTAATCCTTCCTGGTCATGGTGACCCAGCCTTGCTC
>CAXTFJ010000174.1:3189-7430 GCA_964243405.1 uncultured Lichenihabitans sp. | reverse complement strand
GCTCGAAGGCGAGGTCCTCGATGTTGAGGCGGTTGCCGTCGCCGCCCGCCTCGTCGAGCGCGCGCAGCACTTCCTTGGCGTGCAGCACGCCCACGATGTTGTCGGGCTCGTCCTTCCAGAGCGGCAGGCGCGTGTGGGGGGAGGCCAGCACCTGCCGCATGACCTCCAGCGAGGGCTGGTCGATTTTGATGTCCTTCATCTGGGTGGGGGGGGCCAGCACGTCCTCGCCCGTCAGCGCCCCCAGGTCGAGCAGGCCGCCCACCATGTCCCGGTCGACGCGCTCGACGTTGCCCTCCTGGTGCAGCAGGTTGACGGCGCTCTTCAACTCCTCCGCCCCGGTCAGGATCGAGCGCCGCTCGGCGAGCGACACGCCGAAGACGGTGAGGATCCCCTGCACGATCACCTCGACCCCCTTGAGCACGGGGCCGAACAGCGCCACCGCGACCGCGGCGGGCGCGGAGAAGAAGAAGGACACGCGCTCGGGATGGTTGATCGCGATCGTCTTGGGCATCACCTCGGCGAACACCAGCAGCAGCGCCGTCATGATGCCGGTGGCGTAGAGCACGCCGCGGTCTCCCACCAGCGACACGAACACGCTGGTCATCAGCGCCGAGGAGCCGATGTTGGCGACGTTGTTGCCGAGCAGCATGGCGCCGATCAGCCGCGCGCGGCCTTCGAGCAGGCGGGTGACCCGGGCCACGCGCCTGGGCCCCTCCACCTTCTCCATGGCGGCCACCCGCGCCCGCGAGGTCGCGGTCAGCGCGGTTTCCGCCCCCGAGAAGCAGGCCGACAGCACGACGCACACCGCGACCACGCCCACGTCGAGCCAGATGTCGGCCCTGTCGGCTCCGCCCGCACTCGGGTCCATGGCGTCAGCTCGAGTCCTTAGGTTTCGTCAGCAAGGAAGGCCAGAACGTCGGCGGGATCAATGCCCCTGGCGACGAAACTCTCGCCGATGCCGCGGGCGAGGATGAACGTGAGCGCGCCGCGGCTGACCTTCTTGTCCTGCGCGATGGCGTCGAGCACGGCGTCCGGGGGGGCCGACCAGCCGGGGATATCGCTCAGCCTGGTCGGCAGGCCCACGGCCTCGAGGTGGCGCGCCACGCGGACCGCGTCCTGGCCCGAGCCGAGCCCGAGCCGGGCCGAGAAGCGGAACGCCTGCGCGAGGCCGATCGCCACCCCCTCGCCGTGGACGAGGCGCGCGCCATCGTAACTGGTCAGCCGCTCCAGGGCGTGGCCGAACGTGTGGCCGAGGTTGAGCAGCGCGCGGTCGCCCGTCTCGAACTCGTCCCTCTTCACCACGGCCGCCTTGGCGCGGCAGGAGTGCGCCACCGCCTCCACCCGCTCGGGGCCGCCCGCGAGCAGGGCGGCGTGGTGGCGCTCCAGCCACTCGAAAAAGGGCGCGTCGTCGATCAAGCCATATTTCACCACCTCGGCGTAGCCGGCGCGGAACTCGCGGGGGCTCAGGGTGTCGAGCAGGTCCGTGTCGGCCAGCACCAGGCTGGGCTGGTGGAAGGCGCCCACGAGGTTCTTGCCATGGGGCGAGTTGATGGCCGTCTTGCCGCCCACGGAGGAATCCACCTGGGCCAGCAGGCTGGTGGGGAGCTGCACGATCCGCATGCCGCGCTTGAGGGAGGCGGCCGCGAAGCCCGCGAGGTCGCCCACCACGCCCCCGCCCAGTGCCAGCACGAGGTCGCGGCGCTCCAGCTTCGCGCCCAGGATCGCGTCGCACACGGTCTGGAACCCCGCGTAGGACTTGGAACCCTCGCCGGGCTCGACCACGACGGGCACGTGCCGGACGCCCGCGGCTTCGAGGCTTGCCGACAGGGTTCCGAGATGGAGGGCCGCCACCGTCCGGTCGGTCACGACCGCGCAGGCTGCCTGGGGGTCTAGCGCGCGGATGTGGCGTCCCGCCTCGGCCAGCAGCCCGGGGCCGATCCTGATCTCGTAGGACCGGTCGCCGAGCTCGACCGGAACGGTTTGGCGGAATGTCATCGGATGCGGCAAGCTCAGCGGGCGCGCCGCTCGAGGGCGGCGAAGATCTCGTCGACCACGGCGTCGTGCGGTCCGTCGCGGGACGCCACCGTCAGGTCGGCCTCGGCGTAGACGGGGTAGCGGGCCTCGATCAGGCTGCGCATCGTGGCCTCGGGATCGGGCGTCCGCAGCAGCGGGCGGTTCGCGCGCTTGCGGACCCGCCGCATCAGGACGTCGAACTCCGCCCGGAGCCAGATCGTCAGCGCCTTGGCCCGCATCGCCTCGCGCGTCGCGGGATGGATGAAGGACCCGCCGCCGGTCGCCACCACGCGCGAGCCCTGACCCACGAGCCGGGTCACGATCTTGCACTCGCGATCACGGAAATAGGCTTCCCCGTGCCGATCGAACACTTCCGGGATCGTCATTCCCGCGCAGGCTTCGATCTCGTGGTCGGAATCGACGAAGTCGAGTCCGAGCCGGGCCGCGAGCCGTCGGCCCACCACCGTCTTGCCGGCGCCCATCATGCCGACCAGGGCGATCGGCCGATCGCCCAGCCGGGCCACGATCGCGTTTTCCCGCGCGCCGCGTCCGGCGCAGGCCGCCGCCCGGCACGGTTCCTCGACGATGGTCTCCGTGGCCCTCATGGTGCCGTCGTAGCATGGGACCGGGCGTTGCCCAAACAAGCGGGGTATGCCCTTCTCCCGTTCCGCGGGAGAAGGGATTCCCGGGCAGCGAGTGCCTCAGAGCCCGGCGAACCAGTTGTAGCCGAGCTTCTCCCAGTAGCCCGGGCGGTAGGTGTTGGTCACCTCGATGGCGGTGATCCACTTGGGGTTCTTGAAGCCGAGCTTGAAGGCCGTGCGCAGCCGCAGGGGGTAGCCGAACGGGGCGTCGAGCGTTTGGCGGGCGTATTTGGTGGCGAGCAGCGTCTGCGGATGCAGCGCGGTCGCCATGTCGAGCGTGCTCGGGTAGTCGTCGGCCGTCGTGAAGTTCACGTATTTGGCCTTGAGGTCGGCACCGATGCGCTCGAGGAAGGTCCTGAGCGGCACGCCCGACCATTGGCCGATATAGTCCCATCCTTCCACGCAGATGTGGCGGATGATCTCCTCCTTCTCGGGCAGCGTGGCGAACTGCTCCGCCGTCCACGGCCGCTTGTCGTCGATCAGGCCGGCAAGCTCGAGCTTCCAGGTCTTCGCGTCGAGGACCCTCACCTCCGTGATGTCGTAGTAGGCGTTGAACTTCGGCGGCTTGAGGACCATCGACTCGGGATAGGTGGGCGCAAGCGCGTTGTTGGGGTCGAAAACCAGCGCCTGGAATTTGTCGTTGAACTCCGAGACCTTCATCAGGCCCGCCAGGATCGAATCGGGCGTATGAACGTCGCAGCCGCTGAGCAGCGTGAGGGCGCCCAGCGACAGGCCACCGCGCAGGAAGCCGCGACGCTCGATGGAGCGGACGAGCGAGCGGTGGTCGTCGAGCGAGGCGCGGGGGGTGCCACCGGCAGCCGGGCGGAACAACGACCTCACAGGTGATCCTCCGCGTGGGTCCCGCGGCGGCGGACCACCCGCGGACCGCCCGTCAGCATCGCCCACAGCGTGCTGGGAACCAGGACCGCCAGGGCGACATGGACCACGAGGAAGCCGACCAGCACGCCCATCCCGACGAAGTGGACGAGCCGGGCTCCCTGAAACCCGCCGAGCAGGCTCACCAGGCCGGACAAGGACTGCGGCTTCCAGATCGCGAAGCCGGTGACCACCTGCGAGATGCCCGCCAGGATGGCGACGATGTAGAGGATCTTCTGCACCGCGTTATACTGCGACAGGTCGTTATGCTCGATGCGGAAGTGCAGCGTGTCCACGACCGTCTTGACGACCTCGCCGAACCGGATCGGCAGCAGCTTCTCCCAGAAACGGCCGGTCACGAAGCCGTACACGAGGTAGAAGAGGCCGTTGGCCATCAAGAGCCACATGAAGGCGAAGTGATACAGCAGGCTGGGGGCGGCCCACTGGCCCAGCCGGATGTTGTAGTCGAAGTGCAGGCCGCTGAAGATGACGCTGTCGTCGTAGATGCCCCAGCCCGAGGTGATCATGATGATCATCGCGAAGGCGTTGGTCCAATGCATCACGCGGACCGGCCAGGGATGGAGGCGCTTCGCCTTGACGGCGCTGCGCGGTTCGGCGGGAACATGGGAAGCGGTTACGGCTGTCATCGGTTTTCACGCTCGGGCTGGCCAAGGACGCCTCACCTGGATCCAGAGGTGTAGGGGGCTGGAT
>CAXTFJ010000174.1:0-3179 GCA_964243405.1 uncultured Lichenihabitans sp. | reverse complement strand
CGTGCGGGCTCACGGCGCCCGAGGTGATGGACGCGCTGCGCAAGCACGACCGCTGGATGGACTACCGGCAGATCGCAATCGTCTCCACCGCCGGCGCCGTGGAGGCGCACACCGGCCCCGGCACGAAGGGGTGGTCGGGCCACCTGGTGCAGGGCGGGCTCGTCGTGCTGGGCAACGGTCTGCCGGACCCGGCTCCCCTGCATGCCTTATTCGACCGTTTCCAGGCGCAGGCCGGCTCGGCCACACCCGCTCAGTCGGACGGCTTCTCCAGGCCGATGCGGACCTTGGCGTCCGGGGACAAGGGCGTCGCGCCCGTTCCGTCGAAGGTCGGCCAGCTTTCCAGCTGCTGCGCCTTGATGCCCGTGATCTCCGGATATTGGCCGACCAGCACCATGGCCTCGATCGGCACCGCGATCGGCCGCGTGAGGTAGCGAAACCTCGCCCCGTAGTCGATGACGACGTCGATGGTGCCGTCGGGGTGCTGGACGACCTGCCTGATCCAGCCGAGCGTCGGCTGGCTTTCGAGCGGTTCGAGGACCTGCTTGTTGAGCAGGTCGCCCACCGGCACCGGCGTGGGGAAGCGTTTCGCCGCCGCCTGGGCGAGCCGGTCGCGCGACGGGATCGCATCGACGGCGTGCGCCGCGCCGGCAAGGCCCAGGGTGCCGGCCACGGCGATCAGGAGGCGGAACGACATGGGATGGCAACTCCCCCGAATCGGCAGGCGCGATCGGCCGCACGAGGCGGTATCATACACCGGCGTTCAACCCGTGTGACAGGGGCTGCCGCGCCCCGCGACGTCGCTCGGGCTCGGAGGCCGGTACGGATCGCCGCTCCGGGACAGCGGGCACAAAAAAGCCCGGCGTCGAGCCGGGCTTTTGAAGCGGAGTTTCGTTCGGTCAGATCGCCGAGTTGATCCAGCGCAGCAGTTCGCCCTTGGGAGCGGCGCCGACCTTCTTGGACACCTGCTGGCCGCCCTTGAACACCATCAGGGTCGGGATCGACTGGACGCCGAGCTGCCCGGCCATGTCGGGGTTCTCGTCGATGTTGAACTTGGCCACCTTGACCTTGCCCTTCATCTCCTTGGCGATCTCCTCGAGCGACGGGCCGATCATGCGGCAGGGGCCGCACCATTCGGCCCAGAAATCGACCACGACGGGCTCGGACGACTGCAGCACGTCGGCGGCCCAGGACGCGTCGGTGACCTTGGCGGTTGCGGTGGACTCGGCCATGGCGGAAACCTTTCGAAGCGAAGCCGGCCCGGTGCCGGCGCATTGGCACCCGAGATGGGACCACGCCCGCCTTGCGTCAAGCGGGCGGATCCGGATCGAGCGCGACCACGTCCGCCGAGTCGATCCGCCGCGCGGCCTCCGCCACGGCGAGGCCGCCGATGCGCCGCGCGGGCCGGATGGCGGCCAGCGGCACGAGGACGAAGGCGCGGTTCAGCACCTCCCTGTGCGGCAGGATGAGGTCCTCGGCCTCCATCTCCACACCGTCGTAGTAGAGGATGTCGATGTCGATCACCCGCGGGCCCCAGCGCACCGCGGCGGTGCGGCCGATCTCCACCTCCATCGCCTTTACCCGGGCCAGCAGCTCGCGGGGGGACAGGGTCGTGGTGCCCCAGGCGCAGGCGTTGACGAACGGGTCCTGCGCGAGGTTGCCCCAGGGCGCGGTGCGGTAGAGCGGCGACAGGACCAGCGCCGCCACGGTGCCGCTCTCCCCGAGCAGGCTCGCGGCGCGGCGGACGTGGCCCACCTTGTCGCCGATATTGCTGCCGAGCCCCAGGCCCACCTCGCGCGGGGCGCTCACCGGGCGCCGCGGCCCGTCGTGGCGGCCGCGAACACGGTGAGCGCCGCCACGTGCGCCGCCACTTCGTGGACGCGGAACAGGCTCGCGCCCAGCGTCCAGGCCGCCAGGTTGGCTGACACGCTTTCCACCACGCGCTTGCCGACCGGCGCGCCCGTGAGCGTCCCCAGGAAGCTTTTATGCGACAGCCCCACCAGGATCGGCAGCTCGAAACGCGCGAGCCGCGGCAGCGCCGCGATGGCCGCCACCTGCTGGCGCGGCGTCTTGCCGAAACCCACGCCCGGGTCGAGGATCACCTGCGCCCGGGTCAGGCCCGCCCGCTCCGCGACGGCGAGCGAGCGGGTGAAGAAGCGCTCCATATCTTCGCCGATGTCCAGGGAGTCGTCCTTCTCGGCGCGGTTGTGCATGATCACGACGGTCGCGGCCCCGCCCTCGGCCGCGGTATCCGCCATGGCGGGATCGCCCTGCAGGCCCCAGATGTCGTTGATCCAGGCGGCCCCGTGCCGCAGCGCCTCGCGCGCCACCGCGGCCTTCGAGGTGTCGACCGAAACGGGAACGCCGACCCGGCCCCGCAGACCGTTGAGCACGGGCAGCAGGCGGGCGAGCTCTTCTTCGAGAGGAACCGGCGTGAAACCGGGGCGGGTCGATTCCGCGCCGACGTCGAGCACGTGGGCCCCCTCGTCCTGCAGGGCGAGAGCATGCGCCACGGCGGCCTCGGCTGTGGCGTAGCGGCCTCCGTCGGAGAAGCTGTCGGGCGTGACGTTGACGATGCCCATCACGCGGGGGGGCGGGAGCGTCGCGCCCGTCATCGGAGGTCGGCGGCGGGAGGGGGTGGCTCCCCTGCCGGTTCGGGGGTCAGCGTGCCGACCAGCAGGGCGTAGCGGGCGCGGGTCACCATGGCGGTCTGGAACCACGTCGCCAGGTCGTCCCACGGGTCCTTGACGGTGTGCAGCCCCGAGATGAAGGCCACCACCGTGCCGATCTCGATCCGGCCGAGCACCACGAACCAGCCGCCCACGCCCAGGATGCCCGCGATGCCCCACTGGTGGCAGAGGTTCATGAGGAAGTTCATCGAATATTTCAGGCGGTACACGCCCATGTTGAGGGTGAAGACGCGGGCGAAACGGTCCTCCTGGGCGGCTTCGGGATTGTGGGCGCCGTCGATGACACCGGCGCTCGCTTTCCGCAGGATCGCGATCCGCTCCTGGGCACGGCGGTTCACGGCCCGCTGGATCAGCGGAACGAACACCATCTGGGGCAGGTAGACGGCCAGCAGCACGAGCGCGATGGTCGGGTCCAGGTAGATCAGGTAACCCACCACGCTCACCATGATGCCCGCCTGCAGCAGCTGCTCGGAGAAGCACTCGCCCATGAAG
>CAXTFJ010000173.1:0-8120 GCA_964243405.1 uncultured Lichenihabitans sp. | reverse complement strand
TGGCGCCTTCCTTTGCGCACGCGCCTTCGCGCCGCAGATGATCGCACACGGCTGGGGCCGGATCATCAACATGGCTTCTCAGGCTGCGGTCGTCGGCATCGAAGGTCATGTCGCCTATTGCGCGAGCAAGGCGGGGTTGTTGGGCATGACGAGGTGCATGGCGCTCGAGTGGGGACCCAAGGGGATTACCGTCAATGCTGTCTCTCCGACCGTGGTGGAGACTGCACTGGGCCTCATGAGCTGGTCGGGAGATATCGGCGACCGGGCCAGGGCCGCCATCCCCGCGCGGCGCTTCGCTCTGCCCGCAGAGGTCGCGTCCGCGGTCCTGTATCTGGCGACCGATGCCGCGGCGATGATCAACGGCAACAACCTGATGATCGACGGCGGCTTCACGATCGTCTGATCCCGCCCCACCGGATCAGGCCGGCATGTTCCGCAGCTCAGCCAGCCGCGGCGCCAGGATGCACTGCTGCGCCGCGGCGAGCTTGTAGACTTGCAGGGTTTGGTTCCGCCGTTCGACGCCGGAGGGGCTCGGGTCGATCCTGTCTTTCACGGTGTGCTGGGTCTTGATCCTCTCATAGTCCTGCCATTCACCGATGCCCACGAAACCGAGTGCCGCGGCGCCCAGGGCCGCGGCATGACGGTCAACCGCCGTCTTGAGAATGCTGCAGCCGAGGATGTCGGCGAAGATCCGGCGCCAGATCGCACTACGCGCGCCGCCGCCGACCATGATCAGCTCGCGCTTGACCGCTGTCATCTCGCGCAGCTCGTCCAGGGCGACACGCAGGGCCAAGGCGATGCCCTCCAGCGTCGCCCGCAGGACGTCAGCTCGGTCATGCTTGAGATCGAGCCCGACGAACCCGCCTCGCACCAGCGGGCCGCCCTCCAGCGCGGTGCCACCGCCCAGCGTCGGAAGGAACAACAGGCCGTTGGCACCGGCGGATGACGTCTCCGCGAGTTCCATGCAGCTGTCGTAGTCGATGTCCGGGCTCGCATGCGGCATGACAGTGCGGCACACCCAGTCGAGGCTCGTTCCGGACGAGAAGATCGACGTCGCGGAGATGAACATCCCCGGTACGACGTGGGCGAAGGCATAGGGCCGCACACGCTCGTTGAGCAGCGGCGACGCGGACGAGACGGTCAGCCAGCTGGAGGATCCCATCGCGCTGAAGACATCGCCCTCCTCATAGGTCTGGGCGCCGAGGGCCATGCAGCTATTGTCCACGCCGCCGGTCACGACCTGCACATTGCCCGGAAGTCCGATACGGGCTGCTACCTCGGGTAACAGCGGACCCAGCACCGATGCCGAGGGCTGGATCGGAGGCAGCAGAGCACGATCAAAGCCGGCTGCGGCCAGGAAGCCGTCGTGATAATCCCCGGCCAGCAGGTCGTAGGCGCCGAGTCCGGAGGCGTAGGAAGGGTCGGTCGCAAAACGTCCGGTGAGGCGGGCGTTGACGAAGTCCTTGGTGCCGAGGATCCACCGGGCCTGCCGGAGGATCCCGGGTTGATGACGGGCCAGCCACATCATCTTGAACAGCGTATAGAGGGGTGCCGGGAAGCCGTTGCCGGTGGCCTGATACCAGGCTGCGGGATCGACCTTCTCGAAGAACGCGCCGGCCTCCGCTGCCGCACGTCCATCCGACCAGATCGGCACGCTATCCTGGAGCAGCGTCCCATCCGCTCGAACGGGAACGCAGCCGAGACTATGCCCCGACAATGCGATCGCGCCGACTTCGCTGGCGGCATCGCTCATATTGGAGACCAGGGCGCTGATGGATGCCAGCACCGACTGCCACCATTCCTCCGGACGCTGCTCGTGATGGCCGGCGGCAGGATGCAGCGTCCGGCAGGGGACCACATGCTGTGCAACGCAGTGTCCACTTGCATGAACCAGCGCAGCCTTCGTACCGCCCGTGCCGAGGTCGCAGGCAATGACATATCTGCCCATCGGGTCCGTCCTGTATTCGATGAAGACCAGCTACCGATGATCGGCTAACGCGGCAGCGTGAGCACTCCATTTGGAAGCCTGTCGCACTCCTGCACCAGGGCGATCGCAAAGCCGGTGCTGATCCCGAATCGGGTCACTCCAAGCCGGATCATCTCCGCCATCGTCGTCAGCGACCGGATGCCGCCGGAAGCCTTAATCTGCACAGCGCCGTCGACCGCCTGGGCAATCAGTTGGATCTGCTCGATCGAGGTGCCCCCAGGCAGCCAACCGGTACCCGTCTTGACGAATGCCGCATTGCCTTCGACGACCGCCCTGCTACCGCGTCGGATTTCATCATCCGTCAGCTGGCCGACCTCCAGGATGACCTTTAGCGGTAACGGTGCAATCGCCGCGGCGACCTCCCTGATCTCGGAAACCACATAGGCAATATCGTTGGACCTCAGCCGGCCGATATTCATCATCATGTCGAGTTCCTCGGCACCTGCCTTCGCCAGTTCCACGGCTTCCATGACCTTGATGGCGGTCATGCTGCCTCCGGATGGAAAGCCGACAGGGCCTCCGACAAGGGTTCGCCCGCCGACCGGGATCAGCTCCCGCAGCAGGGGAACGAAATTCGAGAGCGAATGGGCTGCGATGAAACCGTACTGGATGGCGAGCTCGGCAACACTGCGCACGTCCGTCTCGGTGTGCTGAGCCTGAACCGCACTGATATCTATCAACTGCGCAAGGTCCGCAGCGGACAGCGAGTTTCCCAGTGCCCGACACGCCGGATGGACCGTCATCGATGCTTCTCCAGTACCGAACCTTGCTATCTGCCAAAATTCGACATCTCTATGTAGTAAAATGACCGAGCGGCACGAATTCCGCAAGCTACAAATCCATTTGTTGCGTTGCACAACCGGTGGAACGTCGAAACATCCGCAGCTGGCAGGAAAGGAGAATTGTCCCGTCTTGTGTCGGATCGATGGTTATGTTTCATTACTACATAAGCAAGAGGCGACAGCGAAATGCTCGCCAGTAAGGGATCGACATGAGAACCAACCATCGCGGTCGGCCGAAGCGGTCATGGACTTCCTAGGCAAACGCGCTGTCGTCACCGGAGCTACGAGAGGCATCGGACGAGCCACCGTGATGCGGCTGGTGGCGGAGGGTGCCCAGGTTGTCGCCTTCGGAAGAGATGCCGACGGGCTTCGCAGCCTCAGCGAGACGACCGGTTGTGAGATCGTTCAGGTGGATCTGCGTGACGCGGGGGCCACCCGTGAAGCGATCCGTGCCATCGAGCCGGTAGAGCTGCTGGTCAACTGCGCCGGCATGGTGACGTTGCAGCCGCTCCTGGAGACGACGATCGAGAACTTTGATGACACGATCGCCGTGAACGTGCGGGCCGCCCTAATCCTGGCCCAGGAGGTCGCCATGACCCTGATCGCGCGCCGGAAGCCGGGCGCGATAGTCAATGTGTCGAGCACCGCATCTACAGTCGGACAGGTAGGCCATACTGCCTATGGAACTTCAAAGGGTGCGCTGGACTCGCTGACGATGGCGATGGCCGTCGAGCTAGGCGCGCACGGCATCCGGGCCAACGCCGTCAATCCGACCGTCACGATGACCGAAATGGCAACCCGGGTGTGGAGCGATCCGGCTAGGGCCGGCACCCTGCTGCACCGTATTCCGCTTGGCCGCTTCGTAGAGCCGGATGAGGTTGCGGACGCCATTCTCTATCTGCTCAGTGAACGCGCATCGATGATCAATGGCGTCACGCTGCGAGTGGATGGAGGACACCTCGTCACGTAAATCCTGATCCGACTTCAGTGCACTCGACTGGACCCTCAAGGAGACTACACTCATGAATTCGCCTCGGCTTGCGTCGACTTCCCTCGCCGCCATCCTGCTTGCCGGCTTGTCGCTGCTTCCGATCAGGGTGGCGGCGGCCGAGAAGGACAAGATCTACTCCCTGATGCCGAACACGGCGCTTTCGGGAGTAATCGATCCCGATATGCCGGATCGGGCGTCGCTCAACAAGGCATGGCCGAAGAAGCCGGCGGATCCGCACAACATTCAGGTTGGCTGGACCGAGATCACCATGGGGAGCCCGTGGTTCGTCGAGTTGGCGAAAGGCGCCAGACGCACTGCCGCCAAAGAAGGATTTAAGCTAGACCTTCAGGTCGCCGACAGTGACCTTCAAAGGCAATGTTCTCAGATCGACACCTTCATCACCAACAAGAAGGACGTCATCGTCGTTGATCCAACCGATACGCTTGGCGTCAGCGCCTGCATCAACCGCGCCGTCGATGCTGGCATTCCCGTCGTCACGATCGGGACGGTTCCACAGTCGAGTGCCCGCGTGCTGACTACCATCACGCCTAACCCCTACGAGAACGGCTTCGGCGCCGGCCAGTACATCGCCAAGAGTGCAGGGAAGAACAAGGCGATCAACGCCGCCCTGATCATCGGCGTCGTTGGCAACTCGACGTCGGAGAGCCGGCTCGACGGCACGGTATCCGGCATCGTCTACGAGCGTATGAAGGAGCTTGGCCTTTCGCCGAAGAAGGAGGATGCGATGCTGCGCGGCTTCAACCTCTTCCAGAGCGCGAAGAAGACCGGACGGTTCGACGATCCTGAACTGAAGTTCAAGGTTGTCTCCCTGAGCGAAGGCCACTGGACCCAGGAAGGCGGACTTGCCGCAGCGGAGGATATCCTGTCAGCGCATGTCAACGATATCAACTATATCATCGCGGATAACGACTCTATGGGTCTCGGCAGCCTGAAGGCGCTGAAGAACATCGGCAAGCAGGGCGACATCAAGCTTGCAACCTCCGCCGACGGCTTCCGCTTCGCCCTCGAGAGGATCAAGAAGGGCGAGCTCCTGGTGACGGGAACCTTCTCCGGCGAACAGACCGGCGTTTCCTCGATCGAGTTCCTCAACCAGATCTTCAACAAGGGGCTGGATGCCAGCGACCTGCCGATGGGTTCCTATTTCCCTGCCTACACGATCACCCGCGAGAATGTCGATCAGTTCATCGATCCGAACAAGGACAACAAGTTCTACAAATATACCGTCTCCCCGGTGCGATCCATCCCGCAGATCCGTCAGGCGATGGCACATAGCTGAGGCTGCTGCTGGACCTCGTGACGGACCGCAGGGAAAGATCTCAATGAACGATCTGGAGATGCGTTCCGTCAGCAAGCATTTCGGCGGTGTGCATGCCCTGCGGTCAGTCGATTTTGCAGCGAAGGGCGGCGAGGTCCACGCGTTGCTGGGCGAGAACGGAGCCGGCAAGTCGACGCTGATGAAAGTCCTGTCGGGTGCGGTGACACCAGATACGGGCGAGATCTTCCTCGATGGTCGGAAGCTCGACCTGAGCTCCACCAAGATCGCGCGAGATCATGGGATCGCTGTCATATATCAGGAGTTCTCGCTCGCGACGCACCTGACGGTCGCCGAGAACATCTACCTGGATGATCTCGGCTTCGGCTCGTCAGTGGTCGGCTGGCGTCGGCTAAGGCAAAGGGCCGAGGCGCAGATCCGTTCACTCGGGCTGGTCGACCTCGATGTGTTCTCGCCGGTTTCGAAGCTGTCGGTGGCACAGCAGCAGATCGTGGAGATATGCAAGGCGCTGCGCCGGCAACCGCGTGTGATCGTCTTCGACGAGCCTACCGCCGTGCTGACCGAGAACGAGACGCGGCGGTTGTTCGACCTGATCCGGCGCCTGCAACGCAACGGTATCTGCATCATCTATATCTCGCACCGCCTCGAGGAGGTGTTCGAGATATGTCAGGTCGCGACCATCATGAAGGATGGGACCTACATCGGGACCGTGCCGCTCGCGGAGATGGACCGGGGCCAGCTCGTGCACAAGATGGTCGGGCGGGAACTGAAAGACCTGTTTCCAGCGAGGAACGCAACGATTTGCGGTGATGTTCTCGAGATAAGGCACCTCTGTGCCGGAAGGCAGGTCCGTGACGTTTCGTTCACCGTCAGGGCGGGCGAGGTGTTGGGGTTCTGCGGACTGGTCGGGGCAGGTCGCACGGAAATCATGCGTGCCATCTTCGGTGCGGACAAACGAGACTCGGGGGAGATCCTGCTCGACGGCAAGCCGGTCGACAACCGCTCGCCGAGGCATGCCGTGCTCTCTGGAGTCGGCATGCTGCCCGAAGACCGCAAGCAGCAGGGCGTCCTGCTGGATCTTTCCCTGCGTATCAACGTCATGATGAGCCCGGTAAACCCATTGCAACGGTTCGGAGGCTGGCTGAACCATAAGGCTGAGCTGAAGCGGACACAGCACATCATACGTTCCCTGCAGATCAAGGCGCGGGATACGGAGATTGCCGCGTCCAGCCTGTCGGGGGGAAATCAACAGAAGGCGGCACTCGCGAAGTGGGTCTTCTCCGATTGCAGAGTGCTGATATTCGACGAGCCGACTCGGGGCGTGGATGTTGGGGCCAAGGTCGATATTTACCGGATCATCAACGAACAGGCCAAGCGCGGCGTGCCGATCATCGTCGTCTCGTCCGAACTACCTGAACTGATCGGCTTGTGCGACCGGATCCTCGTAATCCGCGAAGGGCAGGTCGTCGGAGAGGTGAGTGGAGCCGACATGAACGAACAGACGTTGATCGGGCTGGCGATGGGAGCGCGCGGATGAGCGGTATCACCGGCGGAAGAAAACAAGAGGGGAGCCGGGCTGGTTTCGGACAAAGGCTGTTCCGTAACCTGTTACGGAACAACTCGATCATCG
Source organism: uncultured Lichenihabitans sp. (assembly GCA_964243405.1). Taxonomy (GTDB): domain Bacteria; phylum Pseudomonadota; class Alphaproteobacteria; order Rhizobiales; family Beijerinckiaceae; genus Lichenihabitans. Next base: position 1,436 of record CAXTFJ010000173.1, on the reverse strand, counting down.
TTCTCGTGCTCCTCTTCGTGATCTCTGCCTTCTTGTCCAGCGCCTTCCTCAGTGAAGGCAATCTGTTCAACCTGCTGCGGCAACTGACGCCGCTGCTGCTCGTGAGCATCGGCATGCTGCTCGTGATCGATACCGCGGGCATCGATCTGTCCGTGGGATCGGTCGCGGGTGTCGGCGGACTCGTCGTCGCGATGCTGTTGCCGGCGATGCCGATCGGTGGAGCTGGAGGCTTGCTGATCGCAACGCTGATCACGGTCGCGGCAGGAGCCGTGCTCGGTGTCGCGAGTGGTATCCTGGTCGCGTTCTGCGAGTTGGCGCCGTTCATCGTGACGCTGGCGATGATGACGGTCGCCCGCGGCATCACCTTCGTGCTGACCAACGGCCAGCCCGTCCAGCTGCCCGACGATCTTAGCGCCACCGACCTGATGGACCAGTTCGGCAGCGGCGGCCTGCCCTACGTAGGTGTGCCCTGGCCGGTCGTGCTCGCGATCCTCGTGACGCTGCTCTTCTACTTCGTGATGGAGCACATGACCTTCGGGCGCATGATCATCGCAACGGGAAGTAACGAGACGGCGGTCCGCCTGGCTGGAATTTCCGAGAAGAAATACAAGTTCCTCGTCTATGTCATCTCTGGGGCCCTGGCCGCACTGGCGGGTATCGTCGTGACATCCCGCACGGACGTCGGAACTCCGATCACCGGTGTCGGTCTCGAGCTTGACGCCATTGCCGCGTGCGTCATCGGTGGTGCGCTGCTGTCTGGCGGCAAAGGAACCGTCATCAACACGGTCATAGGTGTGCTGATACTCGGCCTGATCGGCAACATCATGAATTTGCTCAGCGTGCCGGCCTATCCGCAGCAGATCATCAAGGGCCTGATCATCGTGTTCGCGGTGCTCTTGCAACGTTTTAGCAATCGACGGGGGTGAGATCGTAGTTCAGCCCGGGGGCCGATCCAAACTGCACCATCAAAGCCTGGAACGAGATACTTGACGTTTAAGTGGTTGATGATGGCTTCCCGAGCTGGCGGTCGTCGTCCGGATAAGCTCGCTGCAACGCGGTTCTCGCATATGTCGGGCCGATGCCGTTCACCCGGATGGTATCGTGCCCCATTGGATGATAAGGCACGGGTGAAGTTCGCAGCAATATCCTTCGAGATGTTGTAGATGTCTCCTCGGTCCGGTGGCGGACGGTCTCGCTCGGCATCGCGTCGATCAGGTTGCCGTCGCGGTCGATCGCCCATTACAGGCGGTTCAGCAACCACCGACCTTCAGGTAGGTCTCCATCCACGTATCGGCTCACCCCGGGTTTGCGCCGCCAGCACCAACATGATCCGCTGTCACGGCTGGGGTCCGCGCGGCGAGCGTCTGGTCGATGCCGCTCTTCACGGTCACTGGCGGACCACGACATTCATCGCGGGCCTGCACGCCGGCGGCATC
>CAXTFJ010000172.1:7780-8185 GCA_964243405.1 uncultured Lichenihabitans sp. | reverse complement strand
CCCAGCCCAGCGCCACGACCGTGCCCGCGACGTCGAGTTGGTCCAGCACCTCGCCCGCGACCGAAGCGCCGTCGAGGGCGGATCGGTCACCGTCTTCAAGGACGCTCTCGGGAAGGTCGGCGGCCACCAGGCGATAGGTCTGGGCGAGCCCGCCGTCGAACTGGCGGCGGAACACTTCCTTCGAGCCGCCCGCGCCGTGCAGCAGCAGAACGGTCGCGCCGCCTCCGCTGCTTTGCCGGACGGAAACACGCCCGGCTCCCGTCACGACCGCGAGGTCGCACGGGCGGCGCGCGAACCGGGCCACGTCGGCCTGGGCCAGGCTGTCTTCCAGCATCCGCAACTCCGCAACGTCCAGGGCGGGGCGGGCCGGGTCGGGTGGGGGCAAGGCCGGCTGTTCAGCCCGGA
>CAXTFJ010000172.1:0-7770 GCA_964243405.1 uncultured Lichenihabitans sp. | reverse complement strand
GCGAGGTCGCACGGGCGCCGCGCGAACCAGGCCAGGCCCGCATCCGCGGGCGCCGCCCGCAGGCCCACGGGGGTCACGCCGTCGAACCTGTCGAGTTCGATCCGCCGACTGACTGCCGCGCTGCCCCGCATCGCCGAACCGCCTCTTCCGAGCAAACCGTCGCGCCATCCCGTTCGATCGGGAAACTACGGCTCGCCACATTAACGCTCGATTAAGGGCGCTCGCACGCGGCCCCTGGTGAGTCGTGGTAGATCCGTGCGGCGCGGCACGCGGCGGGAGACAGGGTTGGGCGGTTCGGAGTGGCGGGATACGGAGCGGTTGCCGCTCTCGGCCTACGTGATCTGCAAGGACGAGGAGGCCTCCATCGGGGCGTGCCTCGACAGCCTCGCGGTCTGCGACGACATCGTGGTGGTGGACTCGGGCTCGTCAGACGGCACGGTGGCGGTCGTCGAGGGGCGGGCCGCGCGGGGGTTGCCGGTGCGGCTCTTCCACCAGGATTGGCTCGGCTTCGCCCGGCAGAAGCAGTTCGCCCTGGACCGGACCACGCAGCCCTGGTGCCTCAACCTCGACGCCGACGAGCGGCTCGACGCGCGGCTGAAGAGCGCCCTCCCGGCCTTGCTCGCGGCCGACGAGGCGGTCGGGGGCTTCCGGCTGCGCATCCTGCGCGCCGACCTCGCGGCCCGGCGCCACCTCGGCTGGATCAGGGCCAAGCCGACCCTGCGCCTCGTCCGTCGCGGGCGGGCCCGCTACGACGCGCGCTCGCTGGTGCACGAGCATGTCCACGTCGACGGCGTCGTGCGCGACGCCCCCGAGGGCTGCATCCTGCACGACCACGAGCCGTCCTACGAGGCGCAGATCAGGAAGGAGATCCACTACGCCGGGTTGAAGGCGCGCGAGCGCGTCCGCTCCGGCCGCCGCCCGAGCCGGCTCAAGCTCGTGTTCAGCCCGCCGCTCTACTTCCTGCGCTCCTACCTGCTGCACCGCTGGTTCCTGGCGGGCTGGAGCGGGTTCATGCATTCGGCCATGCTGGCCGTCTACTCGTTCAGCGCGGAGGCGATCCACTTCGAGCGCGCGGGTCGGCCGGACGGCGGCGAGCGGGGCCCGTGAGCGCCGACGCGCTGCTGCTCGTCATCAACCTCGACCGGTCGGCCGACCGCCTCGCGGCCGCGGACGCGGCCTTCGGGGCGCTCGGCCTGCCGTTCCGCCGCCTGCCGGCCGTCGACGCGGCGGCGCTCACGCCCGCGGCGGTCGCCGAAGCCTACGACGCGGCCGCCAACGCGCGGGACTATTTCGCGCCCTTGCATCCGGGCGAGGTGGCCTGCTTCCTGAGCCACCGCCGCGCCTGGGCCGACCTGCTCGCCTCGGAGGCGCTCTTCGCGGCGGTGTTCGAGGACGACGCCGCACCCTCCGCGCGGCTCCCGGCCGTGCTCGCGGCATTGGCCGGGCACACGCGCGACTGGGACGTGGTGAAGCTGCACGGCTCGTCGACGGAGGCGTCCGCGACCGTCGGTCCACTCGGCGCGGAAACAGCCCTGGTGCGCCCCTGGATCGTGTCGCTCAGCGGCGCGGCCTATTGCGTCAGCCGCGCCGGGGCCGCCAAGCTCCTGGCCGGGACCGCGCCCTTCCGCCGCCCGCTGGACGTGGAGCTGCAGCACTGGTGGGAGCACGGCCTCGACCTGCTGGCCGTCCGGCCGCACGCCGCCGCTGTCGCGCGCTTCCCCACGGGCTCGACCATCCGGCCGCACCGCGCCCGGCGCCGGGGCGAACGGCTGATGCGCGAGCTGCGCCGCCCCCTGTTCCGTGTCCGGCTCGCGCTGCGCTCGGTGTGGGAGCGGCTGCACGGTTGAACGCTTCCGCTGCCCCGATCCGGCATCTGTGCTTGACGCCCCCGGCCCGGCCATGGCTTCTCACGCCATGGCTGTTTCCTCCGTCGGACCGCGCGGAAGCAATTGGACGCTCCCCAACATCCTGACCTACGGGCGGGTGGTGGCGGTGCCGGTGGTGGCCGGGTGCCTGCTCGCCACCGATGCGCTGTGGATGCGCTGGGTCGCGCTGGCCCTGTTCGCCATCGCGGGCATCACCGACTTCCTGGACGGCTACCTGGCCCGCGCGTGGTCGCAGCAGTCGGCGCTGGGCCGCATGCTCGACCCCATCGCCGACAAGCTGCTGGTGGCGGCCGTGCTCATGGTGCTGGTGGCCGACCGGACGCTCGCGGGCTGGTCGCTCTGGGCCGCGATCGTCATCCTCTGCCGGGAGATCCTGGTGTCGGGCCTGCGCGAGTTCCTGGGCGACCTGCGGGTGTCCGTGCCGGTCAGCAAGGTCGCGAAATACAAGACCACCCTGCAGCTGGTCGCGATCGGCTTCCTGGTCGCGGGGCCCGCGGGCGAGCGCGTGCTGCCCGGCACCGTGACGATCGGGCTGGTGCTGCTGTGGATCGCGGCGTTGCTCACCATCTACACGGGGTGGGACTATATGAAGTCGGGTCTCCGGCACATCGTGGGTTGAGGTCGACCGCCATGAAGGCCGTTTATTTCGCGTCCGTGCGCGAGCGCATCGGCAAGCCCGAGGAAACCATCGACCCGCCGGCCTCCGTCGCCACCGTGGGCGACCTGATCGGCTGGCTGAGCGGACGGGGCGAGGGCTATGCCGCGGCCTTCGAGCACGGCGAAACTGTTCGCGCCGCGCTGGACCGCGTCCACGCCCGGCACGACGCGCCGCTCGGCGGGGCCGCCGAGGTCGCCTTCTTCCCGCCCATGACGGGCGGCTGAGCGCGGTGGCCTCCGTCAGCGTGCAGGCCGAGGATTTCGACCCCGCCGCCGAGGGGGAGGCGCTCGCGGCCGGCCGGCGCGACGTGGGTGCGGTCGTGACCTTCACGGGCCTGTGCCGCGACGAGGCCGGGACGCTCGACGCGCTGGAGATCGAGCACTACCCCGGCATGGCGGAGGACGAGATCGGCCGGGTGGCGGCCGAGGCCGAGGCGCGCTGGCCGCTCACGGGGTGCCGGGTGATCCACCGGTTCGGCCGCATCCGCCCCGGCGAGCGGATCGTCTTCGTGGCGACCGCTTCGGGCCACCGCGCCGCGGCCTTCGCGGCCGCCGATTTCCTGATGGATTTCCTGAAGACCCGGGCGCCGTTCTGGAAGCGCGAGCGCCGCGCGGACGGCACGGACGGCGGCTGGGTGGCGCACAAGGACACGGACGCGGCCGCGGCCTCCCGCTGGTGATCAGGTCGGCAGCGGGGCCTGCATCGCCGGCACCGCGCGGGCGAGGTCCGGGTCGCGGTCCATCGCCTCGGCGTTGAGGCGATCGCAGGCGGCCTCCACCCGATCCCGCAGCAGCGGCAGGAACTCGGCCGCGCGCAGGCCCGGCGGGATGGCGGGCAGGATATCCACCACGATCGTGCCCGGCCGCCGGATGAACCCGTGCCGCGGCCAGAACAGGCCGGAGTTCAGCGCCACCGGCACGCAGGGAACGGCGTTCACGGCGTAGATGTAGGCGACGCCGACCTTGTAGTCCGGCGGAGCGCCGAGCAGTCGCCGCGTCCCCTCGGGGAAGAGCACGAGCTGCTTGCCGTTGCCCAGGACCTCCCGGCCCTTGCGCGCCGCCTGGGTGAGCGCCGCCCGGCCCTTGGCGCGGTCCACCGCGATCTGCCCGCTGCGCACGAGGTACCAGCCGAACAGGGGGATCAGGGTCAGCTCGCGCTTCAGCACGAAGGTGAAGTCGGGGAATACGGTGGTGAGCGCGAACACCTCCCAGATCGACTGGTGCTTGGGTGCCACGATGCACCCCCCGGGGGGCACGTTCTCGAGGCCGCGCACCTCGATGCGCATGCCGCACACCACCCGCACCAGCCACAGCGACTGGCGCCCCCACAGGGTCGCCATGTGCCTGACCCGGGTCGGGCCGCAGAACAGGATCGGCAGGCCCAGCACCATGAGGGCGATCAGGGCCGCGTAGAACAGGACGTTGAAGACGAGCGAACGCAGGACCACCATGTCCCACGCTTCATGGCGCATTGGGCCCGGGAAGGGAAGCCTCGGTCCGCTCGCCCGCCGACGCCTCGCGGGGATCGTCGGTCGACAGCGACGCGGGGATGCCGGAGGCCACGTGCAGGCGCGCCAGGACCGCGACGTATTTGAGATATTCCCACGCCAGGGTCCGTAGGCGCCCGCCCGCCCTGTCGCGCTCCGCCACGACCGGGAAGGCCGTGAGGTCCACGCCCGGCGCCGCGTGGGCGATCTCGGCCAGGGCGCGGGGCATGTGGTAGTCGGAGGTCACCACGATCAGCGAGCGGATCGCGTGGCGGCGCACCCAGCGGCTCGTTTCCAGCGCGTTGCCGACCGTGTTGGCGGCCGCGTAGCCGAGCTCGATACAGCAGCCGAACAGGGCGCGCGCGCCGGGCGCGAGCCGCGCGATCTCCGGTGCCGTGGTGTCGGGGTTGACGCCCGTGATCAGCAGGCGTTCGGCGTGACCCCGCGCCAGCAGGCCCACGGCGTCGATGACCCGGTCGGCCCCGCCCGTGAGCGCCACGACGCCCTGCGCGTGCCGGGGCGGCGCGCGCGAGGGGTCGTCCAGGGTCACGACGAACAGGACGAAGCCCGCGGCCAGCACCGCCGCGCCCAGCAGGCCCGCCAGCGCCACGAGGCGCGCGAGCCCGCCCAGCACGCGCCCGATCCCGGCGGTCATTCCAGTACCTGCAGGTGACGGAACACCACCGTGCGCGACGTGAACCCGGTCGCGACCCCGATGGCGACCGCGGTTGCGGCAATGGCGAGATAGCCGAACGTCCCGAGCGCGAAGGACCCGAACAGCGCCTGGAGCTGGTCGCCGCCCGGCGTCTGCGCCATCCAGGCCTGCACGGCGCCCGCACCCGCGAAGGCCAGCGCCGCGCAGGTTCCGCCGATCGCGCCACCCTTCAACCCGAGCCTGAGGAAATGCCGCTGGAACTCGCGGGCGATGAAGCGGTCCTCGGCGCCCACGAAATGCAGCACGCTCACGATCTCCTGGTTGCCCGCCATGGCGCCGCGGGTCGCGAAGGCCACCGCCATCACGGTGGCGGCCAGCACCAGGGCGAAGATCACGGCCGCCGCCGCCACCACGGTGTTCGCCATCGCGGCGAGGCGGCTGAACCACAGGTGATGGTCGTCCAGGCTGACCCCCGCGACGTGGTCGGCGAGCGCCTTGCGGAAGGCGGGCACGTCCACGGAGGCCGACCCGTCGCGCAACCGCACCACGATCAGCCGCGGCACCGGCAGTTCGCTCAGGTCCAGTCCCGAACCGAGCCAGGGTTCGAGCAGGCGCCCGGCTGCCGCCTTGTCGAACACCTCGACGGCGCCGACCCCGGGCGTCGCGCGGGCCACGTCGGCGGCCTTGGCGGCTTCGGCATCGACGTCGCGGCCCGCCAGCGGCCGGACCTGGATCGTCATCTCGCGCGCCACCGCGCTGCGCCAGTCGGACGAAGCGCGGGCGAGCAGGAGGGCGCTGCCGGCCGCCAGCGCGGCCAGGAAGGTCATGATGGCGATCACGGTCACCAGCGCCCGGCCCGCGATCGAGCCGATCGGCACCAGCGGCCTGTCCTTCCGCAGCGCGAGTTCGCCGGGGGTCGCGCGGGGCAGGGCCGCGGCGTCGACGGGCTTGCCGGGCTCGGCGGCCGGCTCGGCGGGGGCGTCAGTCATAGACATGCAGGCGCCTGTCCCCCAGCACGAGCCGCTTGGCCTGGTCGAACTGGTCCATCAGGCCCAGGTCGTGGGTGGCGATCACGACCGAGGTGCCCGATTTATGCAGTTCCACGAAGAGGCGTAGCAGGCGGCGGGCGAGCGAGGGGTCGACGTTGCCGGTGGGCTCGTCCGCCAGCAGCAGTTCGGGGCGCATGATGAGCGCGCGGGCGATCGCGGCGCGCTGCTTCTCGCCGCCCGAGAGGACCTGCGGGACGACGTGCATGCGCTCGCCCAGGCCCACCCAGCGCAGGAGCTCGACCACCTCCGCCCGGTAGGTCGCCTCCTCGCGTCCCTTGACCCGGAGCGGCAGCGCCACGTTCTCGTAGGTGGTGAGGTGGTCGAGCAGGCGGAAATCCTGGAACACCACGCCGATGCGGCGGCGGAAGCCGGTGATGTCGTCCTTGGCCAGGCTCGCGGCATCGCGGCCGAACAGCGAGATGAGCCCGCGCGTGGGTTTCAGCGACAGCAGGATGAGCCTGAGCAACGTGGTCTTGCCCGCCCCCGAGGGGCCGGTGAGGAACTGGAAGGACTGCGGTTCGATGGAGAACGTCAGGTCCTTGAGGATCTCCGCCCCCAGGCCGTAGCGCAATCCCACGTTCTCGAAGCGCACCATGACCGCTCCCCGACCGGCACCGGCCATCCCCGTGTTAACGCCAAGGGGATTAAACCGCCCTTAACCATGACGGCACTCAATGCGCCAAACCGGTTCGCCGCCACGGCGCGCGAACCGGCCGTCACGGGTTCCGGGATCACCATGCGGATTATCTGTCCTGGCTGCGCCAGTCATTACGAGGTGGATGCGGACAAAATCGGGGCGGACGGCCAACTGGTCCGTTGCGCGCATTGCCGCGACGTGTGGCTGGCGCGCCCGGTCGGGCCCGACGTCGCACCGAAACTCTCGGTCTGGCTCGACGAGGACTTTGCCTCGCGCGCGTTCGAAGCCGCGGCCCCGGTCGACTTCGCCCGCGCCAAGGCCCGGTTGCGGCCGCGCTTCCCCCTGGACGGGGCGGCGGCCGGGGGCGCCCTGGGCGTGCTGGCGATCGTGGGCGTGCTGCTCGGCTGTGGCATGGCGGCGGTGGGCGAGCGGACCGCCATCCTGCACCATCTTCCCGCGGCGGGGGCGCTCTACGATGCGGTCGGCCTGCCCGCCGCGCCCGATGGCCTCGCGTTGCGCGACGTCCATTCGAGCCTCGTGGCCGAGGACGGCAAGACCGTGCTGATGCTCGAAGGCAGCATCAGCAACCTGGGGCGGGACGCGGCGCCCGTGCCGCCGCTGTCCGCCGTGGTGCGCGACCGGGCCCGCGCGCCCCTCTACACCTGGACCGCGCCCGCGCCGAAGACCAGCCTGGCCGGAGGCGAGACGGTGGCGTTCCAGTCCCGCCTGGCCGCGCCGCCCGCCGAGGGACGGGACGTGCGCGTGAGCTTCGCCGACGCGTCGGGCTCCTGAGCGCGCCCGCGTGGCGTGATCGCGAGGCCGTCAGGGTCCGCGCGCGAGAGCCTCGACGGCCAGTCGCGCCGCCTGCGCCAAGATGTCGTCGCGCGCCGGGGCTTTCGGGTCGGCCTGCGTGACGTAGATCGCCAGAACGAGCGGCGGTCTGCCGGGCGGCCAGACCAGGCCTACGTCGTTGGTCGTGCCGTAATCGCCCGTGCCGGTCTTGTCCGCGACCGACCAATCCGCGGGAACGCCGGCGCGGATCCGCTTCGCGCCCGTCGTGTTGCCGCGCATCCAGCCGACGAGCTGCTCGCGCTGCGGGCCGCCGAGCAGATCGCCCAGCGCGAGCCGCTGGAGGGCCGAGGCCATCGCGGCGGGCGTGGACGTGTCCCGCTCGTCGCCCGGGACCGCGGTGTTCAGCGCGGTTTCCGTGCGGTCCAGGCGAAACAGGTCGTCCCCGATCGACCGTGCGAAAGCCGTCACCCCGGGAGGGCCGCCGAGCAGGCCGATCATCAGGTTGGCGGCCGTGTTGTCGCTGTACTGGAGCGCGGCGGCGCAAAGCTCGGCGAGCCGCATGCCCTCGCCGGCATGGCTCTTGGTGACGGGTGAATAGGCCACGAGC
>CAXTFJ010000171.1:0-8213 GCA_964243405.1 uncultured Lichenihabitans sp. | reverse complement strand
CGACGTGTTACGAGCTTATCCGGGCGTGGCGGACGCGGCCGTGCGGCTGATGGGGAGGCCCGTCAGGAACAGGATGACGCCCACGACGAGGGTCGCGGCCAGTGTGTTGCTGAAACCGTAGGACAGCGTGACCGCCCCGCCGATCGCCTCGAGTGCCAGGAACGAGATCGCGCCGATGGCGGTCTGCGAGACGCGCGCTTCCGACCACCGCCGCGCGCCCTTGGCGGTGAAGCGGAGCGCGAAATCTTCCAGCGTCTGGTTGACGACCCAGCGGTTGTAGTCGCGCCGCACGGGAAGGATCGTCTGGGGTCCGGTCATGGCTCCTCGCGGAACGGTCAAGCAGGGATCGTGCCGGATGACGCGAGCGGGCGGACGATCCGGGCGCGCCTTTTGAGCCGCGGGAACGCGGGCGAAGCCGCTTCGGCAGACGCGAATACGAATTGCTTGACAAATTCTTGCCACACGCCGCAAATCCACGGCCTCAGGGTGGGGTGAACAGCTACCCGAGGGAGGAGTTGCGGATGTGTGGAGCGCGTGAGGTCGATGGGGCGCTCACTCCGTGGCGGACCACCACCGACCCGGATACCGGTCTATGGCCACCGGGCCCGCGTCTGCCGTCCTTGATCCTCGCACCGTCCGAGGGACGTTTCCGATGAGCACATCCGTCCTTCCCCGCGGCGCGTCCGTGGCTCCAGCCCGTGGCCGGACCAGCCGCAAGGTCGACACCCGGCCCCTCGTCTGGCCGAGCATCGCCGTGCTGCTCGTGTGGATGATCGTGCCCTTGGCGATGACGCTGGGCTTCTCGGTCTGGAACTACAATCTCGTCGACACGACGCAGACGGGTTTCGCGGGCTTCGACAATTACTACTACCTGCTCACCGACCCCTCCCTCATCCACGCGCTGATCAACACGGTGCTGCTGGTGGGCGGCGTGCTGATCGCCACCGTGGTGTTCGGCACGATGCTCGCCGTATTGCTCGACCAGGACTTCTACGGGCAGGGCGCGGCGCGACTGTTCGTGATCGCGCCCTTCTTCGTCATGCCCACCGTCGCGGCGCTGATCTGGAAGAACCTGCTGATGGACCCGGTCAACGGGCTCTTCGCCTTCTTCGCCCGAAGCATCGGGCTGGAGCCGATCACCTGGTTCAGCCAGTTCCCGCTGGCCTCCATCGGACTGATCGTGTCGTGGCAGTGGGTGCCGTTCGCGACGCTGATCCTCCTCACCGCCATGCAGTCGCTCGACCGCGAGCAGATCGAGGCGGCCCGCATGGACGGCGCGAAGGCCCCCGCCCGGTTCCGCCACATCATTCTGCCCCACCTGCAGCGACCCATCACCGTCGTGGTGATGATCGAGACCATCTTCCTGCTCGGCATCTTCGCCGAGATCCTTGTCACCACCAACGGCGGCCCGGGTGACGCCTCCACCAACCTGCCCTTCCTGGTCTACAAGACCGCGCTTTTGTCCTTCGACATCGGCGGTGGTTCGGCGGGCGGCGTGATCGCCATCATCCTCGCCAACATCGTGGCCTTCTTCCTCGTGCGCACCGTCGCGCGCAACCTCGACGAGTGAGGGCACCGCCATGGCGCTGAAACCGAAGAACAAGCCCGCCATGACCGTGCTGGGCTGGACCGTGGCCTTCGTGATCTTCTTTCCGATCCTGTGGATGGCGATCACCGCCTTCAAGACGGAGATCGACGCGGTCCAGAGCCCGCCCAAGCTCATCTTCTCGCCGACGCTGGAGAATTTCGCGGCCGTCAACGAGCGCGTGAATTACGTGCGCTCGATGCTCAATTCCATCATCGAGTCTTTCGGGGCCACGCTCGTATGCCTGGCCTTCGCGATGCCCGCCGCCTACGCGATGGCTTTCTACCCCGGTCGCAAGACCAAGGACCTCCTGATGTGGATGCTGTCCACCAAGATGATGCCCGCGGTGGGCGTGCTGGTGCCGATCTACCTCATCTTCCGCACGACCGGCCTGCTCGACACGCAGCTGGGCATAATCATCATGTATTTCTTGATGAACCTGCCCATCGTGGTGTGGATGCTCTACTCGTTCTTCCGTGAGGTGCCGAAGGAGATCCTGGAAGCCTCGCGCATGGACGGCGCCAAGCCGAGGCAGCAATTGCTGCTGCTGCTGCTGCCGCTCTCGTTGCCGGGCATCCTGTCGACGGGCCTGCTGTCAGTCATCCTGTGCTGGAACGAAGCCTTCTGGAGCATCAACCTGACGAGTTCGCAGGCCGCGCCGCTGACGCAGCTGATCGCGAGCTTCTCGAGCCCGGAAGGCCTGTTCTGGGCGAAATTGTCGGCCGCCTCGCTGCTGGCCATCGCCCCCATTCTCGTCTTCGGCTGGCTGACCCAGCGCCAGCTCGTGCGCGGCCTCACCTTCGGGGCCGTCAAGTAGGAACCGTCCATGGCCACTGTCGCGTTGAACAACGTCAAGAAAAGCTACGGCGACGTCGAGATCATCCAGGGCGTCGATCTCGACATCAAGGACAAGGAGTTCGTGGTCTTCGTGGGCCCCTCCGGCTGCGGCAAGTCCACGCTGCTCCGCATGATCGCGGGTCTGGAGGAGATCACGGAGGGCGACCTGTCGATCGACGGGCGGGTCGTCAACGAGGTGCCGCCCGATGCGCGGGGCCTCGCCATGGTGTTCCAGTCCTACGCGCTCTACCCGCACATGACGGTCGCCAAGAACATGGCCTTCGCGCTGAAGCTCGCGGGCGTGCCCAAGGTGCAGCGCGACGCCAAGGTCGCGGAAGCGGCGCGCATCCTGCAGCTCGAGAAGCTGCTCGACCGCAAGCCCGGCCAACTCTCGGGCGGCCAGCGCCAGCGCGTGGCCATCGGGCGGGCCATCGTGCGCCAGCCCAAGGTCTTCCTGTTCGACGAGCCGCTGTCCAACCTGGATGCCTCGCTGCGCGTGCAGATGCGCATCGAGATCGCGCGGCTGCACTCCGAACTCGCCACCACCATGATCTACGTGACCCACGACCAGGTCGAGGCGATGACCATGGCGGATCGCATCGTGGTCCTGCGCGCGGGCAAGATCGAGCAGGTCGGCACGCCTCTCGAACTCTACCACTTCCCCGCAAACCTGTTCGTGGCCGGCTTCATCGGCTCGCCGAAGATGAACCTCACGCCCGCCAAGCTGAAGGCGATGGCGCCCGAGGGGGCCTCTATCGTGCTGCCGGGTGGCGGCGAGGCCGTGATCCCGGTGGAAGCGAGCAACGCGGCCGCGCCCGGTACGGCCGTCACGCTCGGGCTGCGTCCCGAACATCTGGCGATCGCGGCCGATGGCCCGCTCGCGGGCAAGGTCGCGGTGGTGGAGCAGTTGGGCGGCGAAACGCTGGTCTACGTCGACGTGGGCGAAGGAGTGCTGGTCAACGTCAAGGCCCCCGGCACCACGACGGTGCGCGTGGGCGAGGTCGTGCGGCTCGACGTGACGACGACGGAAGCCAACCTGTTCGACAAGGACGGGCTCGCCTTCATCCCGACGCGCAAACGGGATTCGGCGATCGTGGGAACGCGGGTTCACTGAACCGGCGTCTTTCACGGAAGCGGAGCGCAAGGGATCCGAGACGGCGGTGCTCCGACTTGGGGCCCGTCGGTTTCATTCGTTTGCGTCGGCTTTTCGTTAAGCAGGTATTTCCTCGCGTCGCGTCGTCGAGCTCGTTCAGCAAGGCGATCGGCCTCGGGAAACGACGTGGTGGTGAAGCTCGCCCGGTTGGCCGCGAGTATCCGAAAGATTCCCACGCTGCTTGTTCTGACCATCGCGGTTACGACCACCGCGCAGGCCCAGATCGCGGCGGCGTCTCGCTACGATCGGGTCGCAAGGGCGGGGCAGGTCGCGCCCGTCGCCTCGTTCGTGTCCATCGATTCGGATTACCGCTCACGCGGACGCTCCACCGTGAACCTGATCGAGGCTCCGACAGGAGGCGAGGCAGGCATCCGGTACGGGTCCGACTACCCCAGCTTCGTAGCCGCCATTCCCCGCTCTGCCTTCAACCGGCGCCGGGTTCCCCGCACCCTGCTCACGTATCGGGCGAATACGGGCTTTACCGATCCGGAAACCTTCGTCGTCGAGGCCATCTCGCCGGACGGAATCGCGGTCCGCATCCGGTACGCCCTCACGGTTCGCTGATCCGACCCCTCACCAAATCATGGAACCGATCTCTCGCCCCGCTCATTCGGAACGCACTGTTTTCGAACGAACGGAGTCTCACATGCGTCGGATCATCATCGGAGCGGCCCTTGCCGGCCTGACTCTTTCCGCACCTTTCGCCGCCCAGGCGCAGGTGCTTCAGGGCACGGCCAACGGTGCCCAGCAGGGGATCGACGAGGGGAACGACGCCGCGGGTCCGATCGGCGGCATCGTGGGTGGCGCGATCGGCGCGGGCGTCGGCGCGGCGACGGGAGCCGTCGGTACGGCCACGGGCGTCGTAGGCGGCATCTTCGGCGAGAACGACCGTCCGCGCTTCCACGAATACGTCGAGGGCCGCCACTATCCGTCCTATGCTTACGACGGCGACGTCCGGGTCGGGGCGGTGCTGCCGCGCGACGGCGTGCACCTGTACGACGTCCCCGGCGAGTATCGTGTCGATCACCGGTATCGCTACGCGGTCGTGAACGACCAGACCGTCATCATCGACCCCCGCACGCACCGGATCGTCCAAGTCATCGAGTAACCGGTCGTCGAGACCTGTGACAGGGCCCGTCTCGGCAACGAGGCGGGCCTTTTCCGTTGGAGAACACCTGATTGATGAGTTCGATCTGACGGGAAAGGTTGCAACAATGGGCGTCGACCCGCCCATCATGGCCGGAGGCCGTATCGAGCCCCGTCAAACCGATCCGACGACCTTGCCGGGATTGAGGATGTTGCCGGGATCGAGCGCCCGCTTGAGCGTGCGCATCAAATCGAGCGCGACCGGATGCTCGACACCCGGCAGCAGGTCCCGCTTGAGCCGCCCGACGCCGTGCTCGGCGGCGATCGAGCCCGCGTGACGGGCCACCACGGCGTGGACGACCTCGTTCATCTCCTCCCAGCGGGCGAGGAAGGCGGCCCTGTCGGCTCCGACCGGTTGCGACAGGTTGTAATGAAGGTTGCCGTCACCCAGGTGGCCGAACGCCACGATGCGGACATCGGGCATGCGCGCGCGCACCGCCGCGTCCGCCTCAGCCATGAAAGCGGGCACCTCCGACACCGGCACCGACACGTCGTGCTTGATCGAGCCGCCCTCCCGAGCCTGCACGGCCGACATCTGCTCGCGCAACGCCCAGAAGCTTGCCCGTTGCGCCAGGGTGGTGGCAACCGCGGCATCCCCGATCAGGTCGTGCGAGACGGCCTCTTCGAGAACGGCCTGCAGGGTGTCGGCCAGCGAACCCGGTTCGTGCGACACGACCTCGAGCAGGACGTACCAGGGATGGCGGGACGTCAGGGGGTCTCGTGCGGAGCCGTGGGTCAGCA
The DNA here is from genome assembly GCA_964243405.1 of uncultured Lichenihabitans sp. Classification (GTDB taxonomy): domain Bacteria; phylum Pseudomonadota; class Alphaproteobacteria; order Rhizobiales; family Beijerinckiaceae; genus Lichenihabitans. Next base: position 2,751 of record CAXTFJ010000171.1, on the reverse strand, counting down.
CGAAGTCGATGCCGATGCGCGGGAGCAGTTCGAAGGTCGTCACGATCGCGCGTTCCCGGGCGAGCATGAACAGCGCGAGCGCGGCCGCGGGGTCGGCCAACCCGACGAACGCGGTCTCGCGGCCCTTGGGTTTTGGGAAAAGCTTCAGGCTCGCGGCCGTGATGAGCCCGAGCGTGCCCTCCTGCCCCATGAACAGGTGCTTGAGGTCGTAACCCGTGTTGTCCTTGCGCAGCTTGCTCAGGCCCGGCAGCACGCGGCCGTCTGCCAGCACGACTTCCAGGCCGAGCACGAGGTCGCGCGCGTTGCCATAGGCCAGCACAGCCGTGCCGCCCGCGTTGGTGGCGAGGTTGCCGCCGATCGTGCAGGACCCCTCGGAGGCGAGCGACAGCGGGAACAGGCGGCCGGCCGCGTCGGCCGCGTCCTGGACGCGCGCGAGCGTCACCCCGGCCTCGACGGTCAGCACGTCCGCGACCGGGTCGATGTCGCGCACCCGGTCCAATCGAGACAGCGACAGCAGGATCTCGCGGCCGTGCTCGAAGGGGATCTGGCCGCCCACGAGACCGGTGTTGCCCCCCTGGGGGACCACCGCCGTGCCAGTTTGGTGGCACCAGGCCAGCACGGCCGCGACCTCGGCAGTCGTCCCCGGGCGAACCAGGGCCGCGGTCGCGCCCCGGTAAAGGCCGCGGGGCTCGCTCAGGTGCCCGGCAAGCAGGTCCGGGTCGGTGACGACATGGGAAGCGCCGCAGATCGCGCGCAACCTATCAAGCGACGCGGGACCGAAGGCGTCGGGTCCTGCGGGCACCGGCTCAGTTCTTGGAGTCGAGCATCCGTTCCTGGTTGATATGGAACAGGTCCGGATCGGGCTTGGTGTTGAGGTCGACGTCGCTCAGCGAAACCACGGTCTCGTAGCCCTGCGGGTCCGTGACGGTCCACTGCTTGAGCGCGAAAGGCTCGCGGTCGAACGTGAGCCGGATCTGCGACGTCCCTCCGAAGGTGGCCCGGTCCTCGACCACGACGGACGCGCCGGTGCCGTCGCTCTGAACATCGAGGATCTTGGTGTCGTTGGCGATGTCGAGGTGGTCGTTGAGCAGGAACTTCAGCGGCGTCTGGCTGATGAAGTAAAGGTCCTGGGTGTGCAGCTTGCGGTCGATCACCGCCACGGAGGTGCCGTCGGCCACGATCTCCTGGGTGGCGGGCGGCGCGTAGGCGAACAGCATGTGGCCCGGCTTCTCGATGAAGAGCTTGCCGTCGGCCCGCCGCCCGTCGTTACCGATCTGCACGAAGTCGCCGACCATGGTTTGCGATCGGTTGAAGTAGTCGTTCACCTTGGCCACGACCTCCGCCTGGCTCAGGGCGGGCGCCGCGGTCCGCCGCACGGTTGGCGCGGGAGCCGGCTTGCGGGGGGCGGCTTGCAGCTGCAGCGGGGCATTCTCGGCATGGGCGGGCGCAACGGCGGCGACGCTCAACACCATCATCGCCGTGGCAAAGCGGATCTTCATGCGCGAACGACTTTCCATCCTCGGGGAGCGAGTCAAAGCGATAGGGTCGGGCTGTGGCATTTGTGAGACTATCGCCCCGGGAGGCGGCCGGTGGACCACGGCCGGCACCGGCACGACGCGGCCCGTCACCGTTGCAAACGAGGCCGGTTTCCGCAAGCGCGTTTGTCGCGGGTTAGCGAGGTGTCCGAAGGGGGAAAGCGTCAGCGCCGCAGCACGAACACGGCCTGCTGGCCGGTGAGGTTCCAGAGCCAGACGGGCGCGCGGGGGCGCAGCGGCACGGCCGCCTCGTTCAGCACCACGGCGCATTCCACCCGGGCGCCGACCCGCACCACGAGGGCCAGGAAGTCGCGGATCGTGCAGAAATGGATGTTGGGCGTTTCGTACCAGGCGTGGGGGAGGCTGTCGTTCATCGGCATGCGGCCGCGCAGGGCGAGGTCGAGGCGGATGCGCCAGTGAGCGAAATTGGGGAACGACACGATGGCGCGCCGGCCGATGCGCAACATCTGCTCCAGCACCACGCGCGGCTTCTCGGTGGCCTGCAGCGTTTGCGACAGGATCACGTAGTCGAAGGCCCCGTCGGGGTAGTCGGCGAGGTCGGTGTCGGCGTCGCCCTGGATCACCGACAGGCCCCGGGCGACGCAGCGGTTGACGCCCTCCTGGCTGAGTTCCAGCCCGCGCGCGTCGACGTCACGGGTTTCGGCCAGGAGGTGCAGCAGGTCCCCGTCGCCGCAGCCGAGGTCCAGAACGCGGCTGCCGTGCGCCACCATGTCGGCCACGAGCAGCAGGTCGAAGCGCTCGGCGCGGTCGCGGCGCTCGGGGGCCAGCGACGGGTCGGTGAGCAGGCTCACGGGGCGAACACGGTCAGCGCAGGCCCCGCGCCCGGGCCGCGGCGTCGATGAACCCGCCCGAGGTCGCGAACAGGTCGGGGATGTTGAGCAGGAAGGCGTCGTGGCCCTTGTCGGTGTCGATCTCCACGAAGGAGACGGATGCCCCGTTCGCGTTCAAGGCGTGCACGATGGCGCGCGACGCCGCGGTCGGGAACAGCCAGTCGGAGGTGAAGGACGCCACGCAGAAGCGCGTCCGGGTCCCCTTGAAGGCGCCCGCCAGGCTCCCGCCGTAATCCGCCGCGAGGTCGAAGTAATCCATCGCGCGCGTCATGTAGAGGTAGGAATTGGCGTCGAACCGCTCGACGAAGCTGCGGCCCTGGTAGCGCAGGTAGCTCTCGATCTGGAAATCGGCATCGAACGAGAAG
>CAXTFJ010000170.1:0-8260 GCA_964243405.1 uncultured Lichenihabitans sp. | reverse complement strand
CTGGGGGACCTGGATTCGAACCAAGATTAACGGAGTCAGAGTCCGCTGTTCTACCATTGAACTATCCCCCACCGAATCCGTCGAGGTTCGGCGGTGCTGCAAGCAAGATATCGCTCTGAACGCCGCGATAATGAGACACAGCTCGCAGGCAGGTTCTAAGCCGGTCGGTCGCAGTTTTGCAAGGCTTAAGTGCCGCGTTCGGGCGAGGCCCGCCCCGGGGGATCAGGGGAGCATCACGACGGGTGTGCCGACGCTCACCCGGGCGAACAGGTCGTCGATGTCGCCCTCGCGCATGCGGATACAGCCGAAGGAGGCGGCGGTGCCCACCGTCCAAGGGCGGTTGGTACCGTGGATCGCGTATTCACCGCCCGTGAGCGTCAGGGCGCGGTGGCCCATCGGATTGTTGGGGGCGCCGCCGGGGATGTAGTCCGGCAACCAGGGCTCGGCGCGCTTCACCTCGCGCGGGGGCGCCCAGGCCGGATCGATGTATTTGCCGTCGACCTGCGCCACGCCGCGCCATTGCTTGCCGGGCTTGCCGACCGCCACCGGGTAGCGGATCGCGCGGCCCTCGCCCAGCGCGAAATAGAGGCTCCGCTCGCTCTGCCGCACCACGATGGTGCCGGGCGCCACGTCCGGCGAGGCGGCCAGTTCCGCGGCTCGCGCGGTGGACACCAAGCCCACGATCAATGTCGCGGCAGCAAGCGTCGCGCAGACCACGAGATCGACGCCGAGGCGCGGGCCTTTGGCTGTGGCCCGCATCGAAAAACTCATCACCCCGGACCTCCACGCCCCTTCGCTTGGAGGTCAAAGTCCGCCACCCGCGTGAAACGGGCCTTACGATCGGGGCATTCCGAGCGCCGCGGCCGCGAGAACAGCGGCCAAAGGTAAATCGTTAACGCTCGGCGCCCGGTGAGCGTCGCGTTTACGTCTTGTCAACCACGCGGGGCCGCGCCGTGGCGGTTGGCCACCAGATCGTCGACCACGGTCGGGTCCGCCAGGGTGGACGTGTCACCCAGCGCGCCCACGTCGTTCTCGGCGATCTTGCGCAGGATGCGCCGCATGATTTTCCCCGATCGCGTCTTGGGTAGGCCGGGCGCGAACTGGATCACGTCCGGGCAGGCGATCGGGCCGATCTCGCGGCGCACCTGGGCTACCAGCGTCTTGCGGAGGTCCTCGCTCGCCTCGGTGCCCTGCATCAGGGTCACGTAGGCGTAGATGCCCTGCCCCTTCACGTCGTGCGGAAAGCCGACCACGGCCGCCTCCGATACCGCGTCGTGGGAGACGAGCGCGCTTTCGACCTCCGCGGTGCCCATACGATGACCTGATACGTTGATGACGTCGTCGACGCGGCCGGTGATCCAGTAGTAACCGTCCGCGTCCCGGCGGCACCCGTCGCCTGTGAAATACTTGCCCGGATAGGTCGAGAAATACGTGTCCTGGAAGCGCCCATGGTCGCGGTAGACGGTCCGCATCTGGCCGGGCCAGCTGTCGGCGATCACCAGATTGCCCTGCGCCGCTCCCTCGACCACCCTGCCCTCCCCGTCAACGACCTCGGGGCGGATGCCGAAAAAGGGTTTGGCAGCAGAGCCCGCCTTCATGGGCATGGCGCCGGGGAGCGGCGTGATCAGGATGCCGCCGGTCTCCGTCTGCCACCAGGTGTCCACGATGGGCAGCCGGTTCTCGCCCACGACGCGGAAATACCATTCCCACGCCTCGGGATTGATGGGCTCGCCCACCGTGCCCAGCAGGCGGAGCGAGGCGCGGCTCGTGCGCTGCACGGGTGCGTCGCCCGCCCCCATGAGGGCACGGAGCGCGGTCGGCGCGGTGTAGAAGATCGTGACGCCGTGCTTGTCCACCACGTCCCAGCAGCGCGATACGGAGGGGTAGGTGGGCACGCCCTCGAACATCAGCGTGGTGGCGCCGTTGGCGAGCGGGCCGTAGACCACGTAGGAGTGCCCCGTCACCCAGCCCACGTCCGCGGTGCACCAGAACACGTCGTCGGGCTTGAGGTCGAAGACGTATTCGTGCGTCATCGAGGCGTAGACGAGGTAGCCGCCGGTGGTGTGCAGCACGCCCTTGGGTTTGCCGGTCGAGCCCGAGGTGTAGAGCATGAACAGCGGGTCCTCGGCCCCCATGCTCTCGCAGGGGCAATCGGCCGGGACGCTAGAGGCCGCCTCATGGTACCAGACGTCGCGGCCCTCGCGCATCGCCACAGCAGTGCCGGTGCGGCGCACCACCACCATGCGCTCCACGGTGCCGCAGCGCTCGGCCGCCGCGTCCGCGTTGGCCTTCAGCGGGACGGGCCTGCCGCCGCGCAGCCCCTCGTCGGCGGTGATGAGCACGGTCGACCCGCAATCCTCGATGCGGCCGGCGAGCGACTCGGGCGAGAAACCGCCGAACACCACCGAGTGGACGGCGCCGATCCGCGCGCAGGCCAGCATCGCGAAGGCGGCCTCGGGGATCATCGGCATGTAGATCGTCACCGCGTCGCCGCGGCGGACGCCCTGCGCCTTGAGCACGTTGGCGAAGCGGCACACCTCCGCGTGGAGCTCGCGGTAGGTGACGGCGCGACTCTGCGACGGGTCGTCGCCCTCCCACAGGATCGCGACCTTGTCGCCCCGGGTGGCGAGGTGGCGGTCGACGCAGTTGAGCGCCGCATTGGTCCGGCCGTCGCCGAACCACTCGATCGAGACCGCATCGCGCGCGAACGAGGTGTTTTTCACGCGCGTATAGGGTTCGATCCAGTCGATGCGGCGGCCGTGCTCGCCCCAGAAGGCATCGGGGTCGCGCAGGGAAGCCTCGTAGAGGGCGGCATAGCGCTCGGCGTCGACCGAAGCCCCGCGCGCAAACTGGTCCGGAACGGGGTGGACGTGGTCGGACATGGCGGCCTCCCTTGCCGGTTCCGCCCCGTGTCAGGGTCGGAGCCGATCGTTTTTCATCGCTTGGCCCTTTATGCGAAAATCGCCGCGAGGCGACAAGACCGGGCTTCTGTCGCACTCGCGTTGGAGGACGGCAGCCGTTGAGCCAAGCCGGACTGGTTCAAGCGGTTCCTGCCGTCATCGCGAAAGCTGGATCACGTCCCGGCGACGGGATGGCTCGCTTGATCGCCGCCGTTCGACGGTGACCGCACGGTCCTTCACGGGAGCGCGGCCGCTTCCGCGCCGCGTTCGGCGAACGACATCGACAGGCCGTGCCGCGTCGTGGCCAGCCTCGTCACGTCATCGAGTTCTTCCGTGCGGCGGTGGTCGGTCCACCCCAGGACAGCCTGCGCGACGTCGGCCACGGCGAGGGCCACCTCCGGCGTGAGGCGGCCCGACAGCGCGATGTCGGTGCGGCGGAACAGGACATCGGAGAGGCGCCCCACGAGTTCGTTGGACAGAATGAAGCCGATCTCGGCGCGCGAGTAGTCCGGCAGTTCCGGGAGCGCCTCGTCCTGGCGCACCGCGCACCAGGCCGCGACCGCTGTGGCGCGCGTCCCGTACCGATCGAGGAGGATTGCGGCGCGGCCGGCCGACACGCCCTGGGCGGCGATGCCGTCAATCAGCGCACGCCGCGCGCGCCCCTCGGCGAAGCCCCTGCCCCCGCCGATGGGCGTGAGTTGCGTGCTCACCCGACGCGGGCGCCCGAGGTCGGCCAGCACGCGGTCGGCCGCCTCCTCGGCGAAGCCGCGGAAGGTGGTCCACTTGCCGCCGATCAGCGCGTGGACCGGGACCGCCGTGCCCGGTAGCCGGTCGGTCCGGATGGAATGGTCGCGGCTGACCGCGCCGGGGTCCGCGGCGTCGCTGCGCGGCAGCGGCCGCACCCCGCAATAGGTGAAGACCACCTGATCAGCCGACACAGGGATGGTGGGGAACACTTCCCGGAGCGTGCCGAGCATGTAGTCGCGTTCCTGCGGCGTGCAGGCCACGTCATCGGGATCCTCGACCGGGATGTCGGTCGAGCCCACCAGGACGTGCCCCATAAAGGGGTAGAGGAGCGCGACGCGCCCGTCGGACGCGCCGAAGTAAACCATCTTCCCCCCGAGCGCCTCGCGCAGCCGGGGATTGTCGAGGATGAGGTGCGATCCCCTCGTGCCGCCGATGTAGCGGGTCGCGAGCCCGAGGGCGGCATTGACGCGGTCGATCCAGGCCCCGGCCGCGTTGACGACCACCTGGGCTTCGACCCGGTACGTGCCGCCCGAGACCGCGTCCGCGAGCAGCAGGGTGGAGCCCTCAACGCCCTGCACGGACACGTGGTTGAGCGCGAGGCTGCCGGGCTGGGCCGCCAAGCCGTCGAGCACCAATTCGAGCCCGAGCCGTTCGGCATGCGTGATCCGCGCGTCGTAGTAGGTCGCGGTGGCCCGGACCGTGGGCGCCATCTCGGGAAACGCCTCGCGGGTGCGGCGGCTCAACGCCACGCGGTGGCGCGGCATGCCGCGGTGGCGCCGGCCGAAGAAGTCGAACAGTTCCAGGCCGAGCTTGGTGATGAGCACGCCGCGGTCCTTGAGCTTCGCGGACCCGCCGAAGAAACGGACGACCGAGGGCACGATGCCGCCGAACCAGGAGTGGATCGGCAGCACCGTTTCGATCGGCTTCACGTAGTGGGGCGCGTTCTTGAGCAGCAGGTTGCGCTCCAGCGTGGATTGCCGCACCAGGCGGAACTCGCCCGTTTCGAGATATTTGATGCCGCCGTGGATCAGCCGGGACGGTCCGGCGCTCGCGCCCGCGCACACGTCGGAGGCGTCCACCAGCAGGCAGTCGACGCCCTGCAGGCAGAGGTCGCGGAACAGCCCCGCCCCATTGATGCCGCCGCCCACGATGACGACGGGGTAGCGGGCCGCGGGCGTCTGGCGCCGCGCGAGCCGGGGATCGGGGTCTGGATCCGTCATGGGCTTGTCCTCACGGGTCACGATGGCGACCTTGATCGTCGTCCCGCCCTCGACGGTCGCCAAGGCTTCCGCGATGGACGATAGAGCGAAACGGTGGATGAGGAGAAGCGCCAGGGCGACGAGTCCGCTCGCGATCAAGGACCCGCTCGAAGTGGCATCGGGCGAGCCCGGAGGCTCACGACGCGTTCACCATAGTGGATGGTCTTCGGCGCATGCGGCAGACCGAGCTTGCTACGTCGGTCTTTCCCCGCCGTCATGAAGGGGCTAGGCCGCGCCCGCCGGGCCCCATTCACCGGCAAGCGCCTGGGTCACGGCCTCGAAACGCTTGAACTTGGTTCGGTACATCTCAGCCCGGCGGGGATCGGGCGTGAAACGGCGGGCCACCTTGACCATGCGGGTGACCGCGTCGCCCAGCGATGTGGCGGGCCCGAGCGTGGCCGCGACACTCATCGCCGCGCCGAGCGCTCCAAGCTCGCTCCCAACCGTGACCTCGACTGGAAGATCGAGCACGTCGGCGAAGATCTGCGGCCAGATCGGGCTTCGCGCCGCGCCACCCGCGAGCCGCACGACGCCGGGTGTCGCGGCATCGGGGCCCGTCATCAGCTTGTCGACGTCGAGCCTGTGCGCGAAGGCAATGCCCTCGAACACCGCGCGCATCACGTCCGCCGCGTCATGGCTCGCCCTCAGCCCGATCAGCCCGGCGGGCGCGCCGTCCGGTCCACCGAACAGGAAGGGCAGGAACAGGATGTCGTTGGGACGGGGCAGCGCGGCCTCCACCCACTCGCCGCACACCTCGTAGATCGAGCGCCCCCGCGCCGCGGCGCGCGCCGTCTCGGCATCGAGCAGGGTGCGGCACAGCCACTCGAGGTTGCTCGCGGACGTGGCGGCGCATTCGGTCGCGAGATACAGGCCGTCGATGGGGAAGGGCATCTGCAGCACGGGGGCGCGGCTGCGGCGAGGGCTCCGGTGCAGCGTCTGGTTGATCGAGAATGTCCCGGCGATCACGGACAGGACGTCGGGCGAGGTCACGCCCGAAGCCACCGCGCAGGCGACCACGTCCGTGAAACCCCTGACGACCGGCGTTCCCTGCCTCAAGCCGGTCGCGGCCGCGGCGCCCGCGATGATGGTTCCCCCCACGTCGAGCGACGGCGCGAGGAGCGGAAGTTTGGCCGCCAGACCCTTCAGGCCGAGGTGGTCGAACAGGGTTTCGGCGTAGCGACCGGTCGCGAGGTCCACGAGGCCCGACCCGGCGGCTTCGGTGATCTCCGTGCTCACCTCGCCGGTCAGCCGCGACCGGATGTAGTCCTTGCTGCCGCCGAACAGCGTCGCGGCCCGGTCCAGGGTGCCGGGGCGGTTGCGGGCGAGCCAACCCAGCAGCGACAGGGTCTGGCCGGGCCAGAACCGCTGCATGACGATCGCTTCGGCGACGCTCGCGAGACCGGCCGCGCGCCAGTCCGCTCCGGTCGCGGCCGCCCGGCTGTCGGTCGAGACGATGCCGGGCATCACCGGCGATCCGGTCGCGTCCACCGCGTAGAGACCGTTGCCGTGACCCGTCGTTGACACGCCGAGGATGTCGCCCGGAGCCGTCCCGCTCGCGTCGAGCGCGGCGCGGATCGCGCGGCACGCGGACGACCACATCTCTTCCGCGTCGACTTCCGTGTGGCCGGGTTCGGGGAACGACACGCGATTGGGGTGGCGGGCGTTGGCCACCTCGGTGCCGTCGAGCGCGAAGACCGCGGCCTTGACCAGCGTGCCGCCCGTGTCGATCCCGAGGATGCGCTCCCTCGCCACGCCCACCTACGGCAGGTGCAGCGGGAGGACGTCGACCTCGACCGCCCTATCGGTAACTGGCGCGTTGCCGGTGACCACCCGCTCGAACCGCCAAAACCGCATGTCGAGGACGCTGTCCGCCCTCTCGATCGCGGTCCTGTTTGCCTCCGGCGACCTCGCGAGCCCGAAGCGTCGCCCCGCGAGGGACGGCGCGCAGGAGGTTGCGGAGGAAGAGCCGTCGACCTCAGAGGACAATCTGGCGCGCTGGAGCATCAGCCAAGCTTAGGTTTGACGATCAAGACGAGAGAAGCCGCTGAAACGCTCATCCCGGTGGTGGGCGGTGACGGGCTCGAACCGCCGACCCTCTCGGTGTAAACGAGATGCTCTACCGACTGAGCTAACCGCCCCACGCCCCCGATTAACATCGTCCGGCTTCGGCCGGAAGCCGGTCTCGCCGGCGTTGCAGACAAACAGGACGGTCGCGGGCCAGAGGCCGCGACCGTCGCCTTGGAGGTCGGTCGCGACCTCAGTGGGCGACGAAGCCGGCATCGTCACCCCGAACCGCGGGCTGCGTGCTCGGCACGAGCGTTTCTTCCCAACGGATCGGTTCGGGCTGCCGCACGAGGGCGTGCGCCAGGACCTCGTCCATGCGGGACACCGGCACGATCTCCAGCGCGTTCTTCACCGTGTTGGGGATCTCGAGCAGGTCCTTGGCATTCTCCTCGGGGATCAGCACCTTCTTGAGCCCGCCGCGGAGCGCGGCCAGCAGCTTCTCCTTGAGACCGCCGATCGGCAGCACCCGGCCCCGCAGCGTGATCTCGCCCGTCATGGCGATGTCGCGGCGGATCGGGATGCCGGTCAGCACGGAGACGATGGTGGTCGCCATCGCGATGCCGGCCGAGGGGCCGTCCTTCGGGGTCGCGCCCTCCGGGACGTGGACGTGGATGTCGCGTCGGTCAAACAGCGGGGGCTCGATGCCGAAGTCCACCGCTCGCGACCGCACGTAGGACGCAGCCGCGGAGATCGACTCCTTCATCACGTCCTTCAGGTTGCCGGTGACGATCATCTTGCCCTTGCCCGGCATCATGACGCCTTCGATGGTCAGCAACTCGCCACCCACCTCGGTCCAGGCCAACCCCGTCACGGCCCCGACCTGATCCTCGGTTTCCGCCTCGCCGTAGCGGAACCGCGGTGCACCCAGGTAGTCGATCAGGTTGACATCCGTCACCTGGACGACCTTGCGGTCGGTGATCATGATCTCCTTCACGGCCTTGCGGGCCAGGTTGGAGAGTTCGCGCTCCAGGTTGCGCACGCCCGCCTCGCGGGTGTAGCGCCGGATCAGGGTCATCAACGCCTCATTGTCGATCGACCACTCGCCCTCGTTGAGGCCGTGCTTCTTGATCGTCGCCGGGATGAGGTGCGTGCGGGCGATCTCCGCCTTCTCGTCCTCGGTATAGCCCGCGATACGGATCACCTCCATCCGGTCCATCAGCGGCCCGGGGATGTTGAGCGTGTTGGCCGTGGTGACGAACATCACGTCCGACAGGTCGTAGTCGACCTCCAGGTAGTGGTCCGCAAAGGTCGCGTTCTGTTCGGGATCGAGCACTTCGAGCAGGGCGGAGG
>CAXTFJ010000169.1:0-8273 GCA_964243405.1 uncultured Lichenihabitans sp. | reverse complement strand
GCGTGGTGGTAGAAGTGGCGGGCGACGAGCGGGATGTCGATGTCGCGCGACTCGCGGATCGGCTTGCCGTTGTCGATCGACTCCAGCACGGACAGCAGGCGCTCGCGCTTCTGGACGTGGCGGGCCAAGGCGTAGAGGTGGCGGGCGCGGACGTGACCGGGCGTGGCCGACCAGGTCGCGAAGGCCGCGCGGGCCGCCGCCACGGCCGCGTCGACGTCGGCGGCCGTGCCCTGGGCGACGCTGGCGAGCGGAACGTCGCGCGCGGGGTCGCGCACCTCGAAGCTCCGCGAGGCGTCGGGCGCGGTGAAGCGCCCGTCGATGAAGTGGCCGAAACCGCCCTCATGCGCCTTCAGCCAGGCCCGCGCGTGGTCCGAGGCCTCCGGTGCGGGCCCGTAGTCCATGGTGGCGAGGATCTCTTTGACGGTCGGCATGGGCGGGGTCCGGGAGGCTGATCCCTTCTCCCGTGAACGGGAGAAGCTGGCGCGGCGAAGCCGTGACGGATGAGGGGACACGCGGGGCCCGTGTTTCCCCTCATCCGCCCTGTCGGGCCCCTTCTCCCGCAGGGCGGGAGAAGGGCAGGATCGCGAAGATTCAGGCCATGGCGTGGTGGCTGGCCGAGGCGTAGTGGCCGGTGACGTGGTGCTCCAGTTGGCGCTCGATGTCGCCCAGCATCGAGCTGGCACCGATGCGGAACAGGTCGGGTTCCAGCCAGGGGCGGCCGACCTCCTCCTTCATCAGCGTGAGCCAGGCTAGCGCGTCCTTGGCGGTCTTGAGGCCGCCGGCCGGCTTGAAGCCGACCCGTTCGCCCGTCAGCTCGCCGTAGTCGCGCAGCGCGCGGATCATCGTCAGGCTCACCGGCAGGGTGGCGTTGACGTCCTCCTTGCCCGTGGAGGTCTTGATGAAATCCGCGCCCGCCTGGCACGCCACCATCGAGGCCTTGTAGACGTTGCGCAGCGTCTTGAGGTCGCCCGTGCCCAGGATGGCCTTGAGGTGGGCCTGGCCGCAGGCGTCCCGCATGGCCGCGACCTCGTCGTAGAGCGCGCGCCACTCGCCCAGCAGCACGTGGGCGCGGGTGATGACGATGTCGATCTCCGCCGCGCCCTCGTCCACCGCGTAGCGGATCTCGGCCAGGCGCTGCGGCAGGGGCGTGAGTCCCGCCGGGAAGCCGGTCGCGACGGAGGCCACCGGCACGCCCGAGCCGCGCAGCGCCTTGACGGCCGGCGCCACCATGGTCGGGTAGACGCATACGGCGCCGACTGTCGGGGGAGCGTCGGCGAGGCCCAGCGCCTCCACGAGGTCGTCGCGCAGCGGGCGGCGCGCCTTGGCGGCCAGGCGGTGGACCCGGCCGGGCGTGTCGTCGCCCGCGAGCGTGGTGAGGTCGATGCAGGTGAGGGCCTTCACGAGCCAGGCCGCCTGGTATTCCTTCTTGACCGAGCGGCGCGTGCCCATCGTGGCGGTGCGGCGCTCGACGGCGCTGAGGTTGACCTGGATGCCCTCGAACCATTCAGCTTTCAGGACCGTGCCCGGATTGCGGTGCTCGGCGATCGCATCGTGAAGCTGCGGCGGTACGGTGCGAACTGGCTGCAGCGCGGCCTTGGCGCGAGGCGGCCTGCCGCCGTCGTGGTGGGGGAGGGGGGAGCCGTCCTGCTGCGCCATGGCCGTCCGATCCGGTTGCGGTCCCATCGTCGTAGCGGAAGCCGCGTCGGCTGTGAAGATCGTCCCAATTCCGCTCGAGCGCAAGCGTCAGGTTCGATCGGCTGTCCAAGCGCCGTACCTGGCGCCCTCCGAAACACCTCGGATTCTTGGGGATTTTATCGATAACCATGGTTTGCTAGCCCGCAGCGTCAGCGCGCTGCGACCCTGACCTTCGCGAACGACCGCCGTGAGTAGCTCCACCGGCGTGTCCCACTCAAACCTACCGCCCTGTTGCGATCCTTACACGCGGCATCACCACCGTCGATCGGCGCGGCGAGTTGAAGCTCGCCGCGACCGTTCACGACGCGCGCAGGACGATCGTGGCGAGCGGGGGAAGGGTCAGGACGACGGAGGTGTCGTAGCCCTGCGTCGGGACCTGATCGGTTCCCACCATCCCGCCGTTCCCGAGATTGCCGCCCCCGTAGACGCCCGCGTCCGAATTGAGCACCTCGGTCCACGTCCCGGCCTTCGGCACCCCGATTCGGTAGCCGTAGCGCGGCACCGGCGTCATGTTGCTGACCACCAGCAGGGGAGCGCTTCCGTCGACCTTCTGGCGCACGAAGGCGTAGACGGAGTTGGCCGCGTCGTCGACCACGGCCCAGCGAAAGCCCTCGGGCTTGGTGTCCGTCGCGTGCAGCGCCGGTTCCCCCGAATAAAGCCGGTTGAGGTCGGCCACCAGCGATTGCACCCCCTTGTTGGCGGAGCGGTCGAGCAGGTCCCAGTCGAGCGAGACGTCGTTGTTCCACTCGGCCCACTGGGCGATCTCGCAGCCCATGAACAGCAGCTTCTTGCCCGGGAAGGTCCACATCCACGCGTAATAGGCGCGCAGGGTCGCGAACCGCTGCCAGTCGTCGCCGGGCATCTTGCGGATCAGCGAGCCCTTGCCGTGCACCACCTCGTCGTGGCTCAGCGGCAGCACGAAGTGTTCGGTGTAGGCGTAGACCATGCCGAAGGTCAGGCCGTGATGCTCGTAGCGGCGGTAGACCGGGTCGCGTTCCATGTAGTGGAGCGTGTCGTGCATCCACCCCATGTTCCACTTGAGGTCGAAGCCGAGGCCGCCGTGCTCGACGGGCGTGGTCACGCCGGGCCAGGCGGTCGATTCTTCCGCGATCATCAGCGCGCCGGGCTGGCGCTGGCGCACGATGGAGTTGAGGTGCTTGAAGAACTCGACCGACTCGAGGTTCTCCCGTCCGCCGAACTTGTTGGGCACCCATTCGTCGGCCTTGCGGCTGTAGTCCCGGTAGAGCATGGAGGCCACCGCGTCGACGCGCAGCGCGTCCACGTGGTAGTGCTCCAGCCATTCCAGCGCGCTGGCGATCATGAACCCCTTCACCTCGCTGCGGCCGAGGTTGTAGATCAGGGTGTTCCAGTCCTGGTGGAAGCCTTCGCGCGGGTCCGCATGCTCGTAGAGCGCGGTGCCGTCGAAGCGGGCCAGCCCCCACACGTCGGTCGGGAAATGCGCCGGCACCCAGTCGACGATCACGCCGATGCCGTTGGCATGGCAGGTGTCGACGAAGCTCGCGAAGTCCTCCGGCGGCCCGTAGCGTCCCGTGGGGGCGAACATGCCGAGCGGCTGGTAGCCCCAGGAACCGCCGAACGGATGCTCCATGATGGGGAGGAACTCGACGTGGGTGAAGCCCAGGCCCACGAGGTAGGGCACGAGCCGGTCGCCCATCTCCCGCCATGTGAGGCTCCTGTTGCCCTCCTCCGCGATGCGGAGCCAGGAGCCGGGATGAACCTCGTAGATCGAGATGGGCGCGTCGAGCCCCTGCCGGTGGCCCCTGTCCGCCATCCAGTCGCCGTCCGTCCAGGTGTAGGGGTCGGAGCGGGCCACGATGGAGGCGGTGCCGGGCGCGGCCTCCGCGGCGCGGGCGACCGGGTCGGCCTTCTGCGGCAGGACCGAACCGTCGGGACCGACGATCTCGAACTTGTAGCGGGCGCCGGGTGCGAGGCCCGGCACGAACAATTCCCACACGCCCGCCTGCTGGCGCAGCCGCATCGGGTGCCGGCGGCCGTCCCAGGCGTTGAACTCGCCCACCGCCGATACGCGCCGGGCATTGGGGGCCCACACCGCGAAGCGCACGCCGCTCACGCCCTCGACCGTCATGGCCTGCGCGCCCAGGCAGCGGCCGAGTTCGTAATGCGTGCCCTGGGCGATGAGGTGGAGGTCGAGGTCGCCCAGCAGCAGCCCGAAGCTGTAAGGGTCGTCGGTGTCCTGCACGGCGTCGGGCCAGCGGATGCGCAGCCGGTACGGACCGCTCCCCTGGACCGGGCCCGCGAACAGGCCCGCGGGATGGACCATTTCCAGCGTGCCCAGCGGACTTCCGTCCTCGCGCGCCACCACCTCGACGCCCCGCGCGCCGGGCAGCAGCGCCCGCACCACGCGCTCGTCGCCGATCTCGTGCCGCCCGAGGATCGCGAACGGGTCCCCGTGCCGCCCGTCCACGAGGGCCTGCACGGCGTCGGAGCCGAGTCCCCAGAGCGCGTCCCGTCCAGCCATCACGCGCGATCCTCCCGTCCCGTCAAACGATCCACCAGGCTGCCGAACCCGCGCAGGGGAATCGGCAGCCACTTGGGCCTGTTGGCCACTTCGTAACTGATCTCGTAGGCCGCCTTTTCCAGCAGCATGAGGTCGAGCAGCGCGGCTCGGCTGCCGTCGGCTTGGCTTCCGGACCCGCCGTCGAAGGCGGTCCAGTACCGGGTCGTGAACGCCTCCGTCGCCTGCCGGCGGAACTCGTCCAGCAGGCCCCGCCGCCGGTCGCGGACGGGTTGCGGGCTGGCGTCCTCCTCGGGCCGGCCCACGGAGGCGGCCGCGTAGTCGATCGACCGCAGCAGCCCCGCGACGTCGCGCAGGGGACTGCCCTTGGCGCGCCGCTCGTCGAGGCTGCGCACCGGCTCGCCCTCGAAATCGATGATGAAGGCGTCGCCCTGTGCCACCAGGACCTGGCCGAGGTGGAAGTCGCCGTGGACGCGCGTCATCAGCGTCCCCCGGCCGGCGTCGGCCAGACGGCCGATGGCGTCCAGCACCGCGTCGCGCCGGGCCACGATCGTGTCCGCCAGCGGCCGCGCCGTCCCGTCGAGCGTCTCGCGCTGGGCCGCCAGCGCGTCCAGCGCCCCCGTGACCTGGGCGCGTGCGCCCGCCTTCCAGGCCTCAACCGCGGCCGCATCCGCCTCGACGGGGCGGAAGTCGGGGTTCTCGGTGGACGAAGCCAAGGCCCTGTGCAACTCGCCCAAGCGCTGGCCCACGATGCCAATGAAGGCGTTCAGCGAATGGAAGTCGGGGTCGCCGGCGTCCTCGGCCAGGGCCGCTTCCTCGACCGCGCGGCGGAGATTGTCGAGCACCCAGGTCCAGGCGTCGCCCTGGTTGCCGATGACGCCCTGCGCGATGGCGAGCGTGTGCGGGGTGCCGTCGCTCGCCACGCGCACAACCTCGCCCAGCAGCGTCGCGGTATTGGCGTAGCCGACCGCGGTGAGATAGCGCGTCATCTCGGCTTCGGGGTGGATGCCGGGCACAATGCGGCGGATCAGCTTGACCATGGCGAGGTTGCCGACCAGCAGCGACGAGTTCGACTGCTCGGCCGTGAGCCAGCGGATCGGCGCCTGATCGATCCCCTTGAGGGCGTCGCCCTGCTCGGTGCCGCGGCACTGGATCTCGCCGTCCGGTATCTCGATCCGCGCCCGGTCCCGCAGGCCGTGCAGGATGGTCCGCGGCAGGGCCTCGATCGCGAAGGCGTCGGTGACGTAGCCGACACGCCTCCCGCGCCGCACGCGAGCCAGGGCCAGCGGCAGGGCGAGGGGCGGCATCTCGGGCTGCTCCCACACGATGCCGGCCGGCATCAGGTAGCGGTCCGTCCGTCCCTCCGTCTGGACCTCGACCTCGATGATGAGCAGTTCCTGCACGGAGGGCAGCGGCACCGCGTAGGCGATCCTGGCCGCGACGATCTTCTCGTTCTTGGCCGCGAACCATCGCCGCCGCGGCAGGTAGTCGGGCAGCATGTCGCGCAGGATTGTGGCCGAGTGCCGCTCGCCCAGCAACTCCCGCAGGCTTTCGCGCACCACGAGGGTCTGGAACTCCGGCATCTGCTCGGGCGCGCCCCGGTGCCATGAGGGCGCGTTCTCGCCCGACATCAGCTCGAGCCAGTAGAAACCGTAAGGCGGCAGCGTCAGCAGGTAGCTCCACTGGCCGACCGGCGGAAAGGGCGACGGGCCCGTCAACTCCACCGGCACGCGTCCGACGAAACCCGACAGGTCGAGCTCGACCGCCTGCGGGTCGCGCGACAGGTTGGCGACGCACAGGATCGTCTGCCCCTTGTACTCGCGCAGGTAGGCCAGGACGCGCCGGTTGCCGGGGTAGAGGAAGCGCAGGGTGCCGCGGCCGAAGGCCTGGTGGTTGCGCCGCAGCAGCAGCATGCGCCGCATCCAGTTGAGCAGCGAGTGCGGGTCGCGGGACTGGGCTTCCACGTTCACGGCGCCGAAGCCGTAGAGCGGGTCCATGATGGGCGGCAGCACCATGCTGGAGGGGTCCGCGCGCGAGAAGCCGCCGTTGCGGTCCTCGGACCACTGCATGGGAGTCCGCACGCCGTCCCGGTCGCCCAGGTGGATGTTGTCGCCCATGCCGATCTCGTCGCCGTAGTAGATCACCGGCGTGCCGGGCATGGAGAGCAGCAGGCCGTTCATCAGTTCGATGCGGCGCCGGTCGCGCTGCAGCAGGGGTGCGAGCCGCCGCCGGATGCCGAGGTTGATGCGGGCCCGGCGGTCGGCCGCGTACGTGCTCCACAGGTAGTCGCGTTCCTCGTCGGTCACCATTTCGAGCGTCAGCTCGTCGTGGTTGCGCAGGAAGATCGCCCATTGCGCGGCTTCCGGGATCTCCGGCGTCTGGCGCATGATGTCGGTGATCGGGAAGCGGTCCTCCTTGGCGATCGCCATGTACATGCGCGGCATCAGGGGGAAGTGGAACGCCATGTGGCATTCGTCGCCGTCGCCGAAGTAGAGCTGCGTGTCCTCGGGCCACTGGTTGGCCTCGGCCAGCAGCAGGCGGTTCTTGTAGGAGGCGTCGAGCGCGGCCCGGATCTCCTTCAGGATCTTGTGGGTCTCGGGCAGGTTCTCGTTGTTCGTGCCTTCGCGCTCGATCAGGTAGGGGATCGCGTCGAGCCGCAGCCCGTCCACGCCCATGTCGAGCCAGAAGCGCATCACGTTGAGCACTTCCTTGAGCACGCGCGGGTTGTCGAAGTTGAGGTCCGGCTGGTGCGAGTAGAAGCGGTGCCAGAAATATTGGCCCGCGACCGGGTCCCAGGTCCAGTTGGACTTCTCGGTGTCGATGAAGATGATGCGCGTCTCGGGAAACTTCTGGTCGGTGTCGGACCACACGTAGAAATCGCGGGCGGGCGAGCCCTTCTTGGCGACCCGGGCCTTCTGGAACCAGGGATGCTGGTCGGAGGTGTGGTTGATGACGAGTTCGGTGATGACGCGCATGCCGCGCTCGTGCGCGGCGCGCACGAACTCCTTGAACTCGGCCACTGTGCCGTAATCGGGGCTGACGTCGCGATAGACCGCGATGTCGTAGCCGTCGTCCTTGCGCGGGCTCGGGTAGAAGGGCAGCAACCAGAGGGCGTTGACGCCCAGGCTCGCCACGTAGTCCAGCTTGGCATACAGGCCCGCGAAATCGCCGATGCCGTCGTTGTTGGCATCGAAGAACGACTTCACGTGCAGTTGGTAGATGATGGCGTCCTTGTACCAGAGGGGGTCGTCGGGAAGCTGCGCCTTTGGCCTACGCGCCATATCAAAGGTCCCTGGCGGCGCCGAGGCGCCAGATGGAGAAGGGGAGCTCGCCCGGATCGAGGCGAATGCGCTGGTACTTGCCGCCCCAGCTGAAGCGGTGGCCCCGCATCAGGTCGGCCGCGGCGATCGAGCCGTTGTCCGGCAGGCCGAACTCCCAGAGCGGAAGTTCCACGTCCGCTTCCTGCGCCGAGTAAGGGTCGAGGCTGATCGCCACCAGCACCACGTTGTCGCGCGAGGCCGTGGCCTTGCGGAAGAGCAGGATGCTGTCGTTCCGGGCGGGCAGGAAGCTCAGGCCCAGGTGCGAATGCAGGGCCGGGTTGTCGCGACGGATGCGGTTCAGCCGCGTGATCTCGGCCACGATGTTCCCCGGACGGTCGTAGTCCCAGGCCGTGATCTGGTACTTCTCGCTGTCGGCATATTCCTTCTTCTTGGCATCCGGTCGGCCCTCGCAGAGCTCGAAACCGTTGTACATCCCCCACAGGCCCGCCAGCGTGGTGGCGAGCGCGGCCCGGATCAGGAAGGCGGGGCGCGGCGCGTTCTGCAGGAAGTCCGGGTTGATGTCGTGCGTGTTGACGAAGAAGTGGGGACGGAAGAAGTCCTTGGGCGGCTGCGTGGTCAGTTCCGTCAGGTAGTCCGTCAGTTCGGCCTTGGTGTTGCGCCAGGTGAAGTAGGTGTAGGACTGCGAGAAGCCGACCTTGGCTAGCCGGTACATCACCTTGGGCCTGGGGAAGGCTTCCGACAGGAACACCACGTCGGGGTGCTCCCGCCGCACGTCCTCGATCACCCATTCCCAGAACGGG
>CAXTFJ010000168.1:0-8532 GCA_964243405.1 uncultured Lichenihabitans sp. | reverse complement strand
TCATCGCCGACCGAGACCTCTCCATCGCCAGCGCCGCGTCCATCCTCGGCCTGAGCGCGCCCGACCTCGCCGCGCTGCTCCGCGGTCGGACCGGCGACACCTCGGTCAAGGACCTGCGCGGGTTCTTCGCGGCGCTCGACCGCCACCCCAAGGACTGATCCATGGATCACCCCTACGTGCCCCACCACCACCTGCACGTCTCGACCGGCTTCATCTTCGTGGTGCTGCTTGCCGTCGTCGCGGTCGTGGCGCTGATCGTGTTCGCCCGCCGGGGCGGGAAGCCTGCGGGTCAGGGCCAACCGTATCGGCCGGACTTCCAGCCACCGACTACCACGACCTACGCGCCATCGTATCCGAGCTACGCGTCGGGCCCGACCGCCCCCGTGGTCGTCAACGCTGGGTCGAGCGACGGCCTACTGACCGGCCTCGTGCTGGGCGAGATGATGAGCCGGCCCGAGACCGTGATGGCCGCGCCCGTCTACGCCGCGCCCGCCGCGGACGGTGGCTTCACCTACGACAGCGGCTCAGCCTCGTCCGACTCGGACGCGGGCGGCGGCGTCGATCTGGACTGGTGAGCGAGGCCTCATGAGCAAGTCGCGCTCCTGGTGGCATCTCAAACTTGAACCCCTCGCGCGCCGGAACGGCTGGTTCCTCGCGGTCGCCGCGGACCACTCGCTGTTCTGGACGTCGCGGTGCTCGAAGGCGCTCCGGTTCGACAGCGCGGCCGCCGCGAAGAAGTTCGCTGCGCCTCGGCTGAGCGGTGGCGCCGCTCCGGTCGAAGTGGTGGAGGCCTGATCATGCTGACGCCGCGCCAGACCGATCGCCTCGGCCCCGTGGCCCGCGCCATCGTGGACGCCGATCGCTCGCTGAAGGCCGAGCGCGACCGGCTGGTCGAGAAGAACGTCGTCCGATTTCGCGATTTGGCCGAGCTCCGCGACTACCGCGACCTCATCAAGGATCGCCGCAGCCTGACGACGCGGGCCGACGAGCTTTGGGGCAAGCCGCTCCGGGGTGACGGGGCGGCCGGGGCGTGAGCCTCGTCGAGGTCCGCACCTGTGGCTCCAACCGCCTCGTGCTCCTCACCCGCCGGCACGCCTTCAAGATCCCGAACATCCGCTGCTGGTGGCACGCGGTCTGGGGCCTGATCGACAATATGCAGGAAGCCCGGGTCAACGGCCGGGGCCGCTGGGCCACGCGCGCCACCGGCGTCGCGCCGCTCGTCTTCGCGCTGCCGGGCGGCCTGCTGGGCGTGATGCGCCGCGCCCGCCCGCTCACCGATACCGAGTGGACCGCCTTCGACCCGATCGCGCACTGCCGCGAGCACGGCCTTAGCGCCGAACCCAAGCGCGACAGCTACGGCGTCCTCGACGACCGGATCGTCGCCATCGACTACGGGAACTGAGATGCCTGACCGGCCCGCGCGCTTCGCAATCCACCGCAGGAAGCAGCCTCACCCGCTGCCGCAGTACGCGGGCGCGTCGGATGAGGGCGCCTTGGTTTGGCTCCAGGGCTGGACCGCTGCCTTCGACTTCCCCTCGGCCGACGCCGCTCTCGACTTCATCAACGCCCGCATGGGCGACCACGCCGCCGACGCCCGCGTCGAGCGGCACACCATCCACTGAGGACCCACCATGCTGAAGCACGACGTCCAGAGCGTCCGCGAGGACGAGCACACCTTCACCCTCGACGAGGCCGAGCTCGCTGGCATGGTACGCGGCGTCGCGATGCGTGCGCTCAAGGTCAAGGACGAGGACCCGAACGTCATCGTGGGCACGCCCAACATCCAGGTCATCAGCGGGTCGGTCGCGGCCGTGCTGAAGGTGGTGATCAAGCAGGCCGACCCGGCGCTGGCGCCCGCGCCCGAGATAGCGGACCCGAAGGACAAGACCGAGGCCAGGCCGGCGGAGACGCCCGCGCCCGCGCCCGAGGCTCCCGCCGAGCAGCCCGCGTCCGCGCCGGTGGCCGCTGATCCCGAGCCGGCCCCCGCTCCCGAGCCGGCAGCCCCCGCCGCGCCCGCTCCCGCCGCGCCAGCGCCCGCTCCCGCGACCCCGCCGGCCGCCGTGCCCGGCTTCGTGCCGGGCTTCTCCAAAGCCGCCTGACCCGCGATGCAGCGCCCGCGCCCGCCACGCCACCTGCTGGACGTGGACGGCGCGGACTTCGACCATCCCTGCGTCCCGGCCCTCGACCTTGAGGCCTGGATCAGAGCGACCTTCATCGATGAGGACGCGCCCCTCCTGAACGAGGAGCACATCCACCTGCGGTTCGCGACCATCGGCGTGCTGTGGTGCGCCGTGCCGCTCCGCCGGCAGATGCTCGCAGTTGCGGGCCAAGCCGAGATGCCGATGGCCCGCGGGAACGCCTGGGCCAAGGCGCGGCACGACCAGCAGCTCGTCGACTGGTTCGGCGCCGTGCCGGATTTCCTGCTGACGTTCGACGCGCAGTATGCGGACACTTGCGCTGATGCGAATTGGCTCGCCCTGTGCGAGCACGAATTAAAACACTGCGGGCAAGTCAAAGACATCTTCGGTGCGCCGCGGTTCACGCGCGAGGGTAAGCCCGTCTTCGGGATGCTTGGGCATGATGTCGAGCAATTTGTTTCCGTCGTCCGAAGGTATGGTATAGTCGCTGCAGGTGTTCAGGACTTGGTCGATGCTGCTAGCAGACCTCCTGAAATCTCACAGGCAGAGGTCGATTTCGCATGCGGGACCTGCGGAAGGTAGAATCAACACTTTCGTGTGAAGATTGGCGCGTAGTCGATGGCTGGCCTGACTACGCGGTCAGCAATCTTGGGCGCGTCAAGAGGCTGACGACTCGCACCTGCGCGAAGGCGGGTCATATCCTAAAGGCTGCGTTCAATTCCAAGCGAACGAGTGGTGGTTACCCGATCGTCACCCTTTGCAGAGACGGCAAGGTCAAGACGAAGTCGGTGCATTCGCTGGTTGCTTTCGCATTCTTGGGGCCGGTGCCGCTCGGCTACGAAATCAACCACCTCGATGGATGCCCAGCGAACTCGCGAGCAGACAATCTGGAATACACGACCTCGTCAGCTAACCAACTCCACGCATATGCGCTTGGTCTTCAAGACGCTCGCGGAGAGCAGAACGGTCAGGCGAAGCTGACGCCGGTTGAGGTTCTCGAAATCCGATCAGCCTCGACACGGAAGCGTGGTGAGCAGACTCGTTTAGCGGAACGCTACGGCGTCAACCCGACCACGGTCCGGGACATCATCGCCCGCCGAACCTGGACGCACATCTAGCCGCGATGGGCGCGACCGAGATCGACGAGCCCGACATCGCGCGGGTTTGCGGGACCTGCGGCTGACCCCGCCTTGACCTGACCGAGTGATCCGATGTCGCTTTCCGATGAGGTGAAGACCTTCATCGTCCAACAGCTTGCCTGCTTCGACACGCCGTCCGTGGTCGCCAAGGCGGTCAAGGACGAGTTCGGCGTCGAGGTTACCCGGCAATCGGTCGAGGCCTACGACCCAAACAAGCGGGCCGGACAGGCGCTCGGCCCCGCCTTCCGCGAGATCTTCGAGGCGACCCGCAAGGCCTTCATCGAGGACACGGCCGAGGTCGGCATCGCTCACAAGGGGTTTCGGTTGCGGGTACTGCACCGCATGGCGACCCAAGCCGAGGGCATGCGCAACTTCGCTCTGGTCGCCCAGCTGATGGAGCAGGCCGCGAAGGAAATCGGCGGCGCCTTCACCAACAAGCGCGAGATCAGCGGGCCCGACGGCAAGCCGATCCGCCTCGTGTCGTCCACGATGACGGCCAAGGAAGCCCAGGACGCCTATGCGGCCACCCTCCACGGCGACGAAGGATAGCTGGCCGCCCGACTACGTCGCCGCCTTTGCGTGGCGCCAGCAGCAGCTCCTGAGGCTCAGGAAAGACCCGCAGGTCGTCGCCGGGGCCCTGGAATTCTACCGGACCCGACCCGTCGACTTCATCAACCACTGGCTATTCACCTACGATCCGCGAAACGCGGCGGGCGACACGCCGTCCAAGCTGCCGTTCATCCTGTTCCAGAGGCAGGCCGAGTTCGTCGAGTTCCTGCAGGCGCTCCTGCAGGCCCAGGAAAGCGGCTTGGTCGAGAAGGCCCGCGACATCGGGGCCACGTGGTTGTGCTGCGCGGTTTCGGTCTGGCTGTGGCTGTTCTGGCCGGGGGCCGCCATCGGCTGGGGGTCCCGCAAGGAGCAGCTGGTCGACCGGATCGGGGACGCCGACAGCATCTTCGAGAAGATGCGCATCATCGTGCGCAACCTGCCGCCCGAGTTCTGGCCAGCTGGGTTCAGCCTCGACGACCACATGACTTACATGCGGTTCGTCAACCCGGCGAACGGCGCCTCGATCACGGGTGAGGCGGGTGACAACATCGGCCGCGGCGGCCGCAAGCTCATCTACTTCAAGGACGAGTCGTCCCACTACGAGCGCCCCGAGAAGATCGAGGCCGCCCTCGCCGACAACACGCGGGTCCAAGTCGACATCTCCTCGGTCAACGGGCTGGGGAACGTCTTCCATCGCCGCCGGGAGTCCGGGGTCGAGTGGGTCGGCGGCGCCGTCACCAAGGGCCGCACCAACATCTTCGTCATGGACTGGCGCGACCATCCCGCGAAGACGCAAGCCTGGTACGACGAGCGGCGGCGCAAGGCCCAGGACGACGGCCTGCTGCACGTCTTCGCGCAGGAAGTGGACCGCAACTACGCGGCGTCGGTTGAGGGCATCATCATCCCCGCCGACTGGGTGCGGGCCGCCATCGACGCCCATGTCCACCTGAAATTCGACGACTCGGGCCTCTGGGTCGCGGCGCTGGACGTCGCGGACGACGGGGGAGACACCAACGCGCTCGCCAAGCGCAAGGGCGTCGTCCTCAAGTCGGTCGAGGAATGGGGCGAGCGGGACACGGGGCGCACGGCCAGGCGCGCGGTCGCGGCCTGCGACGGTCTCGGGCCCCTCGACCTCCAGTACGACAGCATCGGTGTTGGCGCCGGCATCAAGGCGGAGACCAACCGCCTGATCGACGAAGAGGTGATGCCCCGATCGTTGCGGCTCGTGCCGTGGAACGCCGGGGCTGAGGTCCTCAATCCCGACGGCCACGTGGTGCGCGGCGACAAGAACTCACCGACGAACAAGGACTTCTACGCGAACCTCAAGGCTCAGGCCTGGTGGGAGCTGCGGCGGCGCTTCGAGCGCACGTGGCGCGCCGTCAACGAGCCCGGGTTCACGTGGGACGCAGGCGACCTGATCAGCCTGCCGTCCGACCTTCCCCTGCTGCGCAAGCTCGAGAAGGAACTGAGCCAGCCCACGGCGAGGCCGGGCTCGCGGATGAAGATGGTCATCGACAAGCAGCCGCAGGGCAGCCGGTCGCCTAACCTGGCGGACGCGGTCGTTATGGCCTTCTGGCCGGTCAGTGCAGGACGGCCCATGAAGATCAGCAGCGACGTCCTTCAGCGGGTGGCCCAGATGGGCAGGCGATCGTTTTGACGGCGCGCAAGGCCTCCTCGGCCAGGACCGCACCCTCCATCGCTCCCGCGGCGCCCGCGCCCGCCAGGGGCACCCGCATCTCGCGCGCCGCGATGGCGCGCGTCACCGACGTGCTGGCGACGGACGCCCGGCCGACCCTCAACCCGTTCGCGCGCCCCTCGCATCCGCCCGGCGTCGGCCACAACGGCGGCCCGTCGATCATCGCCCAGGACGAGGTGATGGGCGCCGTGGCCGGGTGGGCCTTCGGTCAGTCCCAAATGCTCGGCACCGAGGGCGTGGCCTTCCTGGGCTACGCCTACCTCGCCGAGCTGTCGCAGCGGCCCGAGTACCGCCGCATCGTCGAGACCATCTCCAACGAGATGACGCGGCGCTGGATCAGGTTCGTCGGCAAGGGCGACGAGGACAAGTCCGACCGGATCGCCAAGATCGAAGCCGAGATGAAGCGGCTCAAGGTGCGTGACGCGTTCCGGCGCGGCGTCGCGGGCGACGGCTACTTTGGTCGCGGCCACGTCTACATCGACTTGGGGAACGACGACGCCAACGAGCTGACGACCGACATCGGCTCGGGGGCGAGCGACGCCAGCAAGGCCAAGATCGCGCGCGGCTCCCTCAAGGCGCTCCGGGCCGTCGAGGCGCTCTGGGTCTACCCGACCAGCTACGACACGTCGAACCCGCTCAGCCCGAATTGGTACCGGCCCGGCGCCTGGATGGTGCAGGGCCGGCAGGTCCACGCCTCGCGCATACTCACGATGATCGGGCGGGAACTGCCCGACATCCTCAAGCCCGCCTACAGCTTCGGCGGCCTGCCGCTGACGCAGATGGTGAAGCTCTACGTCGACAACTGGCTGCGCACCCGCCAGAGCGTGTCCGACCTCGTCGCCTCGTTCTCGGTGTCTGGCATCAAGACCGACCTGAGCGACGATGTCTCGACCGGAGACGCGGGCGAGGACCTGCTGCGCCGCGTCCAGTTCTTCAGCGCGACCCGGAGCAATCTGGGCACGATGATCCTCAACAAGGACGAGGAGTTCTTCAACGTCCAGACCGCGCTGGGAACGCTGGACAAGCTGCAAGCCCAAAGCCTGGAGCAGGTGGGCTCTGCCGCCAAGATCCCGCTGGTCAAGTTCACCGGCTTGCAGCCGTCCGGCCTCAACGCCAGCTCCGAAGGCGAACTCGACAGCTTCTACGACGACATCCACGGCCAGCAGGAGCAGATGGTCCGGCCCGGCCTGACGACGGTCATCGACTTCATCCAGCTTTCCCTGTTCGGCGACGTCGACCCCGACATCGGCTTCGAGTTCGAACACCTTCAGGAGCTCGACGAAGCCGAGGCCGCCACCGTGTCGAAGACGCGGGCCGAGACGGACGCCGTGCTGGTCGGCGAGGGCATTATCCTCCCCGAGGAGTCCCGCAAGCGGCTCGCGGGCGAGTTCAACTCCCCCTACGCGGGGTTGGATCTCAGCCTCGACGTGAGCGCGCCGAAGCCGGGCGAACTCGACGAGCCGCCCGCGCCGCTCGATCCGACCAAGGGGAATGCGTGGCGCGAGGCCGTCGAGGCCAACGCGCGGGCGGAGGCTGCCTGGGCGGAGGACGCTGGGTTCGAGGAGGGCGACCATCCTCGGGCCAGCAACGGCCAATTTGGGCATGGATCAGGTTCTGGCTCCAAGGCGCACGTCATCGTCAGCTACGACAAGGACCGCACCGGCGTGGTCGTGCATCACGTCGGCCTGGACAAGGATGAGGCTGACGACGCCGAGGGCAAACTTCCAGACGGGACGGACTACGAACGGCACGAGGTGCCGTTCCACAAAGCGGGCGACAGGCCGACGGACGCGATCCACCTCGTCCATTCCGGAAACCCGGCCGACGGTCTCGACTTTCACAGCGCTCACGACACCATCTCATCCGCGCACGCGATGGCAGACAACCTGTCGAGGACCGCGTGGAAGATCCGAGGACCGACCCGGGGCGAACTGCCCCGCGATCGTGACGAAGAGGACGATGCGGCCGAAGCGTGGAACGCGGACATCGCGGGGGCGGAAGGTGACGGCGACGACGCGCCTCACGACGGCCTGCGCGTCAAGATGACGAAGGCAGGCGAGGCCGAGCGTGACGCGAAGGGCCGCGTCAGGTTCGAGCGGGACGGCAAAGAGGTTCAGCCGACCGAGGAGCAACGCGACGACTTCGAGGAGCACTTCGATTACAATTACCCGGCTGCCGAGCGCGCGGCCTATCCCGGCCTCGCCGAGTCCAACGAGCACTTCGCGGCACCCGAGAACGACGACTCGCGGGGCGTAATCGGCGTGTACCGTCGAAAAGTGGTCGCGCCTCCGCGGGCCGTCGGCGGTCTGCTCGGCAAGGTCCTGGACGCCGACGCGCAAGCCGAGGCGGCTTGGGCCCAGGATGATGGCTTCGAGGAAAGCGCCCACCCCCGCGCCTCCAATGGCCAATTCGGCTCGGGCGGCAGTTCCGCCGCCGCTCCGTCGAAGGCCAAGGCTGCTCGAAAGGAGGGCGGCTCCACTCAAGGATCGTCCGCAGCCCCGGGCAAGTCCGAGAGCGCGCACGGCGAACACCACATGGCGGCCTCATCCCTGTACGCGGAGCACGCCGGCACCACGCCCAAGACCGAAGTTGCCCGAAAGGCCCGCGGCGCCGAGATTGCCGAGAAGATGGGTGCGACCCAGCAGGTTGCGGCGGCTCGGCAGAAGCTCGCGGGTCAGGCCTCGACGGACGCCAACGTCTCCAACGGTGGCCACCGCCAGGACGACGGAAGCTACACGCCCGAGCGCCGCGCGCTCCATGAAAAGCTGCTGGCCGAGGTCTTCACACCCGAGGCCATCCAAGGCGCTACGCCGGAGTCCGGCGAAAAGCCCGTGATGACGATGCTCGGCGGCCGCGGCGGTTCGGGCAAGAGCTGGCTCACCAGCAAGGACGGGCCCGCCGACGCCTCGAAGTCGATCGTCGTCGACGCCGATCACTTCAAGGGGCGCCTGCCCGAGTATCAGGGCTGGAACGCCGGTCTGTTGCACGAGGAGTCCAGCCACCTCGTCGA
>CAXTFJ010000167.1:0-8584 GCA_964243405.1 uncultured Lichenihabitans sp. | reverse complement strand
TGCCACCCCCCGCTGGGTCGCGCCTGGCCTCGGATGGCTGCGTTCACCCCGCTTCGTCTTCGCGTCGGATCGCGACACCCGCGGGCTCCGACCAATAACGGGGCCAGCCGTGCTGATGGCGACCGTGGATCCCGCCGCGAAGGTCACATCGCTGGCAGGCGTCGCGCTTCCCAGGTTCAGCAGCGACGGCAGGCAGTGGCTCGTCGTGGCGGCGGATCAAACCGATCTCGTCGAGGCCGGCATGACGCGCCTGACCCAGGACGGGCGCTGGCCGAACTTGTCGGGGCAAGCCGTGAGCCTGGACATCAAGACCGGGTCGCTGCAGTCGGTCGATGATACCCAGCCTACCTATGTTGTCCCCCGCCACATGGCGTTGTCCGATGTGCGGCCGGTGCTCGGCGGCTTCGTGTCGAACAACATCGCGCTCAGCGCTGTGATCCTCCTTACGCTGCTGAGCCTCTTCGGCCTGTCGACGCACGCTGTCGTGCGCCGTGCTGGGGTCAAGCCGAGATGAAGCCGCGAACCTGCCGTTTCGCCTTGGCGGCGCTGACCACCATGGCGGGGCCCGTGCCGCTCACCGCGCAACCGCTCAGTCCGGTGACGCAGGGCGGCCCATCCTCCGTCTCGTCCGAGTCCGAGCAGAAGACGCTCGATGTGCTTCGGGACGTCGGTCGCGCCTGGTTCAAGGGTGAATGGGCCGCCTACAAGGCCCGTTACGTATCCCAAGACGGGCGCGTGATCGACAATGCGAATGGCAACGTGTCGCACAGTGAAGGCCAGGGCTATGGGATGCTGCTCGCCGCACTGGCGAACGACCGAGACGGATTCCGGACAATCTGGGGTTGGACGCGCGACAACCTGATGGTCCGCAAGGATGCGCTGGCGGCCTGGAAATGGACCCCGGAGGCGGGCAAGGCGACCGACCTCAATAACGCGACCGACGGTGACATTCTCATCGCTTGGGCCTTGGCGGAAGGCGGACGCCGCTTCGACGAACCCGCGCTCACGGCGGCTGCGAAACCGATCGCCGAAGCCATCGGATCGGAGATGGTTGTGGCGAGCCGTCTCGGCCCTGTCCTGCTTCCAGGCGAAAACGGATTTTTACCTCCGGCGCAGCACGACGGACCGGTCGTCAACCTTTCCTACTACGTGTTCCCCGCGTTCGATGACCTGAAACGGCTGGCGCCCGACGTTGACTGGGACGGTCTGCGCGCCACCGGCCGCCGGCTGATCAAGGCAAGCCGTTTCGGCCCGCTGCGCCTCCCGACCGATTGGGTGGCGGTCGGGTCCGGCTCACCCCAGCCCGCGACGAACTTCCCGGGCCAGTTCGGCTACAACGCCATTCGGATTCCTCTCTACCTGGCATGGGCCGGCAAGCCCGAGGCCGAAGGAGTCGAGAGCTTCGCTGGTCTGTGGAACCGGGCGTCCAACATCGGTCCGTTCGTCACCGACGTGCGGACGGGAACAGCCATCGGAGCTATGGACGGAACCGGATACCGGCTCGTGGCCTCGCTCGCGGCCTGCGCATCCAAACATCTGCGCCTTCCCGACGGTCTCAGCGGCCGACGCGACGCCTTCTACTACGCCGAAACCCTTCGCCTCCTCACCATCGCGGTTATTCAGGAAAGGTACTCGCAATGTCTTTGAAGCGCTCTCTCCTAGCCGGTTGCGTCGCGATCGCCGCGGCGAGCCCGCTGCAGGCCCAAACCGCGCAGCCCGGGGTGCCGGCCGCCGCGCCTGCTGACCTCTTCGGTTCCAGCACGCCTGCGCGTTCACGTCCTCAAGCGGACATCGACATCATTCGCACCCAAAAGCGGGAGGAGCCTTCAGCTTGGATGCTGGATCGACCGAAGCCATCAACCGCCGTACCGATGGCGCAGCCCGCCGTTGACGCGATCGATGACGGTGCGCTCCGTTACTACGCGTCGCAGAACGATCTCGCCCGCGTATCGGCCGAGATCCGCCGTATCAGGATCAGGCATCCCGATTGGGGGCCGCCGGAGGACCTGTTCAGCCCGGCAGGCAGTGGTGAAGACGAGCAGCCCCTTTGGGATCTCTACGCCAAGAACGACCTTGCGGGACTGAAGGCGCGGATCGACGACATCCGTCAGAACAAACCGGACTGGCAACCATCCCCCGACCTGAGCACGAAGGTGCATCAGGCCGAGGTGCGCGTGGACCTGGTTCAAGCCTCGGAAAACCAGCAATGGGGCACGGTGGTGGATCTTGCATCGGCAAACGGGGCAATGCTGTCCTGCGCGAACGTCGACGTACTTTGGCGCACGGCGGAAGCGTTGGTCCGTCTCGGGGACGAGGCGAAAGCGACGGAAGCCTACCGCTACATCCTGACCGCCTGTGATAATGCGACAGAGCGCCTGGCCACCGTGCAGAAAGCCGGTTTGCTTCTCAAGGCATCTGGTGCCGTCGACGCACTCGTCCAGCTTGGACATCGGCAACCCGATGGTCGCGGTGAGTTCGACGGCATCCGCCTCGATAGCGTCCGTCAAAGGGTCGGCGCGGCAGCAGCGGCCAAGAGCGAAGCTGCCGAGCAGGACGTTGCCTCCCTTGCCCAATCCTACGCGGTCACGCACAGCGACAGCGACGCTCAACTGCTCGGCTGGTATTTCTATGCGCGCAAAAGCTTACCGGACGCGGAGCGATGGTTCCGCGACGCCATGGCCGCAAAGCCGACCGCCAAGTCGGCAGAAGGGCTGGTCCTTGCGCTGCGGGATCAGAACAAGATAGCCGAAGCGGAAATGCTGGCACTCCGCTTTCAGGATGCAGATCCGCTCAACCGCAAGCAGGTGGTGGAACTCGCCTCGGTCGACCTCCTCGCGGGCAAGCCGGTCGCACCAAACCTGATGTCGGCCTTTACGAATGCCGTCGAGATGATGAAGTCGCCCGAAGGTGCGCAGGCTTACGGCTGGTCGCTTTACAGGACTGGAAAAGCTGACCTTGCCAGCACATGGTTTAAGAAATCGATCGAATGGCAGCCAAATGAGGGTGCCGTTATCGGGCTCGTGGTCACCAGCAACAAACTTAGGCAGAGTCGGGTGGTAGCCGAGCTGGTTGCCAAGTATCGCGATACATATCCGAAACTTGCTGAACTCGAGGTCGCGATGCGACCGAGTCGGGCTGTTCATAGCCGAGTTGCGCAGCTCCAAAGCAAGCGGCACGTTGCGCAGGTCGCAGCCGGTTCGCATGATGGGCGGTGGGATGCGAGCGCCGACGCGATCGTCGAGGTGTATCGCAGCGGACACTACGATCAGGCCCTTGCCATGCTGGACTCCCGCCAGCAATCCAAGACCGAGCCGCATGGATTATCGGTGATCCGCGGTTGGACTCAATATCACCGTGGGGACTGGGGCGGGGCTCAGAAGACCTTCGGTGCTTTGAGCAGCACACAAGTCGCTCGAGAAGCGCAGGACGGCCTGAGAACAGTGGATCAGGGATTTAACCCGCGGCTCTACCATTAAGGAGCATCTCTAAAACCTGATCGGGCACGGCATGAGTTCGATCAGAATTCTACCTGCCGAGCTTTTCGACAATGTGTGAGCTCAATGATCTTAAGGCGCGTCGCGAGGCTTTTTCCTTTTGCAAGTGTCAGTCTGAGTCTTTTTGGCTGCGCCGCGCCGTCGGACGGGCCCACCGACTATTGGCATCGAATTAATTCTCACACGCAGGATGCAGTCGATTTGCATACAGCTCTCAAAAAGTGCAAGCACCTCGCGGAATCATCGGAGGTTTACGATCGATCGCTGTCGTCCTGCATGCGCGTAAGTTGGTACGTTTGGGTCAGTAGAAAGCAATAATGTTGCAGATATCAAGGGTCGTCTGGTGCCGGTTTTCATTATAGATCAATAGAAATTACTAAAACAGCTTTGTATCTTTGCAGTGAGGAAGACTCAGACACAGCAATCACCGTCGACCAGGAGTGTTCAAGACCACGTTGATCCGTTTGCCTGAGTCCCACGTCCGAATCGGAACCATCTTGTGTTCGGCCCATCCATTGCGGTCGGTCGGAATGTCTTCCCGGCACCTGGCGGTACTGCCCAAAAGCGGACGCTTCCAACGTCCGCCTTGGGTCAAACCCGGTAGGAACCCCTTCACTGGCCGCACCATGGTTCGGCGGCTTCGATCAGAGCTGACGGCGTCGAGACCGTCGTCGTTTCAGTCCGGATATCGGCACCTGGAGCAAGCGCATTGTAGGTGACCCAAGCGTCAGGATCGGCTGTCGCTCCGGCGCCGTCCTCGAGCGCAGCCCGCGCCGCACTCTTCCCAACCTGATCCGACGTGCCCGGACGCTGTCCTGGTGAGTTTTCTGTAAGGCAGGCCCCCACAGAGAAGCTCGGCGACACCGCGGCCGGACCCGGCCCGGGCGCCCGACAGCGGGGCCGGAGACCATCGCCATGGCCGACACCACAACCACCCCGATCGCGACGGCCTTCCCCGCCGTCAGCCCGCTCCTGCTGGAGGCCGGAACGCGCGCGAGGGCCGCGTGCCGCGCCTACCTGCGCGCGCGGGGCAGCGCCGACCCGACCCAGGCGACCGGCTTGCTGCTCGACCTGCAGACCTTGTCGCTGCTGATCGCCGCCGAACCGGCGCGGCACACGGACGACCTCGCCCCCAAGACGATGGTCGCCTCGCTCTGGCGCGACGTCCTGGTCGCCGAGGGCGGACAGACGCACACGCTGGCGCTGATCGAGCACGCCATCGCGATCGACATGGACGCGCTGCAGCCGGTCGAGCCGGACCTCGCCGCGTTCCTGGGCGGACGCAGCCGGTCCTGACGCGACCTGGGCGCCGCGGGCCGGACGGCACACCGGCCCGCGGCACCCATCATGGTGATGCGCCCCCGGACGACCACGCGTGCCGCGACTCCACCGCGCGTCGACCCGCGAAGCCGGACACGCCCTGCGGTGAGGTCAGCGGCCGCTGGCTGTGTGAGGCCGCCGCAGTCGAAAGGCTGGGCGGAGCCCCACGAGACGCCGAGGCCGACACGAGAGCCGATCAGGACGAGGCGAGGGCGGAGCTTCTCCTTCCCCCACGGACGAGCAAGGGACCGGCGACCACGCCATCACGCGCGGGCGAGCGGACGCGTGCGCCGACCGGCTCCGGTGCGCCCGCACCAGGGCGGCCCGCCGCGCTCCACCCAGCGACAAGGACCAGACCCGATGACGTTCACCGCAGACCTGTGCCGCCGCCACCGCGCCTGGGCGGTCGACCAGACCCGGTTCGACGAGGTCCCGCCCGGCTGGCATGAGCTGGTCGAGCGTCTGTTCGAGGCGATCGCAACCGTCATGGCGGAGCACCCCGGCCGGCGCTTGGCCGTCAGGCAGGTCAAGGAGGCGTTCGGCGGTCTGCGCGTCTACCTCGGCCCCGCCGGGGAGGACGAGGACGCGCGAGCCCCGGTCCCCGACGCCGTGCGCAGGCTGGTCGTCGAGGCCGAACGTCGCTCGTTCCTGGTCTGCGACCGTTGCGGCGCCCCCGGTCGCGCGCGGGCCGGGGCGGACCTGTACGCGACGCGTTGCGACGGCTGCGCCAAGCCCGGGTCCGCACCCATTCCCGATCCGGACAGCGAGGATGCGGAGGGCATCGACACGGACGCAATTGAGACCGACCCGGCCGTGGTCCTGTCCACCCTGCTCGCCGAGGGGGACGAGCAGGCCGTCGCGCGGCAGCGCACCGGGTCAGTATGGCCGAGGCCGCATGGGTCGAGACAGCCGCCCGCGGTCGCGAGCGCGGCCACGACCCCGTCCGACGATGGCTTTGATGGAGACGACCTCGACCTGGACGAGGGTAACGAGCCGCAGGACGACGCCGCGAGCGATGCACTGGTACGGGCCCTGGTGCCCGGCCACTGCTTGATGGATCGCGTCGCGATCGAGGCGGCGCTGAACGCCTCGGGTTCCGACGGCACAAGCTTCGACCACCTCTCCAGCGGCGAGGAACAGCGCGTCCGCACCCTGGTGCTTTACCGGGACTCCTCCCTGTTCCGGCCACACCTCATCGGCTCGCCCGCCATGCTGGCCCGCCTCGACGACCTCGACCGGGCCGCGCCCAACTTCGGCGCCGTGAGCCGCCTCGTGTGCCGCGCCGCCACCCTGTCCCAGGTCGCCGGGGCGCCCCTGCGCGTGCAGCCCCTCGTGCTCCTGGGCAGCCCGGGCATCGGCAAGTCCCGCTACGCCAAGGCGCTCGCGGCCGCGCTCGGCACCTCGTGCCACAATGTCAGCGGCGCGACCCTGCCCGACGTGGGCAGCCTCACCGGCTACCCGCCCGCGTGGCGCGGTGCCGGCCCGGGGCGGATCGCCAAGTTCCTGATCACCGCGGCGACGAGCGGCCCCGTCATCTTCGTGGACGAAGCCGAGAAGATCGTCGACTTCGAGCGGATGGCGCACCCGCTCGACCGGCTGCTGCCGCTCCTGGAGTACGGCACCGCACAGGCCTACCAGGATGAGAACCTACACGTGCCGATGCGGGCGCAGCACGCCATCGTGGTGTTCGCGGTCAACTCGCTCGACGGGCTGAGCGAGCCGTTCCGCGACCGGGTGCTCACCCTGCGCGTGCCCGACCTCACCGCGGCGCAGCGCGAGGCGGTGCTGCAAGCCATGCTGGCCGAGGTGGGGCGGGACCTCGGCTTGGCCGTGTCGCTGGCTGGCCCCGAGGCGCTCGCGCCGCTGCGGGGGCTGTCGACCCGCCGCTGCCGCCTGGCGCTGGAGATCGCCGTCGCCCATGCGGTGGAGGACGAGCGCCGTTTCCTGCTCGCCGCCGACCTGGCCGAGGCGGTCGCGCTGCTCGGCCGGCCCGACGCGCGGCAGGCGGTCGGCTTCCTCTCGCATCCTGCTACTCCGCGCGACTGAGCCAGCACAGGTACGTCGTCTCGTACGATCCCGCTCTCCTACCACAGGCAGGAGCCGGAGTACGCTCACTGGGGACGTCGAGCTACCCTATCACCTCGGCTGACCCAGGGGCTCTCGTCCCTCCCGAAGGGACCGCCGAGACCTGCCGACGCGCCGATCAGTCCTGGGACGACCACGTCGGCACGGCCCGGCACGCGTCAGGGGTCGCGAGGACGGGAGAGGGGTGAGCAGCACGAGGCGTCAACCCGAGCACGAGGACCCCCATGAACAGGATCACCACGGATCGCGGCACCGCGGCGGCGACGGCGATGGACCCGAGCCCAGGCCTGCTGCTTGTCGGCGCAGTCCAAGTCCCGGCTTTTCCGGACGTCGGAGGACCGGCCCCGTCCGGCCCGGAGACGGTCCACGCGGTTCCGCTCGCGGCTTTCCTCGACCAGGTCGCGGGCGTGCTGCGCACCGGCCTGCCGGCCCGGCTCTGGGTCGCGGCCACCGTGCTCGCCGCCCGCGCTTCCGCCGTGGGTCACACCCTGGAGCTGGCCGATCCCGATGCCGGGCAGGCCGCGACCCTGCGCGTGTTCTTAGCCACAGCCACCCTGGCCGCGATCCGCCGCGACCTCGGCGTGCCGCTCGACCCCGCCCTGCTGGTCGGGATGACCACGTGCCTGCGCGTCGCGCCCAGCTTCACCCGGCGCTGGCACCTGGGCGGCCGCATCGAAGCCCTGAGCCGCGACGCAGCCGCGAGTCTGCGCGCCCGCTTGCGCGAGCGCACGATCGCCACCCTGAAGCGCGAGGGACTGTGGGACAGGCAGCACAGCTTGCCGCGCCCGCGCGACGTGACCCGGCTGGCCGTGGTGCACCCGGCCGGGGCCGCGGGCTGGGGCGACATCGCGGGCGAGCTCGCCCGCTGGCAGGCGGCCGGGCTGCTGCGCCTGCGCTCCTGCCCGGCCCCGTTCGAGGGCGAGCGCGCCGCCGTTGCTCTGGTGACCGCGCTGCGGGCAGCAGCCGAGCCCCTCGACGGCCACCGGCCCGACCTGGTGCTGGTAGTGCGCGGCGGCGGCGCCCGCGCTTCGCTCGCCGTGCTGGATGAGGAAGCCGTCATCCGGGCCGTGCTGGGCTGCCCGGTGCCCGTGGTCACCGGCACCGGCCACGCGCAGGACTCGACGCTGGCCGACCTCGTCGCGTGGCGGGCGGTGGACACGCCCAGCAAGGCCCTGGCGCTCGCGGCCGAGCTGATCCGCGCGGCCGCGGGCGCGGCCCGCGCGGACTGGCGGACGATCCTCGGTGCGGCCTCTACCGCCGTGCTGACCCACGCGGGCCAGCTCGAGGCGCGGCGCCACGCCGGGCTGGCCGCTGCGACAACCGCGCTCGCCACGGTCGACCGGCAGCTGCTGCAGCTGTGGTCCGGCGTGCGCGGCGAGCTGCGCGCGGGCATGGGGCGCATGCTCCTGCTCGACGCCGAGCTCGACCGAACCCTCGCCGCCGTGCGCGAGCGCGCCCCGCAGCTGCTGGAGGCGAGCGGGCAGGCGCTGGAGCAGGGGCTGCAGGCCGGCCTCGCCCGTGTCGTCGGCCTGCTCGGTCGCGCGGACACCGGCGCGGCGCTGCTCGCCCAGGGTCTCGCCCGCGCCGGCGTCGTGCTGGAGCGCGAGGGCGCGGCGCTGCGGCAGGTGTGCGCCACGGCCGAGGACGCCGCCATCGCCTGCGCGCATGGGGTGGATTTCGTCTAT
>CAXTFJ010000166.1:2199-8602 GCA_964243405.1 uncultured Lichenihabitans sp. | reverse complement strand
GATCCTGCAGCTCTACCTCGACCGCGTCTACATGGGCGGCGGCACGTTCGGGATCGAGGCGGCTTCAGAATTCTACTTCGGCAAGTCGGTGCGCGACGTGACGCTGCCCGAAGCCGCCATCCTGGCGGGGCTGTTCAAGGCGCCGACCAAATACGCGCCCCACATCAACCTGCCCGCGGCGCGCGCGCGGGCCAACGATGTGCTGAGCAACCTCGTCGACGCCGGCTACATGACGGAAGGCGAGGTCCGCAACGCGCGCGAGCACCCCGCCACCCCCGTGGACCGCCACCGCGACGTGTCGCCGGACTGGTACATGGATTACGCCTACGACGAGGTCCGCAAGCTGGTGCAGGCGGGCAAGCTCGGCAACAGCAACGTGCTGAACGTGCGCACCGCGATCGACGTGGACCTGCAGAACAAGACGGAATCCGCCATCGAGGACAATCTGCGCGAACATGGCCCCGCCTACCACGTCAAGCAGGCCGCCTCCGTGGTCGTGGACCTGGATGGCGCGGTCCGCGCGCTGGTCGGCGGCCGCGACTACGGCGCGAGCCAGTTCAACCGCGCCACCGATGCCCTTCGCCAGCCGGGGTCGTCGTTCAAGCCCTTCGTCTACCTCACCGCGCTGATGACCGGCCGCTTCAAGCCCTCGACACCCGTGGTCGACAGCCCGGTCTGCATCGGGACCTGGTGCCCGCACAATTTCGAGACCGAGTATGCCGGCACGGTGCCGTTGGTGGCGGCGCTGGCCCGCTCGCTCAACACGGTGGCGGTCAAGCTCTCGATCGCGATCGGCAACGGCAACCCCAAGGCCGGTCGAGCCAAGATCATCGAGAACGCCCGCAAGCTCGGCTTGACCACACCGTTGAACGACGCCGTGGCGCTGCCGATCGGCGTCGACGAGGTTACCGCCATCGACATGGCCGCCGCCTACGCGGCCTTCGCCAACGGGGGCAAGCGGGTCCACCCCTATGCCGCGATCGAGATCCGCGACGGCAAGGGCGAGGTGATCTACCGTCACGATCGCGACGGACCGCGTCCCGAACAGGTCGTCCCCCCGATGGACGTCGCGACCCTGAACAACATGATGACCCACGTCATCACCGAAGGAACGGGGACCCGCGCCAAGCTCGACACCGTGACGGCCGCGGGGAAGACCGGCACCACCAGCGCCTTCCACGACGGATGGTTCTGCGGCTTCACGGGCAATTACGCGGCCGTGGTGTGGTTCGGCAACGACGACTACGCGCCTACGCTCAAGATGACGGGCGGCACCTTGCCGGCCATGACTTGGCACGACATCATGGCCTTCGCGCACCAGGGGATCGAGACCAAGCCCCCGTTCGGGGTCGACGACGGCCGCAGGTCAGCGGCCGCCATCGTGGCCGACGCGGCCCGCAATCCGGTCGCGACCCCGTCGGGCCGTTCCGGAACGCTGTCGAAGCGTTCCGCGGGCATCATCGTGGATATCGCCTCGCTGATGCGCTCATCCGAGCAGCAGGGCGCCGCCGGAGAACCCGGCCCTGTCGACCTCGCGTCGGGGAGCGACATCCCGCCGGTCCGCTCCGTCAACGGGCGGATCGGCCTGCAATAGCGCTCGGATGATGGGCCGCCCGCCGGCGGGCATCCGCGCATGCTCTCGAAGGTCGGCACCGTGGCGCGGCTGATCAAGCTGCTGGTCACGCTGCTCGTCGGCATAGGCCTCGGCCTGGCTCTCACCGAAGTCGCGATGAGCGGCCGACCGCCGTTCGGCGCCGTGCGAAGCGGGGCGTGGAGGGCGTGGCCGGGGATCGGGACCGCCGACGTCGACCCCTACGCACGGGCGGTGATGGCGCGCACCGGCGCGATCCCTCTCGCGGCCGCGGTGGGGGTGGCGTTCCTCGCGGACCGGGACGATGCGGGACGGGTCTTGGATGGGCGCTGCTCCTATGAAATCGCGGGTCCGACGCCGTCCGCGCAGTTCTGGACCCTGACGCTGCTCGATCCCACCGGCTTCCCGTTGAAGACGGGAGCGGAGCGCAGCGGCTTCACATCCACGGAAATGGTCCGCGACGCAAAGGGCGGGTTCGCGGTGCAACTCGCTCCCACGGCACGGCCGGGAAATTGGTTGCCCCTGTCGGGCGGTGGGCCGTTCATGCTCCTGGCGAGCTTCTACGACACGCCGCTGACCGCGGCCCTGGAAGCCGGTGCCGCGGTCCCGATCCTGCCCGCCATCGTCAGGCAGTCCTGCCCGTGATCCCTCCGCCTGACCTGCGGTCCGGCCGCGGCGACCGCGCGCTTGCGTTCGGCTTCTACGCCCTGGGTACGCTCATGGTGGCGCTCGCCGTCCACCTCGCGTCCGTGCTCGCCATCCCGCGTCGCGCGGATCGGGACGCCTACGCCCGCGTCGCGGCGCTGGTCGGCCAGCAGCTTTTGCACACAATCGTGGCCGCGCCCGCGCAGGTTGCGACGACGTTTCCCGACAGCGACCCGGCCGTCGCGACCGCGTTCTGCCTGTTCGATTTGGAGAAGGCGCCGGCGCATGTCGAGATTGACGTCAGGGACACCGGGTTCGTCGCCCTGTCCCTGCACGGTCGACACGGGCGGACGCGCTACGGGCTGACGAACCGCTCGGCTTCGGGCGGCAGGATCGCGCTGGTCTTGATGACGCCGAAGCAGGCCGAAGAGGCTGCGGCGCGTGAGGGAGACGATGCACCCGCGGGCGACCTGAGCGTTGCGCTTCCGGAGCCGCAGGGGTTCGTGGAGGTTCAGGTTCTTGCCGCCGCGCCGAGCGCGGTCGCCGAGGCCCGCACGATCGCGGGCCGCCTGTCCTGCACGCCCGCCGCGAGCAGGTAGGCTCGGGACGTCAGGCCTGCAGTCTTTCGTCGGCTACCGCCGGAGGCGACGCCGCGCTCGACCCATCGGCGACGAGGTCTTCGGCTGCGGGTTGCGGCGGCTCGTCCCGGACGTAGCGAACGCCCGTGAAGAACAGCATCTCGGCTCCCCGGCCGTCCCTGTCGCGGGTCGCACCCGTCCGAGACGGTATTTTGAAGGCGATCACATTCGTCATGCAAACAACTCCCGCGAGCAAATGCAGCCGGGCTGTGCCGAGATGCGGCGCCGACCAGTTACGGGCCGGGAAGGTTAATGTTGCGTCAAGGAACTTAGCCTAGCTTGAGGAAAGACCGGAATTTCCCGTAAGTGAGTTCTTCCTGCATGTCCGATCCGGACGAGCTGCCCCAGGCGCTTGAAAGTCTCGTGGCGCTCGGGCAATCGCCCGACGTCAACATCCGGCCGGTCCTGTTGCGGGTCGTGGTCGACATGTTCGTCCGCAAGGACCACCACGCGCCGAGCGACCTCGCCCAGTTCGAGGCGATCGCGCTACACCTGTTCGAGGATGCCGACCCGGAAGCCCGGCTCATCGTCGCCGACAAGCTGTCGCGCCACCCCGCGACGCCGCGGGTCCTGCTCGACCGCTTTGCCGCCGAGCACGGTGAGGTGGCGACCCGCGTCTTCCAGCACGCCGCGATGGATCCCGAGGCGCTGACAGCCGCCGCCACGTGGGGTGATCTCGACGTCGCGCGGGCCATCGCGGCACGCTCGACCCTCCCTGCCGCCGTGGTGACGGCTTTGGCGGAGCGTCCCGAAGCCGAGATCGCCAACATCCTGGCCGGCAACACCGGCGCGTTCCTCGACCGGACCACGGTTCAGAAGCTCGCGCGGCGGGCCAGGGGCGACGCCGGCTTGGCTCAGGTGCTGGCGGGGCGCGCCTGCGATCCGCTCGACCTCGCCCCCCTGTTCCCGCTCGTCGACGCCGACACGCGTGCCGACATCATCGAAGCGACGCTGCGCTCGGAACTCGGTCGGCGGCAATGGGGGCGGCTCGACGGCACCACGGCCGCCGACCTCGAGCGCATGGACCGCCTGATGCGGGCCGGCGACCGGGATGGGTTCGAGACCGCGCTCTGCGCCGCGCTCAACGTCGACGGCGGCCGCCTGCTGCCCCTCATCGCCGACGAGGGCGGGGAGGTGCTGGCGCTCGCGCTCGCGGCCGCGGGGATGTCGCCGGAATTGGCGGCGCGCATCTTCATCCTGGGAGATCCGCGCATCGGTCGGTCGGTCGACAAGGTCCGCGCACTCACGCAGATCGTGGAAACGGTATCGGCCCACGCGGCCCGGCGCCTGATCGACGCCATGATGGGAGGACACGTGGACGGGAAGCGTCGCACCGCGTCCCCGGTCCAGCCGGCACCTCGCCGTGTCGAGCACGCCGAAGTCGCCGTGCCGCGACGGGAACCGGTCGCG
Source organism: uncultured Lichenihabitans sp. (assembly GCA_964243405.1). Classification (GTDB taxonomy): domain Bacteria; phylum Pseudomonadota; class Alphaproteobacteria; order Rhizobiales; family Beijerinckiaceae; genus Lichenihabitans. The sequence goes on along the minus strand of CAXTFJ010000166.1, from coordinate 4,318 downwards.
ATCCCGATCCGGCGACGGGTTTAGCATCCCGGAAGGCCGTTCCGCGTCGAAAACGGCGCGGAACGGCCATGGGAATGTCAGCCGCCAGACGGGTCGATCAGTCCTGCGCGAGATCGAGCCCGTGCCGTCCCGCGCGGTCCTCGACCTCGATCACCCACAGGTCCGGGTCGAAGCGGAGCTGGGCCGCGATCCTTCCTTCGAGGTCGACACCGGGCAGCGTTTCGGGAGCGTGCAGGCGGACAAACAGCCGCTCCACGGCGCGTCCCTCGAAGGCGGTCTGCGGCGCCGGCCCGTAGAGTGTCCCTGTCCCATCGAGACGATCGACCTTGACCAGGACCGCGCCGGCTTCCGCCGCGCCCCGGCGCCGCAGGACCGCGACCGTGTCGGCCACTCCCCGGGTGCGGATGTAGGCCGAAACCCAGAAGTCGGAGCGGAGCCGGTCGGGCACGTCAGTTCGCGACCGTGGCGTGCCCCTTGGCCGCGACGGCGCCCATCATGGCCGCCAACCGGTTCCGGTCGGCGGCGGCGGGGTGAACCGTCGCCGCGGATTTCGGGACGGTCCGCGTTTCGGTCGGGCGGGGCCGCGCGACGGCAGCAAGTTTGGCCGCGGGGGCGCTGGTCGCGCCCTTCAGCATCTGCGCGATCCCGTCCCGGCGGCCCGGAACCGGCGGGGCAGGCCTCGTCGAAGGCGCGTCCGGCACGGGTGCGGGCTCGACGCCGGCCGGTTCCTGCGCAGGAGCGTCCTGCTCGCCGTCTGCCGCGACCCGTGGCGCAGGTGCCGGGACGGCTGCAGCCACGGGGGACGGCTCCGGAAGCATGATCAGCGGCGCGGGGTGGTGCCCCTTCTGCAGGGCCGTCGCGTTGACCACGATGACCCCCATCAGGGCGGCGAAGGACGACCACAGCAGGGCGCGCGACCCGTAGCGCCGCACGGCGCTCCAGTGCTTGAAGCGCGGAAGGCCGCGGGAGCGGCTCGGGCGCTTGCCGGGCGCCTTGGTTGGGCGAGGTGCGACCCCGTCGAGGTCGCGATGAACTGCGATGTCACGCACGCTTCTGCATCCTCGTAAGGTCGGACGGTTGCGCCCCGGCGTCCCGTGCCGAACGCGGAACGACGTCGATGGTGGCGGCCGTACCGCCGGTCTTCACGGTGCGGCAGTCGAGCGGCAGGTAGACCTGCACCCGCGTCCCCTCGCCGACCGCGCTCTCGATGGTGATCCGCCCCCCGTGCACGCCCACCAGGCCGCGCACGACCGACAACCCCAATCCCGTCCCCTCGAACGCGCGACCGCCACCCACCTTGCCCTGGAAGAAGGCGTCGCCGACCCGGCGCAGGTCGGCGTCCGGGATGCCCACGCCCGAGTCCGTGACGGTGATCGTCACACCCGATCCCTGCAGCCGCGCGCCGACCGACACCCGCCCGCCCGCGCCCGTGAACTTGAGCGCATTAGAAACGAGGTTGATGACGATCTGCCGGCAGGCCCGCGCGTCGGCCACAAGGTCGAGCGGACTGCCGCGGCGCTCGTGGTCGAGCGCGACCCCGGCCTGCTCGGCCTGCAGCGCGACCATGTCGCAGCAAGTCTGGATCAGCGCGGGCAGGTCGAAGGCGTCGGGCACGAGTTCGAAACGGCCCGCATCGATCTTGGACAGGTCGAGTAGGCTGTTGACCACCGAGAGGAGGTGCTGGCCGGAGGTCGCGATGATGCGGGCGTAGTCCTGCCGCTTGTCCGGGTCGCCCGGCGCGAGGCTCGGGTTCGCCAGGATCTCGGAGAAGCCGATGACGGCATTCAGCGGCGTCCGCAGCTCGTGGCTGACCTTGGCGATGAAGGCGTCCTTCCAAGCCCCAGTGCGCTCGGCATCGCGGCGTATCCGGTCGGAGGCCGCCTCCTCCTGCGCGTCCTGCCGCGTGCGGACCGAGGCATCGCGCAGCAGTGCAACGAGGTGGATAGGGTCCGCATCCTGACGGCGGCGCGAGCGCAGGTCCATCCAGGTGAAGACCGGCTCGCGGAAGGGGGGGCGGGCACCGTCGACGACCGCGGTCCGCAGCCGCACGAGGGCCGTCGCGACCGCGCCGGTCGCGGCAGCGGTGCCGTTGAGGACGGCCTGATCCGCGGTCTGGGTG
>CAXTFJ010000166.1:0-2189 GCA_964243405.1 uncultured Lichenihabitans sp. | reverse complement strand
ATCTTGGCATCGAGCGGGCGGCAGCGCATTTCGACCCAGACGAAATCGACGGAATTTGCACCACGCTCGCCGCCGCGCGGCACATCGCGCCGCAGACGAAACTCGACGCTGCGTTCCTCGCCGCCGCGCGCCGCGTTCGACAGCGCGGTGAGATAGGCCGGCCGGTCGGCGACGTGGACGCGTTCGAACGTCGCGCGACCGAGCAGGTCGCGGGAGGTCAGGCCGAAATGGCGTTCGGCCGCCGTCTGACCCACGTCCAGCACGGTCCCGCCGCGGTCGCAGGTGAGGACGAGGTCGCCCGACAGGTCGGCAACCGCGCGGGCGAGACGGTCTGCAGCGCTCCGTCCCCGAGCGAGCCGGTCATGCCCGTCCGCCGCGATGACGGCCACGACCAGACCGTACACGACCGCGACAGACGCAACGGGGAGGTCAAAGGTCCCGTGATCGGGCAGGATCCCACTCAGCAGCGCGCCGAGACCGAGAAGGACGCCGACGCCGGCAGTCGCGAGGCCGGCCGGTCCCGCTCCGGGCGCGCCGGCCGTTTCCACGGCGACCAGCAGCAGGAGCGCGCACGCGCCGACACCCGACAGTCCGCCGCCCCAGCAGGCGGTCGCCGCAAGCCCGACCCACGTCGCGAGGCCGAGGCTGCGGGCGAGGGAAAGCCGCCCGGTCCGCGACAGAACCATCGCGGCCCCGAGCGGCAGCATCAGCCAGGCCAGCGCGAGCGCTTCCCAGGGTGCGGGCACGTGACCCGACGCGAACCCGATCGCGGACGCCGCGAGGGCCGCCAGGCTCACGCCGAGCCGGGTCGCGATGAAGTCGCGGTGGACCGAACGGTCGCGGTCGGAAGCGCGAGCGTCCGGGTGGACGAGCGACTCCATCAACTCCATGACCGTCGCAAGACCGCTCACGCCACGCTCCGTCCGCAGCGCCGCTGCTGCGCCCTTCGCGAAACCACTATTGCGACGCGCCCTTAAGCTTACCCTAAACCTGTCGCGACGGAGCCGGTCGGGACCGGGCGCGGGGCATCGGGCGGAGAGACGGCCGGCCCGGCCGTCGATAAACAGGGTTGACCAAAGATGAACGGGTCGCCTCGGCTTTGACGGGAAACCTTGGGGAGACCTTCGTCGGCCTGCACTAGCCTGTTGTCATCGGCCGCACGGGATGCGGCTCAGGATCTTGCCCGCGATGTTCTTCCTGCTCCGCTCAGCCGCCTGCATCACCGCCGTCGTGCTGGCCCTGCCCGGCGTCACGCCGTCACGCGACGCCGTGCTCCGCTCGGGGACGGCGGCGATACGCGACCTGTGCGAAGCCGATGGGCCGCGATGCGCCGCCGTCCTGCAAGGTGGGGTCGCAACCGTGGTTGCCGCGCAGGGACCGTCACCGGTTTCGCGGATCCGCCTGTCCTCGGACACGCTGCGGCAGGACGACGTCCGTTACGGTTGGGCGGGCGCCAGCGACGCCAGGCCATCCCGGCGACCCCAGGCTCGCGCCAACCCCGGACTTTGATCGGACCGGCGTCACGTCTGTCTGGAATGAGAGCATGTCGCCTCGTCGGGTCGTCCGGGCGGCCCTATATCCCGGTGATGCTGACCATCGACGACCTCGAGCAGAATTTCGCCCTGATCGACGATTGGGAGGAACGCTACCGCTACGTCATCGAACTGGGACGCGACCTGACACCGCTCCCCGCCGAACTCCACAGCGAGGCCAATCGCGTCAGGGGCTGCGCGAGCCAGGTGTGGCTCGACACGCGCGTGGAGCGCGAGGGCGACGACCCGGTCCTGTCGTTCCGCGGCGACAGCGACGCCCACATCGTCAAGGGCCTGATCGCCATCATCCTGATGCTCTACTCGGGGCGGCCGGCCCGCGACATCGTCGCGACCGACGCGGCCGACACCATGCGCAAGCTCGGCCTCAACGAGCACCTGACCCCGCAGCGCTCCAACGGCGTGCGCGCCATGGTGGAGCGGATCAGGCGTGACGCTACGGCCGCGCTGTCTGCCTGAGAGCCTCGGCTTGCCGGGAGGGCGAGGGCGGCCTACCTCCCGCTCACGAGGAGAGCAGGATGAGTGAGCCGCGAAAGGTCCAGAAGTCCGACGGCGAATGGCGCTCGGAGCTCACGCCCGAGCAGTACAGGGTCACCCGGCAGCACGGCACCGAGCGCGCCTTCACGGGTCCTTACCAAG
>CAXTFJ010000165.1:0-8982 GCA_964243405.1 uncultured Lichenihabitans sp. | reverse complement strand
GGAGAGCCTTCCGGTACGAGGTGGACCAGGACGCCTCAGGGTAGCAGGTCCACGGTGACGCCGCAGCATGGTCCGGGAAGTCCGCAAGCAGCCTTGCGGTCGCGGCGACGTGTCGCTTGGCGACATCCCATGCCGAGCAGCCAGTGCCGTCGCCCCACGCTTGCACCTAAATATCCGTAAGCGGGCAAACAGCCAATGTCAGATGCCGGAGCACAGCAAATCGCGCTTGGCCCCGACCTGAGTCGGCCTGATCCGGTGTTCGGCGAGTTCATGCGGCACCTGCAAGAAGACACCTTCAGGGCAGATGTGCGAGGCTTACGGTCGCGATCCCCACGCGAACCCTTCGCGGCTCCGGATCGTTTCCGTTCGACAAGATCGATGTTCACCGTCCAATCCGGATATGCCGGGGTGAGCGTCTCGCGAGCTCGAAGGACGCGTCGCATGGGTGAGACCACGGAACGGCCGTGCGGGCCGACACGCCGGCAGGTCGTCGAGTCGGGGGCGGCCTTCGCCATCCTCGGCACCACGCGGCCGGGCTTCGCGGCCGAGGTGAACCCGGTCGCGCCCCCCGTGCTGCCCACCGACCCCAACGTCGCGACCATGCCCGTGACCCTGACGATCAACGGCGCCGCGCGCAGCCTCGTGCTCGACACGCGCACCACCCTGCTCGACACCCTGCGCGAGCACCTCGGGCTGACCGGGACCAAGAAGGGCTGCGACCACGGCCAGTGCGGCTCTTGTGCGGTGCTGGTCAACGGCACGCGCATCAATTCCTGCCTGACGCTGGCCCTCCTGCACGAGGGCGACCACGTCACCACGATCGAGGGGCTGGCCGATGGCGAGCGCCTCCACCCGCTCCAGGCCACCTTCCTGCACCACGACGGCTACCAGTGCGGCTATTGCACGCCCGGGCAGATCGTGTCCGCCGTGGGCATGCTGCACGAGCACCGCGCGGGCGTCCCCAGCGTCGTGACCGACGACCTCGCGAGCCACCCGGAGCTGACCGACGCCGAGATCCGCGAGCGGATGAGCGGCAACATCTGCCGCTGCTCGGCCTACCCGAACATCGTCGCCGCCATCAAGGACGCCGCGGGAGTCGTGCTGTGAAGGCCTTCACCTTCGAGCGGCCCGGCAGCGTCGCGGAGGCCGCCCGCGCGGTCGCGGCCAAGCCCGGCGCCGCCTTCATCGCGGGCGGCACCAACTTGCTCGACCTGATGAAACTGGAAGTGGAAACGCCCACCCACCTCGTGGACGTGAACCGCCTGCCGATGGCCAGGATCGAGGACACGCCGGAAGGCGGGTTGCGCGTGGGTGCGACCGTCCGCAACAGCGACCTTGCGGCCGACCCGCGCGTGCGGAAGAACTACGGCGTGCTGGCCCGGGCGCTGCTGGCCGGAGCCTCGGGGCAGCTGCGCAACAAGGCAACCACGGCGGGCAACCTGCTCCAGCGCACGCGCTGCTATTATTTCTACGACGTGACCAAGCCCTGCAACAAGCGCGAGCCCGGCTCGGGCTGCGCGGCGATCGGCGGGTTCAACCGCATCCACGCCGTGGTGGGCACGAGCGAGGCCTGCATCGCGACCCACCCGTCCGACATGGCGGTCGCCCTGCAGGCGCTTGGAGCTTCGGTGGAGACGATGGGGCCGGATGGCCGGACCGAGACGATTTCGCTGATGGAGTTCCACCGCCTGCCGGGCCGGACGCCGGAAATTGAGACCGCGCTCAAGGCCGGCCAGGTGATCACGGCCGTGACCCTGCCGCCGCCACCCAAAGGGGTGCAGATCTATCGCAAAGTGCGCGACCGCGCGTCCTACGCCTTCGCGCTGGTGTCGGTGGCGGCCGTGGTGGATGCCGAGGGCGGCACGATCCGTGCGGCCCGGCTCGCCTTCGGCGGGCTGGCGCACAAGCCCTGGCGGGTGCCCGCCGCCGAGGAGGCGCTGCTCGGCGCCAAGGCCGGTGCGCCCGCCTTTGCGGAAGCCGCCGACCGCGTGCTCGACGGGGCGCGGGGCTACGGCTCCAACGACTTCAAGATTTCGCTCGCCCGGCGCACGCTCGACGCCGTGCTGGCCCACGCCACCCGCTCGGCCTGAGGCTCGGCCCATGATCAATATGAACCAGCCCATGGGCCAGACGCCGCTCGACACCCCCGGCGGCGTGCTCGGCCAGCCGCTCCACCGCATCGACGGGCCGCTCAAGGTGACGGGCCGGGCCACCTACGCCTACGAGTACCGGGCGGCCAGAAATCCCGCCTACGCGTTCCTAGTGGAGGCGGGCATCGCCAAGGGCAGGCTTGCGGCCATCGACACGGCCGAAGCCGAGCGTGCGCCGGGCGTGCTCGCGGTGCTGACCCACCTCAACGTTCCCAAGCAGGGACCGAAGGGCGACGGCAACGCGCCGCAGATGACGGACGACGCGATCCAGCACCACGGCCAGCCGATCGCGCTCGTGGTGGCCGAGACCTTCGAGCAGGCGCGCGCCGCGGCTTTTCTCGTCAAGCCGACCTACGCGGCGGAGGAGGGCCGCTTCGACCTCGCGGCCGCGCTTCCGCAGGCGTTCAAGCCCAAGGGCAACAACGGTAACGCGCCCGACACCGCGCTGGGCGACATGGAAGCGGCCTTCGCGGCTGCGCCCGTCAAGGTGGACGTGACCTACACGACCCCGCCCCAAACCCACGCCATGATGGAGCCGCACGCGACCATCGCACAGTGGGACGGTGACGCGCTGACGTTGTGGACCAGCAACCAGATGCTGCCGCGCGGGGTGGATGGCGTGTCCGCCACCCTGCAGATGCCCAAAGAGAAGGTGTGCCTGATCAGCCGCTACGTGGGCGGCGGCTTCGGGGCCAAGCTGCAGATCCAGGCCGACGCGATCCTGGCCGCGCTGGCCGCCAAGGCGGTGAACCGGCCCGTCAAGCTGGCGCTCACCCGCCAGCAGGTGTTCCACGTCACGACCCACCGCACCGACACGATCCAGCGCGTCCGGCTCGCCGCGGACCACGACGGCGCCCTGACCGCCATCGGCCACGAGGCCTGGTCCAACAACACACCCGGCCAGTCCTTCTACGAGACGGCCGCCAACGCGACCCGGTCCATCTACGCCGCCCCCAACCGCATGACCGCGCACCGGCTGGCGGCCCTCGACTTGCCCGTGTCGGCCTCCATGCGCGCGCCGGGCGAGGCCGTCGGCCTGCTCGCGCTCGAATGCGCGATGGACGAACTCGCGGTCGCGCTGAAGATAGACCCGATCGAGCTGCGCGCCCGCAACGAGCCCACCGTGGACCCCGAAAAGAAGGTGCCCTTCTCGACCCGGGGCTTGGTGCCCTGCCTGCGCCACGGCGCCGAGCTGTTCGGCTGGAACAAGCGCGTCGCCACCCCCGCCTCGGTCCGCGACGGCGAGTGGTTGGTGGGCCTGGGCGTGGCGGCCGCGATCCGCAACAACCCCATGCTCGCCGCCAAGGCCAGCGCCACGCTCACACCCGACGGCATTCTGACCGTGCGCACCTCCATGACGGACATCGGCACGGGGTCCTACACGATCCTGGGGCAGATCGCGGCCGACATGCTGGGCCTGCCGATCGACCGGGTGCGGGTGGAACTCGGCGACACCGCCTTTCCGGCGGCACCCGGCTCGGGTGGCTCGTTCGGGGCCAATTCGGCGGGTTCGGCCGTCTACGACGCCTGCCTCAGCCTGCGCGACAAGCTCGTGGCGAAGACCGGCGCCAAGCCGGACGACGCCGTGTTCCGGGACGGCGTGCTGACCGTGGGAGACCAGCGCATCCCGCTCGCGCGGCTCGCGGGCCTGGGCGGCACCGCCGCGGACGGCGCCGCCGATCCGGGCGATTCGCGCAAGACCCACACGCAGCAGTCCTTCGGGGCGCATTTCGCCGAGGTCGGCGTCAACGAAGTGACGGGCGAAATCAGGCTCCGGCGCATGCTGGGCGTGTTCACGGCCGGGCGCATCCTCAACCCCAAGACGGCGCGCTCGCAGGCGATCGGCGGCATGACGTTCGGGCTCGGCGCGGCGCTGAACGAGGAGATCGTGATCGACAAGCGCTACGGCCATTTCGTCAACCACGATCTGGCCGAGTACCATGTGGCGGTGCACGCCGACGTGCCGGCCATCGACGCCGTATTCCTGCCCGAGCTCGATCCGCTGTCGAGCGCAATGAAGAGCAAGGGCATCGGCGAGCTCGGCATCTGCGGCGCGGGGGCCGCGGTCGCCAACGCGGTCTACAACGCGACAGGCCTCCGCATCCGCGACTACCCGCTCACGCTGGACAAGGTGCTGGACGCCTGGGGCACGGGCGCTCCCCCCGACCAGCGGAGCGCGGTCGCGCCCGCGCGGACTGCGGGGTGACAGGCCTCCAGGGCCACCCATTGGGGGTGCGGGCTCGCGCCGGCCGGCTACCCGGATGAGCGGACGCCGCCTGTCAGCCATCGGGCTCGTTGCGGTCCTCGCGGCCTCGCTCGCCGGGTTCTCCCTATTCTGGCACCCGGCCCTCGCGCCGATCGACCCACCGGTCCGCGCGAGCTTCACGGCGGTCGCTGTGCGGCACGGGCGGGAGCTCGCGGCCCTGGGGTTCTGCTCATCCTGCCACGGGGCGGGCGGGGGCAATCCCTACGCGGGCGGCCGCGCGCTGCCCACGCCCTTCGGCGTGCTCTATTCCACCAACATCACGCCGGACGCGGAAACGGGCATCGGCCGCTGGTCGCTCTCGGCCTTCACGCGCGCCCTGCGCGAGGGGATCGACCGGGACGGGCATCAACTCTACCCGGCCCTGCCCTACACGCATTTCACGCACCTGACCGACGGCGACATCGCCGACCTCTACGCTTTCCTGATGACGCGCGAGCCGGTGCGGGCTTCGCCCCCGCCCAACCGGCTGCGCTTCCCCTACGACCACCGTTTCCTCGTCGCGGGTTGGAACCTGCTGTTCCTCCGCGAAGGCCCGCTTCCGTCCGACCCGTCGAAGGACGAGGCCTGGAACCGCGGGCACTACCTCGGCGAGGCCCTGTCGCATTGCGGCGCCTGCCACACGCCCCGCAACGCGCTGGGCGCCGAGGAGGCGAGCCGCGCTTATGCGGGCGGCGAGGCCGAGGGCTGGTGGTCGCCGCCACTGAACCACGACTCGCCCTCGCCGACGGGCTGGACGCAAGAGGCCCTGCACAACTATCTCCGCTCCTGGGACAAGGACCACGCGGGCGGGGCCGGGCCGATGGGACCCGTGGTGTGGAACCTGGGTGAGGTGCCGGACGACGATGTGCGCGCGCTCGCGGCCTACACGGCGACCACGCTCGGGTTACCCGCGCCCGACGCGGGAGCCCACGCGCAAACGCTGATCGACCGCGCCGCGCGCGATCCCGCGGCTGCCATGCCGGGCGCGACCGTCTACGCCGGCGCCTGCGCGACCTGCCACGACAGCGGCGGGCAGGTTCCCTGGACGCTGCGCTCGCTCGCGCTGCACAGCTCCGTGCAGGGTCCGACTTCCGCGAACGTCGTCCGATCGGTGGCGGGCGGCATCAAGGCGCCAGACGGACACCCGGGGCCGTTCATGCCGCCCTTCGCGGGCGCGCTGACGCCGCGGCAGATCGCGGACGTCGCCGTCTACGTCCGGGCGCGGTTCAGCGACAAGCCGGCCTGGACTGACGTGGACGCGCAAACCTCCCAAGCCCTGGCGGACCCCGAGCCATGACGCTGTCCCTCACCGTGAACGGCCAAAGCCACGCAATCGACGCCGACCCCGGCACGCCGCTGCTCTACGTGCTGCGCGACGACCTCGGGCTGAACGGCGCCAAGTACGGCTGCGGCTTCGGCCAGTGCGGCGCCTGCACGGTGGTCGTGGACGGCATCGCAGTGTTCTCCTGCCTCATACCGGTGGGCGCGCTCGCCGGGCGCGCCGTCGTGACCGTCGAGGGCCTGGGAAGCGCGGAGGCGCCCGGCCCCCTCCAGCGCGCCTTCATCGCCGAGCAGGCGGCCCAGTGCGGCTACTGCATCCCGGGCATGATCATGCGCGCTCACGCGCTGCTGCTCAGGACCCCGCACTCGACCGAAACGGAACTACGTGCGGGCATGAACACCAACCTGTGCCGCTGCGGCACCCACATGCGGATCCTGGCCGCCGTGCGCCGGGCCTCCGCCGAGCGGGTGGCCGCGAGCGGGGAGCCCGGCCCGTGACCGCCCCCCTCACCCGGCGCGCGGTGCTGGCCGGCGGCAGCCTGACGCTCGCCTTCGCGTTGCGCGGTCCCGCCGTCGCGCAAGGCGCGGGTGCGGGCGAAAACCCGTCCGCGGGCGGCGGGCCGGGTCCCAAACTGCCCGGGAGCCTCGGCAAGGCGCCCGTGCTCGACGCCTGGATCAGGGTCGGGGCGGACGGCCGGGTGACCGTGTTCACCGGCAAGGCCGAGCTCGGCCAGGGCATCAGGACGGCCGTGATCCAGGTCGCGGCCGAACAGCTCGATGTGGACCCGGCCCGCGTGTCGGCCGTCACCGCCGACACGGGCCGCACGGCCGACGAAGGCTACACCGCCGGCAGCCATTCCATGCAGGACAGTGCCACCGCGGTGATGCACGCTGCGGCCCAGGTCCGCGCGCTGCTGCTCGGTCTCGCCGGCCAGCGGCTCGGCCTGTCCACCGAGAGGCTGACGACCGTGGACGGCATCGTGCGCTCGGCTGACGGCCGCTCGGTCGCCTACGCGGACCTCGTGGCCGATGACATGCTGCACGTCCCCGCCGAGCCGACCTCGCCTCTCAAGGACCCAGCGACCTTCGCGGTGATTGGCACCGCCCTGCCGCGCGTCGACATTCCCGCCAAGCTCACCGGCGGCCCCGCCTACGTGCAGGACATGCGGCCACCCGGGCTGCTGCACGCGCGCGTGGTCCGGCCGCCGAGCTACGGCGCGGTGCTGGAAGACGTCGACACGACCGCGGTCGAGCGCATGCCGCGGGTGGTCAGGGTGGTCCGCGACGGCAGCTTCCTCGCGGTCGTGGCCGAGAAGGAATATGCAGCCGTGCAGGCCTTGCGGGCGCTGGAACGGACCACGGCGTGGGACGAAAGCGCGGCACTTCCCGACCAGGCGCGGATCTACGACGTGCTCGCCGCCCTGCCGTCCGAAGACAGCGTCATCAAGCACGCGACGGCACCTGCGGGCGCACCGGTCAGGACCTTGAAGGCCTCGTACCGCCGGCCCTACCAGCTGCACGGATCGATCGGGCCGTCCTGCGCCGTGGCACATCTGGACGGCGGCACGATGACGGTGTGGAGCCACGCCCAAGGCATGTACCCCCTGCGCAAGTCTCTCGCTGAGCTGCTCGGCATGCCGCCGGAGGCGGTCCGCTGCGTCCACACCGAAGGCTCGGGCTGCTACGGCCACAACGGGGCGGATGACGCCGCGGCCGATGCGGCCCTGATCGCCCGCGCGCTGCCCGGTCGCCCCGTCCGGGTGCAGTGGATGCGCGAGCAGGAGCACGCTTGGGAACCCTACGGTCCCGCCATGAGCATGGAGGCGGAAGCCTCGCTCGACGCCGCCGGACGCATCGTGGACTGGCGCTACGCGGTGCGCAGCAACACCCATTCCACCCGGCCGCCCGGCGCGGGGCAGCTCATGCCCGCCTGGCACCTCGCGCAACCGTTCAAGCCCGCGCCGCCCGAGCCGCTGCCCCAGCCCGAGGGCGGCGGCGACCGCAACATCGTGCCGCTCTACGCGCTGCCCAACGTCCACCTCGTCCACCGCTTCGTGCCCACTATGCCGCTCCGGGTGTCGGCGCAGCGCAGCCTCGGCGCCTACGCCAACGTCTTCGCCATCGAGTCCTTCATGGACGAGCTCGCGGCGGCGGCGGGGCAGGATCCGGTGGCGTTCCGCCTCCTCCACATGGAGGATGCGCGCGCTCGCGACGTGATCACCGCCGCGGCCCAGCACTTCGATTGGGCGTCGAGCGTCACGCTTGCCGAGAACCATGGCCGGGGCTTCGCGTTCGCCCGCTACAAGAACCTGGGAGCCTACGCGGCGATCGCGCTGGAGGTCGCCGTCGAGCCCGACACGGGGAACGTCACGGTGGGCCGCGTGGTGGCCGCGGTCGACAGCGGGCAGGCCGTCAACCCCGACGGCATCCGCAACCAGATCACCGGCGGCGTCGTGCAGTCGCTGAGCTGGAGCCTGTTCGAGGCCGTGACCTTCGACCGGCAGCGCGTCACCAGCCGCGACTGGAGCACCTACCCGATTCTGCGCTTCGCCTTCGCGCCCGCGTCCGTCGACGTGCACGTCATCGACCGGCCCGGCCAGCCCTTCCTGGGAACGGGCGAGGCCGCGCAGGGGCCGACCGCGGCGGCGCTGGCCAACGCGATCGCGTCCGCCACGGGCGTCCGCCTGCGCGAGCTGCCGTTCAGCCCCGACCGGGTGCGGGCCGCTCTCCTGACATGATCGAGCCGATTGCGGGCCACCGAGATTGGCTGGCGGCTCCAGCTCTTATCGTACCCTGACTGCGTGAGTTCATTCGAGCACCTCCACGCAACGGGTTCAATCACCTAAGCCGCTCCGTACGATTGCGCTGGACTCGCGCCTTCCGTTCAAAATCGGGCAGAAGACCAACGGCGGCTTTAGGCGCACCGCACGAGGGACAGTCGGCAGATCTGTTGCAGTGGCCGGGTAACCGTTCTGCCGTTGACGCTCGCCTGCAAGCGGCCATGCACCTCGCGCCGTGACGCGAGCGGGCTTGCCTTGGCGGCCCTCGGTTGGGTCATCAGCGGTCTTGCAGGTTTGGATAGTCGGTGTAGCCGTGCGCGCCGCCGCCGTAGGCGGTGTCGTAGTCGAACGCATTGAGGCCCGATCCCGCGCGTATGCGCTCCGGGAGGTCGGGGTTGGCGATGAACAAACGGCCGAAGGCGACGGCATCGGCAGACCGGTCGGCAACCAGCCTTGCAGCATCAGCCGGGCCGATGCCGCCGTTGACGATCACCGACCCGCCGAAGTGCGGCCTCACGTCCCGCAG
>CAXTFJ010000164.1:0-9012 GCA_964243405.1 uncultured Lichenihabitans sp. | reverse complement strand
TCATGGGCGTCCTCTGCCTCGCCGCAGCACTCGATTGGCTCAAACGCTAACAGGCGCTAGCTGGCATAGGGACGGCAAGCTTCATGTGAGCGTGAATCCTGCTAAGCCAATTCTGACCCCGGTTGGCGTGGCCCTCGGGATCCGCTGAAGCCGCCCGGCTCCGTTCATGTTGGAGCAGCACCGGCCAAGCGCCGGTGATCCACTGTCCGATTGCAGCAGGGCATGCGTCGGCGTCACCCAGACCGTTGTCATTGAACATCGCTCAGCCTCGTGGTAATAATCTCGAGTCTTTCTGACCTAGGAACGATTGAGACCACCGTCTTAGACTGTTTGTAATTTCGATGTTTTTCGGATTTGAGAGCTTAAATTTTTTTAAGTACAAAATATTCATGAAATAAAATTACCCTTACTGGTGTATTTGTCGTACGACACTTACATCCATCTAAAATGGGGATACTTATTGCGCAACATGCGCTAAACCTCAGGTGACCGTTCTTAAGCGTAGATGATGTTTGCCATATCAAGATGGTCGACCGGTGCCGGGTTGCCGACAACGTTCCCGTTAGCGTCGGTCCTTGTGACGCACGTCCGCCTAAGCGCTGTCCTCGTTGTCTCGCCAAGGGCGGGTTGTCTTTGCCTGATCGAAGCCCGGAGAAGCACAAGTGCTAGTTGGCGACCACGTCATCACCAAAGCCGCATTCTGGACTGGCCCCTCACTGGCGCGCGAAAAGACCGTCTACAGGATCGTGAACGTCATCGACCTGTCCAGTGGGGGCGAGGATTTCGTGCCGAGGTTCGACCTGCGGGCACGTCGAGGGCCAGATTTGAACGGCGTTCCGGAAAATTACTTTGAACTCGTGGCGGTGCCTATCGCATTAACATGATCGGAGAGGTGTACCATGAACATGAAAGTCGAAGCTGTCGCCCGTGCTATCTGCGAGGCCGAGGGACTTACCCCTGATGCCATGATCGATGACCCCGACTATGTCGGTGGCGTGCGGTCGGGCGATCACACCCAAGTCGTGCAATGGCAGGCTAAGAGCCCAACTCGAAAAGAGTTGAGCGGTTTCAGCCACTTGTGATTCCGTCATGTCGCCAAACGCGACGGATCATTCATGCCATGGACCAAAACCGCTCGGCGCGATTATGCGCGGCCGGCGCAACGCTATTCAAGCGACCTGACCAACCGTGAGTGGGCTCTGATCGCGCCGCTCCTGCCCGGCCCGCGCCCGGTTGGGCGACCTCGGACAACCGACCTGCGGGAGGTGGTGAACGCCATCCTGTATTTAGCTTCGGGCGGCTGCGCCTGGGCGCTCCTGCCCAAGGAGTTCCCGCACCGATCGACCGTGCAGCGCTACTTCTACGAATGGCGCGATAGCGGCGTCCTGCGTCGGATCAACCATCACCTCGTCGCCGCAGCCCGTGATCTGGAAGGCCGCGAGGCGAGCCCCACCGCAGGCGTGATCGACAGCCAAAGCGTCAAGACGACCGAAAGCGGCGGCGTCCGCGGCTTCGATGCTGGCAAGAGGATCAAGGGTCGCAAGCGCCACATCCTGACCGACACGCTCGGTCTCATGGTCGGCCTCGTCGTACACGGCGCCGACGTTCAGGACCGCGACGGCGCGCCGGCCGTGCTCCGATCGATCCGTCACCGCTACCCCTGGCTGCGCCACGTCTTCGCCGATGGCGGCTACGGCGGCGAGAAACTGAGGGGTCGGCTCAGCAAGATCGGTCAGTGGACCATCCAGGTCGTCAAGCGGACCGACAAGGCCAAAGGCTTCGAGCTGTTGCCCCGACGCTGGGTGGTCGAGCGCACCTTCGCTTGGCTCGGTCGCTGTCGACGGCTCGCCAAGGACTTCGAGACTTCCCTCCACAGCGCCGAGGCATGAATCCTCGTCGCCAACATTCGCCTCCTCACACGCAGGCTGGCCCGGTACCACTATGCAGGCTGAAGTTTCGAGTCGGGCACTAAGATCCATGAGGCGACTAAGTTCGTCATGATGCACGAGGCGCTGACCGCAACTGGCTACGCCCCGATCACCGCAGCCGGCGACACGCCGGAGGTGATGTCGCCAGGACCGGTTCCGTTCGGTGACTCAGATTTCGGTGGCCTGAACAAGACAGTCTAAACGCAAAGGAAGCCCCGCCGCCCAAGCAGGGCGACGGGGCGACGCGGCGACGTGACTGTTATTGGCTCTATCCGGCAGCACCGGCGGGAGGCTTCACATGCGAGGAGTGGTCGCGGGGGCTGCCGGGCGAAAGGTAGACCTTTCTCCCCTTATCGTTGGTCACCAGACAGATCAAAGCGGTGTAGCAGCCAGAGCATTTCCGAAGTCAGCGGGGCGGCCGAAGGCGAAAATGTTCATCGCCGTATCGCCTTAGAACGCTTTCGAGAACG
This sequence comes from uncultured Lichenihabitans sp., assembly GCA_964243405.1. Lineage (GTDB taxonomy): Bacteria > Pseudomonadota > Alphaproteobacteria > Rhizobiales > Beijerinckiaceae > Lichenihabitans. Next base: position 6,614 of record CAXTFJ010000164.1, on the reverse strand, counting down.
CGTCGCGTGACCTCCAACTCTTCGCCACCCAAATCGCGCGCGAGGTCGTCTTCGAGACCTTGCCAAATCCCCTCGGCAATCCGGATGCAATCCCACCCCCTCGCCGTCAAGGTCGCGAGCTTGGCCCGCGAGTCCACTGGGTGTGTCGTCGTCGAAATGTAGCCGGCAGCGGACAGCGCATCGAGGATCGCGCTGGCTGACTGCTTGGTGATGCCAAGGTGCTTCGCCACCTCGACGCCGGTTGCGCCGCCGGTGACGGCCAGGAGCTGAAACGTGTAGCCATAGGACACACGAAACCCTGGAAAGCCCGCCTCGGCAAGCCTGACATGGACCTGGTCGGTCGCCGCGGTAGAGGCCGCCAACACCAGCGCCGGGAACGGGAGCCGCGCCGGCAAGGCCTCGTCGACCACCTGCTGAGCGGCCCCGCTCTGATGGTTGTCCAAGGCTCCTATGGTTCCTACCTCAACGTCGGGCTCGACCTACTGCGCCCAGGGCGGAGAGATCTGTTTATCGCCGATCGTCGCCCGCATGCCAACGGAGGTCACGCAGGTGGCCTTGGCGACTTCACCAGTGCCGTTGGCAAGGTGGAAACTTACGTTCGGCTTCACGATGACGGCGTCTCCCGGCCCGGCATTCAGGATCTCGCCGGCCATGACCACCGTCAGGTTTCCTGACGTCACGAGGAAGACCTCTTCGCGATCGACGCTGTGAGGCTCGCTTTCAGCCGCCGGGGCAACTTCCAATTCCCAGATCGCAAGTTCGGTGGACCCCCGGGACGGCACGGCCGCGGGTCGAAACGTGAAACCTCCGCGGTTGAAGGTTTGTCCGTCTGATCGTTGAGTGATTGGCATGGATGGCTCCTTAATTGACTGTGCCTGCACATAGTCAGTTAGACTGACTAACGTAAAGGTCAAGAGGGTGCCGCCGATCTCAGCAGTCGGCTCAGTACCGGTAAGGACCTGAAAACAGGTCCCCGAGCGCCTTGCGCCTGCGCATCGTCAGCGATCGCTGCCGGTGGTGCTCGTCACGGTCGTGCAGCATGTCCCAACGCGCCCTGGTCAGGTCGTCGCGCATCTTTCTGGCATCCGGCCACGACTCGAAAGCCACCATGGCCATCTCGGCTTCATGCCGCCCTGCCGTTCGGATCGCTGTTCACCATCTCCCGCAACGTGCCGAGCGCGTTGTCGAGCAGCGCGAGGATCAGACGACTGCCCGGATCGTCCTCACCCTCGTCGCCCTTCATGCCGAACTGAACGTGCTCGCGCCTGGCATACTGCAGGCAAGCGGCGATGCCCGCACAGGTCGTCGGCTTGGTCGCCATCGCGAGGCTGTCGAGGTCGCGCCAACGGTCCATCATCGGCGCGGCTTCGACATCGTTCAGGTCGCCCTCCAAAGCCCCGATAAGCGCCACGACCTCGCGGTAGTAGCTCGGAAAAGGATCGGAACCGGCGACGGCCGGAACGGCAGCAAGGACGCCTGCCGCGGCCGTGGTGCCGGCGATCGGCAGAGCCCCGATGCCCTGCAGCAGGGCGCGACGGGTGGGACGAGGGGCGGTCACGCGACACCCCCGATCGCGACCACGTCCCGCAGGGTCGAGGCCATCAGCTCGACCATCCACTCCTCGGGGTCGGTGTCGTAAGCGGTCGCCAGCACCGCGACAGACGCCTTGGCTTTCGCCACCACGCCCTCATGCGTGGTGGACGTCATGGCTTCAAGGTCCTGGGCGGCGCGGAACAGGCGTTGCTGCGTCCGATTCCACAACCTACCCGCGGCCGGCTCGCCGTGCTTGGCCTCGACCGCCTCGCGCTCTGCTTCCCACGCATCCACGGCGGCGGCGTACTCGGCCTTGGCGGCGTCTCGCGCTGCATAGGCGTTCTTTGGGGGAACGCGGACGATCTTGGTTCCGTCCAAAGCCTCCTCCATGGTGACGAGGCTGGGAAAGTCCTCCTCGCGCGGTGCCTTCGGGCGATGCCGGATCATCTGGTCCGCCGCATGATTTGCATCGCAGTACCGCACGCCTGCGGCCTGCTCGCGGGCGACCAGGGTCTCGACGCGGCCCGCGAGGGCGATCAGGGCCGCGTCGGGGCTATCGGCGGGAATGGCGGCCTGGACGGCCACGGGGAGGGCCAGGGCGGTTCCGACGCCTGCGAGGGTCGCGAGGATGCGGCGTCGGGAAGGCAAGCCGGTGGCGTTCGCCCGCGTGGTGGCGTTGGTCATCATGTGCTCCTGGTGGTGGTTGGGGTGGTATCGGACCCGCGGTGGGGCAGGGATTTCTGCGCAGGTTGCGCCGAAACTCGGGGTGGCGCGGCCTACAGGCTCGCGAACTCTGCGGCGGCGCGACGGTCGCGCTCGGCCATGTCGGAGTGGATGGCGTCAGCCACGGCGCCAGCCCTGGCCCGCAGTTCACGGGTTGCGGTCCTGTCCCGGCCCTTGGTCCTGGCCCAGGTGAGCGCGGCCTGCCGGAGCGGGAAGGGCTTAGCGGCCACCGTGGCGGCGATGCGCTCGGCGGTGCGCAGGTCCATGGGCATCACGCCAGGATCAGCTTGGCGCCGACGCCGCGGACCCGGACCACGCGCCCGGCCGCCACGAGTTCGCCCAAAGCCGCCTCGAACGCGGTCTCAGGGATGGCGAGGGCGGTTTGCAGCGGGTAGGTGCGGGCCTCGCCGTTGAGGACTTGGAGCCGGGTGACGATGCGCTGGGCGGTGGGGGACGCGGTTTTCATGGCGGTCCTCACGCGGCGAGTTCAAGGGAGGCGAGGCGGACCCGAGCGGCGGCGACCAATTCGTGGCCGATAGCCGTGTCGTTGTGCTCGGCGAAGAAAAGAGCGGAGCGGGCTGCCTCAAGCGGCGTGAAAACCTGGATGACCCCGGCCTTCATGGCAGCGTGAGCTGCATCGGCCGCGGCGTACCAAGCGAGGCTGTCCTTCTCGGATTTAGCATCGGCCCATACGCTTTTGAGCGCCTTGGGGAAGCGAGCCCGCTTGTTGAACGCCTTGGTCCAGGCGGCGCGCATGATGGCGCTGGTGTAGGTGTCGTCGGCGGTGAGGAATTTGTGGTGAGGACGGGGCATCTGGTTGCTCATGGCTCGCCGTTATGCGATACCTAGAGTATTAGATGAGCCTCAGAGCATAGTCAATACCTCAGGTATCATTTTATGCCTTGGAGATTATCTTGCTGACTAGCGAACAGGTGCGTGCCGCTCGTGCAATGCTCCGGTGGGAGCAGAAGACGCTGGCGGAAATCTCAGGAGTGTCGTTACCAACGATCAAACGTCTTGAAACCCAAGCAGGTGAGATCAGTGGCAACAAGCCAACCATAGCCGCGCTCCGCCGCGCACTTGAAGTTGCCGGCATCGAGTTCTTGAATCACGGGGCGCCAGGCGTCCGACTGCGGAGAGTCGAGCCGTGATTGACAGACCGCGGCAGCGCAACAGTTCGAGGAACTAGGATGACCTCACTGTAATTTGGCTGCTGGCTTGCGCTTATCTGTCGCGCATTGAGAACTTCACCTCTCCGATTGGAGGAGTGTCCTCGTCCGAGGTCACAAGAGGTCCGCCAGCGGCGATCTCGTTCAGCAGGAACGGGTAGTCGGCTTTCGGTAGTTTGCCGACCCTCGGCCGACGAGGATCCATGCGGACGAGCGCTGCCTTTAGGTCAGGTCCCTTCTGCCGACTCAACCACGACTCGAAGTCGTCGCCGAGGTCCGCTCGCGCTCGCCTGAGGCCGTCAACATCAAGGTCAGGCAGACGGAAAGGAGGAGTCGACTTCGCTCCGCGCGCGAGCTCGGCCAGCCTCGGGCGAGCCTTGGCCGGGGTGATCCTATCAACGTTGGGAACTCCCGGGTCCATCGCTTGCAACGCAGCCTTCGCCTTGTTGCCCTGCTTACTGAGCCAACCCTCAAACTTGTCCCCGAGAGCATCGTGCGCTTTGCGCAACCCGGCGAGGTCGAGAGCGGCGAGATCGATGGGTAGTTCTGGGTCCTTCCCTTGCCCAATCTGTTTCAAGCGCGCCAGCGCCGCCTTCAGTGTTCGGGCCGGCCTCGCTGGACCATCGATCCGATCGACAAGGGCTCTCACGTCGCCGGACTTGAGGCGATCAGCGAGTGCATCGAAGTCCTGGATCCCGAGCGCACCGTGGATGAGGGCGAGTTTCTCCCGGCTTGCTTCTTTGATTGCTGCAGCGAAGATCGCTGCCGCCGCCGCCTCAGCCTGCGTATTCGCGGCTCCGAAGGTTTCCGCGTGATCAGCCATGGTACGGAGGTGCCGGAAAGCATCATGCGGCATCGACGGTCTCCGTCACTTCGGTGGCGAGCCCGGCCACGATGCCGGCCATGAGCGTCCTATACCTGCCCTTCATCGTCATGGGCACGGCTTTTAAGAATGATTGCCCGTCGACGGCAGCGACCTCTGGGACGCGCGTCTTCAGGAGCTGAAAGGGCGGTGTGTCACGGATGGCTTTCCCGATCCGGTCGATCTCGATACCGTGCGCCTTCTCGCTGGCTTTCATCCTTGTTAGGAGCACCAGCGGTCGCTGTGGAGCAGGCAGCAGGTCGAAGCGCTCCGTCCATACGGCAGTGAGGAAGATGTCGAACCCGAAAGTCGCCAGCGGCTCGGGAACGGTCGTGACCAACGTCGCATCGCTGGCGCAGATCGACGTCCGCGTCAGCATGTTCATGCCCGGCGCACAATCAATGATGACCCAATCGTAATGCTGCCTCGCGTAGCTCAGTAGGTCGTTCCTGACGAAGTTGAACACGCGGCTCAGCGTCTCGTCATAGGACAGCCCCTTCTTGGTCATGTCCCTGACGATCATCTGCTCCGCAAACACCATTGCGGGGGAGGAAGCGATCAAAGATATGTCGCCCTTCACGACCTTGCCAGCTACCGTGCCATACACGCGTGAGATGTTGCCGACGATCGAAGCGCCGACGTCAATCTTCTGCTCGTGTAGGACTGACCGGTTCATCAGCGTGTTCACGCTGAGGTGAGCGCTCGCCACCTGTCTGATTTTGGCCCCGCCGGCGAGTGCGAAGCCGAGGCTGGCCTGCGGATCCGCATCGATGACGAGCACCTTGTTGGGGCGCCCTCCTTCGGGAGCTTCCTGCAAGGAAAGTCCGTCTGCGAGCATGACGGCCGTCGTGGTCTTTCCGACCCCTCCCTTGAGGTTGGCGACGCTTACGACGCGGCCCTTCATTGGCCCTTGCTCGCCTCTGCCGAGAGCCATGTACGCTGTTCCTGGTCGAGCCGGTCGAGCAGGTAGCGATGGACGTCGAGGTCGCTGCTCGCTCGACGTCTTGGCCGAATACGCAGGTGCCCGAAACCCTTCTGCCCTTTCCGTACCATCGTTATCAGGCCGATGCCGTGCAGCGTGCAGGCGTCCTCTATCTCGGGCAGGTCGGCGCGGCGCGGCGAACCCTCGGGCAAGTCCCACGCCAGATAGGCGTAGTGCGTCTCCCGCGCCTGCGACAGCGCCTCGAAGACGGACGGAACGGTGCAGCCCGTCTCGGTTTTGAGTTCGAAGCTGTGCACGTCGATTTGGCGGCGCCCGAGAAGCGGAAGGTCGATGACGTTCACGACGGTGAAGTCTGGCCGTCGCCATGTCCCCTTCGTCGGCCCCTTGTACGAGGTATCGATGACGAGGTAACCCGCGCCCGCCTTGCCCTCGATCACGGCGCAGAAGTCACCCCGGAGATAATGCTTCAGGTGCGGCATGATCCCCGACTCGCCTTTCGGCTGGTCGTCCATCCCGATTAGGTCAGGTGAGGCTTGGGCAATCTTGACCATCGACGGCTGATCCGGCGATGTGGACACGAGTTTCTTGGCAATCAGCGCGTCCAACGCCTTTCGACAGGCTGGCTCATCGATCGGGGAGCCAAAACTCCTGTCGAGGCGCTCAGGTAGCTCGTAGGACGGGATGTAGGCCCCATACTCGCCAAGAAAGGCCAGGATCTTGGCCTCCAGCGTCGAGGGCGTTGAAAGGCCGGACTTGCCGAAAGGGAGCGCCATGGAGGTCAGAAGTGAATGCTAGTTCAGGTTGCAACGCATACGCAAGGGTGTGCGAGTAGAGGAAAGCTATCTACGGCGTGCAAAGGTGCAACCCGCCGGCGTCAAGTTCATCCCCAAGAACGGTGGTGAGGCGGGGTGGGGCTGCGCAAGGCGGGGACATGAGCGACAGGCGCGGAAGATCAATCATATTCCAGCCATTGGCTTACCGGCCGAAAGATGCAGCCGCGGTTCTGGGTATCAGCCAGAGTACCCTGTACAGTATGATCGCTGAAGGTAAGATAGAAGCGCGGAAGCTTGGCGGCGCGACGCTCATCCGGCACGAAGAGCTTGTGCGAGTGCTTGATTGCGCCCCGGTTGCGCGGATTAAAAGCATCGCTCCGGAAAGCACATCAAATAATAAAGAGAGACCGGTACCAGAATCTACTATAACAACACCTTCAAATCTTAAGGTGCCGTATCAACCTCGCGGTTCTGATTCAATAGCAAGAACGCCTTCGTCCGAACTGGCGGCCATCATGGGCAATGAGCCTCTGAGGAGACCGGACGCCATGGCGAAGTAATTACCCAGGGGGTGGATGGCGTTGGCCTCCGCTTGGGGGCTGCGGCGGGCC
>CAXTFJ010000163.1:0-9407 GCA_964243405.1 uncultured Lichenihabitans sp. | reverse complement strand
TGACGGCCGTGAAGCTCGGCGCCGTCGACTGTCCCGCCAAGCCAGCCGACGCCGACGCGATCACCAACGCCCTCATGGCGACCCGCCACGACAAGGCGGAGATCCCCGAGAACCCCATGTCGGCCGACCGGGTCCGCTGGGAGCATATCCAGCGCATCTACGAGTTGTGCGGCCGCAACGTGTCGGAAACCGCGCGGCGGCTCAACATGCACCGGCGCACGCTGCAGCGCATCCTGGCCAAGCGCGCGCCGCGCTGAGGCCGGGTGGCCTCGCGGTCCCCTGCCCGGCCTCAATCGAGGCGGTGCAGGTTTGCGGCGAACCGCTTCCAGTTCTCGACGTAGCCTCGCCCGTTCCTGCGGATGGCTTCTACCGCCGCGTCGTCGAGCTGGCGGATCGCGCGGGCCGGGGCACCGACGATCAGGGAGCGCGGCGGGAAGCTCTTCCCCTCGGTCACGAGGGCGCCCGCGCCGATGATCGACTCGTCGCCGATGATGGCGCCGTTCATCACGGTGGCGCCCATGCCGACCAGGACCGTGTCGCCGATCGTGCACCCGTGCAGGATGGCGCGGTGCCCTACCGTGCAATCCCGTCCGACCACGAGCGGAAAGCCCGGGTCGGTGTGCAGGACGCAGCCATCCTGGACGTTGCTGCGGGAACCGAGCGCCACCACCTCGCGGTCGCCGCGGATTACCGCGCCGAACCAGACGCCGACGTCCTCCCCCAGCGTCACGCGGCCGATCACGTTGGCGTCGGGTGCGATCCAGAAACGGCCCGGTTCGGGCAGGACGGGGGCGTGCTCGCCCAAAGCGTAGATCGGCATTCCACCCTCCCCTGGGACGCCGCGGCGCCGTTGATCTAAAAACTAGCGCAGGTCGGCCGCTTCTGACACGCATGGAGGCGCGGAACCGGCGACGGGGCCGCAACCGGGGAGAAACCGCATGCTGGTCGACGGGGTCTGGTCGGAGCAGTGGAGCCCCAAGGACGGGGAGGATGGCGCCACGTTCAAACGCAAGCCGTCGAGCGTCCGCAACTGGGTCACCCTCGGCGGCGAGGCGGGCCCGACGGGCTCGGGCGGCTTCCGGGCGGAAGCGGACCGCTACCACCTCTACGTGGGGCTGATCTGTCCCTGGGCGTGCCGCACCCTGATGGCGCGCAAGCTCAAGCGGCTCGACGCGCTGGTCGACGTGTCGGTGGTCGAGCCCCGCATGACCGACCAGGGCTGGCGCTTCGGCGGCGGCGCGGACGACCTGCCCCGCTCGACCGCTGACGCCTTGCACGGCGCCACCTACATGCACCAGGTCTACACCCGCTCGGACCCGCGTTTCACCGGCCGCGCCACCGTCCCGGTACTGTGGGACAAGGCCCGGGACACGATCGTCAATAACGAGTCGGCCGACATCCTGCGCATGTTCGACGGCGCCTTCGCGGGGCTCGCGCCCGACACGCCCTCGCTCTATCCCGCAGACCTCGCGACCGCTATCGACGCGCTCAACGACGACCTGTACGGCCGCCTCAACAACGGGGTCTACCGCGCGGGTTTCGCGACCGAGCAGGACGCCTACGAGGGGGCCTGCCGCGACGTGTTCGCCGCGCTCGACGGGCTGGAGGAGCGGCTGGCCTGGGGCGGTCCTTTCCTGTTCGGCGACCGGCTGACCGAGAGCGACCTCCGGCTGTTCGTCACCCTCATCCGCTTCGATGCCGCCTACCACGGCAACTTCAAGTGCAACCTGCGCCGCATCGCCGACTTGCCGGCCCTGCAGGGCTTCGTGAAGCGCATGCTCGCCATCGACGGGGTAGCCGAGACGGTGAGCCTCGCCCACATCAAGGCGGGCTACTACAACATCCGGGCCGTCAACCCGACCGGCATCGTGCCGCTCGGCCCGGCGCTGGATCTGCCCGACATCTGAGGGACGCCGGCGGTCAGGACCGGAGCGCCCTTCCGCTCGCGGCCACGCCGAGGAGCAGGACCGCGAGCCCGAGGAAGACGGTCGGCAGGCTCGTGGCGCGCGCCGCGAAGCCGATCAGGGCCGGGCCCGCCAGGATGCCGGCATAGCCCATGGTGGTGATGGCCGGCACGGCGACGTGCTCGGGCATGACGGTCTGGCGGCCCACCGCCGTGTAGAGCACCGGCACGACGTTGGAGCAGCCCGCTCCCACCAGCGCGTAGCCCAGCACGGCCGCCTGCCAGGCGGGAACGAGCGTGGCGAGCGTGAGGCCCGCAGCGGCACACAGGCCGCCACCCCCCAGGATGGTCATGCCGCCCACGCGCCGCACGATGCGGTCGCCCCCGAAGCGCCCGAGCGTCATGGTCGTGGCGAAGGCGGCGTAACCCAGGCCCGCGCGGGCCGGGTCGACGCCGCGCACGTCCGCCAGGAACACGGCGCTCCAGTCGAGCACCGCGGCCTCGGTCAGGAACATCACCAGGCACAGGCCGCCGATGAACAGCACGATGCCGTGCGGGATCGCGAAGGCGGGTCCGCCGGCCTCGCTCGCCTGGGACAGCAGGTGCGGTGCCGCGGCGGCGAGCACGGCCGCGAGGACGACGACCACGCAGAGGATCGCGGCGAGCGGGGACGCGCCCAACCAGAGCAGAGTGCTCACCGCGCCCGCGCCCAGCATCCCGCCCAGGCTGAAGCAGCCGTGGAACCCCGACATCATCGGTCGCCCACTCGCGCGCTCGACGATGATGGCCAGGATGTTGACCACGCAGTCCACGCAGCCGACACCCGCGCCGAAAAGCAGCAGGGTCGCGCCGAGCAGCGGCCCGCTGCTGATGACGGCCAACAGCGGCAGCGCGGCGCAGATCAGCAGCGTGGCGGCGATGAGCACCCGGCGGCAGCCGAGCCGGGCCGCGACGGCGCCCGCGAGCGGCAGGGCCACGATGGAGCCGCCGCCGAAGCAGAGCAGCACGAGGCCGAGCGTGCCCGCGTCGAGCCCGGCCCTGGCCTGCGCGAAAGGCACCAGTGGCGCCCAAGCCGCGAGCCCGAATCCGGCGATGAAGAAGCCGAGGTAGGTCGACCGCTGCTCGGGGGGGCCGGGCACGAAAGTGGAGGACTCGGCGGCGAGCGTCATGCGGGGAAGGTCCTGGGATGTCGGGGGCGTCGGCCCCGCGGTGGTTCGGGATGGTCAGCCCCGCCCCGCGAGTTCGGCCAGCACGGCCGCGCGGGTCGGGATCGGCGGCACGGCCCCGTAGCCGGTGGTCGCCAGGGCCGCCGCGCAGGCGGCGTAGCGCGCGGCCTCGACCGGCGCGTCGCCGACGGCCAACCGGGCCAGGACGGCGCCGCAGAACGTATCGCCCGCCCCCGTGGCGTCGACCGGCACGCAGGGGTGGGGCGCGACCGCGACCCGCGTGCCGTCCCGCGTCGCCACCATCGCGCCGGAGCGGCCCATCTTCAGCATCACGGTTTCCGCCCCGAAGCCGAGGCACAGGTCGAGAATGGCGTCGGGGTCGCTCAGGCCGAGCAGCAGGGTCGCGTCCTCCAGGCCGGGGAACACCACGTCCGCCAAGCGCATCCCCTGCCCGATCACCGCCGCGGCGCGCGCCCTGGGCCAGAGTTTTGGGCGGTAGTTGGTGTCGAACGCGACCCGCCCGCCCGCGGCGCGCACGGCATGCATGGCGGCGAAGACGGTGTCGGCCGCGCGGTCTGAGATTCCCAGGCTGATGCCGGAGGCGAACACGGAGGCGCTCCGGGCCAGCACCGCCAAACCGGCCTCGTCGAGCCGGTAGCGGCTCGCGGCCGAGCCGCGGCGCAGGTAGGAGAAATGGTGGCCTCCCGCGTCGTGGCGGACGAAGTAGAGGCCGGTATGGTGGTCGGGATCGACGCGGACCGCCGTGCTGTCGATCGCCTCGCGGCGCCACAGGTCGAGAAAGCTGCGCCCGGCGGGGTCGTCGCCCACCGCGGACAGGAACGCCACCCTCGCGCCCTGCCGCGCCGCCGCCACGGCCACGTTGGACGCGTCGCCGCCGTGCGCTTCGAGGTACAGGCGACGCTCCGGATCGACTGAGGGCTGGAGGTTGAGCTCCAGCATCGGCTCACCCAGGCAGACGAGGTCGAAGCTACCGGACGATGCCGGTTCGGCGACCCGTTCCACCGCACCCCTCCCTCGCGGACCCGGACGGTCCTGTTCCGAAACACCGCGAGCTTAGGCGAGGTCGGGCCGCGACGGAACCGCTCAGGTGCTCGTCGGCAACCCGCGGGTGGGCGATCCCGTGCTGAGCGCGCGGGTGTGGAGCTCGGCGTCGAGCTCCGCGCCCATCAGGAAGAACACGGCCGCGACCCACAGCCACAGCAGCAGAACCACCACGGCGCCCAGCGAGCCGTAGGTCCTGTCGTAGCTGCCGAAATGGCTGACGTAGAACGAGAACAGCGACGAGCCGAGCAGCCACAGCGTCGTGGCCGTGGCCGAGCCCCAGGTGATCCACTGCCAGCGCGCTTCGCGTCGGCAGGGCGCGAAGCGGTACAGCACCCCGAAGCCCACCAGCACCATGACGGCGAGCAGCGGCCAGCGGACCAGCGCCAGCAGGGTGGCGAGCTTGGGCGGGAACGCGAACAGCGCGATGACGGCGGGCAGCACCGCGATGGCGAAGATCACCGCGATGGCGAGCACCACGGCCGCGAAGGTCATCGCGATGGCGACGAGGTTCTGAACGACGATGGAGCGCCGCTCGGTTTCCTCGTAGGCGATGTTGAGCCCCGTCATGATCGATTGGATGCCCGCCCGCGCGCTCCAGATCGCCAGCACCAGGCCCGTGACCAGCGCGATGTTGAACTGCGAGTTGCTCTTCGTCACGAAGGCCTGCAGCCCGTCGGTGATGAGCTTCAGGGCTTCGGGCGGCAGGAAGTAGCGGAAAGCGGAGATCTGGCGCGACACTTCCGCGGGGTCGCTGAATAATCCATAGAGCGACACGATGGCGGTGAGCGCGGGGAAGATGGCGAGCAGCGCGTAGAAGGCCACCCCCGCCGCCACCATGGTGACGTTGTCGCGGCCGACCCGCTCCACCACCGACCACAGGATCCCGAGCAGCCCGGGGCGATGGGTGACGGGGACCGGGTCGGGGTTGACGGTCGCGGCGTGGGAGGTGGGCGTCGGCTGCAGCGGGGCCCCGGACGGTGCCGTCTGGGCGCTGCGGTGAAGGGGCGAGGCGACGTCCGCCACCTTGCCCAGCGCGATGCCCGCCGCGATGGCCAGCAGCAGGCCGGACAGCCGGCCCGGGCCCGCCTCGATCGTCTTATCCGGCATCGTCCAGTTCCTCGCCCCGGCTCGAAAATCACAGTGCGGCCACAAACGTTCCACGACCGCGGCGTCGCGGACGCGGACCCGCTTTGACGCCGCCACCGCGCCCGGCTTAAGGCTGGCCGCGGCCGACCCGGGCCCGTCTCCGCTACCACGGATTGGAGCCCGATGCCGAACCGTCGCCCGATCGCCCTGGCGTGCGCCGCGCTCGCGGGCCTGCTGCTCGCCGTGGACCCGGCCGCGGCGGCCGGGCCGGCCGAGAGCTTCGACGCTTTCGTCCAATCGCTGCGGCCGGACGCGGCGCGGGACGGCGTGTCGGACGCGACGTTCGAGGCGGCGTTCGCGGGATTGGCGCCCGACCCCTCGCTCGCGGCACTGACGGCGCGGCAGCCGGAGTTCGCCAAGCCGCTCGGCGCCTATCTCGCGGCGCAGGTGACGCCAGCGCGCGTCGCCGCCGGTCGCACCCTGCTCAAAAGGTGGGGCACGGACCTGTCCGCCATCGAACGCCGCTACGGCGTGCCCGCCGCGATCCTGGTGGCGGTCTGGGGCCTGGAAACGAACTACGGCACCTCGGCGGGCAGCAAGGACGTGATCCGTTCCATGGCGACCCTGGGCGCGCTCGGCTACCGGCCGGACCTGTACCGCGCCGAACTGCTGGCGGCGCTCGCCATGCTGCAGGACGGCGACGTGCGGCGGACGGACCTGCGCGGCTCCTGGGCGGGCGCGATGGGGCTGCCGCAGTTCATGCCGTCGAGCTTCAGGGATTTCGCGGTGGACTGGCACGGCGACGGGCGCCGGGACATCTGGACCGACGTTCCCGACGCGCTGGCGTCCATCGCCAATTTCCTGCGCGGCAAGGGGTGGGTGCCGGGCCGGCCCTGGGGATTTCAGGTGGCGGTGCCGGCGGGCCTCGACTTCCGCGCGAGCCGCACCGACGCCAGCGGCTGGGCCGCGCGGGGCGTCACGCGCGCCGACGGCGGACCGATGACCGAGGCGAGCGACCTGGTGCTGTTCTTCCCCGCGGGCGCGGGTGGGCCGGCCTTCCTGGTCACGCCCAATTTCGAGGTGCTGAAGACCTACAATTTCTCCGACGCCTACGTGCTGAGTGTCGCCGATCTCGCCGACCGGATGGCGGGCGGACGGGCCATCGCGGGCCCTTGGCCCACGGAACCACCGATGTCCCGCGCCGACCGTATCGCCCTGCAGGCGCGCCTGGCCGACCTCGGCTACGCGGTGGACAACCGCGAGGGGCGCGTCAGCCTCGCCCTGCGCGACACGATCCGGGACGCGCAGGCGCGGGCCGGACTGGTGGCCGACGGCAACCCGACCGGCCCGTTGCTGCAGGCGCTGCGCGCCCAGCCGTGATCGGGCGCGGCGACGACTGGAGCCGTTGACCTCGATGACGATTGGTTATTGTCGGACGTCGCGAACCGCGTAATATTCGCCGCAGCGGCCCAAGAAGAACGGCCGTTTCGGAGGAATTCCATGCCCACAGAGCGCACGTCCTGCGTCCACCGCGGCAGCACCTTCTTCGGCGACTACACACTGCTCGACAACGCCTTCGAGGCGACGATCCAGGTTTGCTACAAAGGCGACAGGCTCGAAGCCAAGGTCGGCCGCCAGCTGGCGGAACTGGTCGCGCACGACCTGCTGCACGAACTGGTCGTGCAGGAGGCCGTGGCCGTCAAGGTCGCCGAAGCCGAGAAAGGCCTGGAGCTGCGCGTCTCGGCCTGACGGGGTTCCGCGCCGGGTCAGCTCGACGCGACCCTGTCGTCCCGGGCGGAGCAGAAGCGGCTATCAGACTCACACGTCTGCACGCCGGGCCGTTCTCCCCTTCTCCCCCGCGGAGAGAAGGTGCCCGACAGGGCGGATGAGGGGCTTCCTCGTGCGTGGCCCCACCCTCATCCGTCCTTCGGACACCTTCTCCCGCCCCGGCGGGAGAAGGGCGAAACCTGCAGGCGCCGGGACGTGTGGATGGTGTAGAGCGAAACGTCGACCCGGGATCCACCCGCGCGAGGAGCGATGGGCCCTGGCTCAAGGCGAGACGACAACGTGAGGCCGGACGCGGGTCCTCCCCCGCGCGGCCGTCCGATTTTCGCCGCCATCCTCGGGCTTGGTTTCCGCGTCGTTAAGGTGTTGCGTGGTAGGCCCATGACGAGGGGCCGCGCAGGGAGTTCAATCGGTGATGATCCGCTCGCAATTCACGGTTCCGAGCCGCCTGGCCGCGGCGGTCGCTGTGGCCGTGCTGCTGCTCCCGAGCCTCGCGCAGGCACGCTCGTACCGTCACCACGCGTCGCACGCCGTCGCCGCCACCAAGCCGGACGCCGCGGCGTCCGCCAAGCCCATGCTGGTGGGCAATTACGGCGACTGGGGCGCCTACCTGTCGCAGGGCAAGTCCAAGATCTGCTACGCGCTCGCCCAGCCCAAGGACCGCGCGCCTTCCACGCTGAAGAAGGACCAGGCCTACATCTTCGTGTCGACCCGCCCCGCCGAAGGCGTCCACAACGAGGTGTCGGTGATCATGGGCGTTCCGCTCAAGGACGGCGCCGCCCAGGCCAAGGCGGAGGTGGGGGCCACCAGCTTCGACCTGGTGTCCAAGGGGCAGAACGCCTGGATGAAGAACGCGGCCGACGAGACGCGCTTCCTCGACGCGCTGAAGCACGGCGGCAAGCTGGTCGTGAAGGGCACGCTGGTGAAGGGCGGCACCGCGACCGACAGCTATTCCCTGTCCGGCCTGTCGCAGGCGCTGGAGCGCGTGGTCAAGGACTGCCAGTCGTAGGCGGTTCGTCCCGCGCCAGCTGTCCGGCGGTCCGCCACAGCTCCCATTCGCGGTGCACGTCGGCCAGCGCGCGGTGGACAGGCGCGCCGGAGGTATCGAGGGCTTGCTTGGCCCGCGCGAGCACCGCTTCGACAGCGTTCCGTCCGGCCGGTCGGGCGTTTTCCGTTAGCACCGCCTTGATGGCCCGCCGGTGGGCGTCGTCGGAATCCTTGAGCCGGAGCGCGTGACGCGGCCACCCGCCCGCGCGCAGCAGGGCGCTCAGCCATTTGCCGTCCCAGGAGGGCGCGCTCGCGTAAAGGTCGTGGCCGTCGAGCGCGGCCACGAGGCGGCGGGCGACCTCGTCGTGCGGCACGCCTTCGGCGAGCAGCGTGGCGCGCGACAGGCCGTGGACGCGCTCGGCGGAGGCGGCCCAGTCGGTCCAGCCCGGCGCGGGTCGGATCAGGTGGCTTTCCCCCTCGCCCGTTTCGAACGCCCAGGCCACCTCGACCGGCGTGCCGTGCCGGCCCAGCGAGGAGGCCTCGAACTCGACGAACGCCATCGCCATGCGGGTGCGGCCCTGCTCCTGGCCTGTGGATTGCTAGGCGCGCCGCGGCCGCCACGGGCGAGCCGCGCCCCCACCGGGCGCGTTATCGGGAGGAACACATGACCGGTCAATGGAAGGCGGCCCTGGGGGCGGCGGCGCTGCTCGCGCTGGGGGCCGCGCCCGCGCGGGCCGACACGATCAAGGTCGGCGCCAACATCGGCAACGTGCCGTGGGAGTTCCAGGACGCGTCGGGCAAGAACGTGGGCTTCGAGATCGACCTGATGAACGAGGTCGGCAAGCGCCTGGGCGACACGGTCGAGATCACCAACATCCCCTTCAACGGGCTGTTCGCGGCCGTTCAGTCCGGGCAAATCGACGCGGCGGTCTCCTCCATCACCATCACCAAGAAGCGGCTCGCCAGCGTCGCTTTCGCGCAGCCCTATTACGACAGCGACCAGTCGCTGACCGTCACCAAGGCGTCCGGGATCAAGGACCTCGCCGGCATGGCGGGCAAGGTCGTGGGCGTCGACACGGCGTCCACCGGCGACATGTGGACCACCCAGCACCAGGCGGAGGACAAGATCGCCGACATCCGCCGCTACGAGGGCCTCAACCCGGCCATGCTCGACCTGGCGGCCGGCCGCATCGACGGCTACATCTCCGACATCCCCGCCCTGCTCTACTACGTCAAGGACAAGCCGCAGTTCGCCGTCGTGCAGCGGATCAAGACCACCGAGCAGTATTCGGTGATGATGGCCAAGGGGTCGCCGCTGGTCGAGAAAGTCAACGACGTCATCACCGCCATGAAGAAGGACGGCTCGCTGGCCGCCATCCACAAGACCTGGTTCGGCACCGAGCCCGACCCGGCGC
>CAXTFJ010000162.1:3205-9459 GCA_964243405.1 uncultured Lichenihabitans sp. | reverse complement strand
CAGCCGAAGCCCGAGTTGATGAACAGATCCTCGTATTCGGAGGTGATGAACTCGAAGTCGGCGCTCTGCTGGCCGATCTTCACGTCCGCTTTGCCATCCCAGAACGTCTGCTGGTACCAGAGCTCGTTGAGCCGGGTGCTCGGGTCGGCCTCGATGCTGCTGATCACGTTCAAGTTGCCGATGTCGCGGGAGGTCAGCCCGCGGCCGTGGATCTGGTAGGCGCTGACATTGAAGGTGCCGCCATCGAGGCCGAAGGCCTTGCCGGCGTCGACGCCGACGCTCACCTGGGTCAATCCTTCGACGATGGCGCCCTGCCGAAAGCCGCCCGTCGGGTTGCCGAGGACCTCGTCGGTCTCGGTCAGGCCGAAGCTCACGCCGCCCTGG
Source organism: uncultured Lichenihabitans sp. (assembly GCA_964243405.1). Classification (GTDB taxonomy): domain Bacteria; phylum Pseudomonadota; class Alphaproteobacteria; order Rhizobiales; family Beijerinckiaceae; genus Lichenihabitans. The sequence goes on along the minus strand of CAXTFJ010000162.1, from coordinate 9,075 downwards.
TCGAGCGCCGTCCGGACGCCGCCGACGTCGCCGAGCAGGTTCTGGCGCGTGTCGATGGTGCCGGCCCAGGTGGGCTTGGACGCGTCGTCCTGCTCGGGGCCGGGCAAGGGGTTGCTCGACGTCTGGGGCGCGCCAGCCTGCTCCTGGGCCTGCGCAAGGGCCGGCGCGCCCCACAGCAGGGCCAGGGGCAGCGCCACGGCGCCGACGACGCCGCGCGCCGAGTGGCGGGGCCGGGCCGAGGGTACTCGAGACATTCGCGTCACCTGGTCCCTATACGATCCGCTCACAAGGTGGCGCCACCGTCGCGGACGAGGGCGGCGCCGACGTTGACCTCGCTGATGTCGTTACGACGACGGCCACGCGGCGTCCCTCGTGGTTCCTCAGGATGGCAGTGAGCAGGGTCGTCTTGCCGGCCTCCAGAAAGCCGGACGGGACGGTGACGGGCAGGCCATCATACGAGAGCGCGGTCATGCGAGCCTCAGGTCGATGGCAGGCGAGGTCGGTCAGCCGCGCAGTTGCGATAACATCTGGGCGAGCGGGATCCCGCGGCGCGACGCCTCGGCCGCGCGCATGGCCTCAGCGAGGTCGTCCACGGTAGCGTCGAGCATCGCCTTAGCAACGCGGTAGACCTCGGTCTTGAGATCCGCGCGCACGACGAGCACGGCGGTGACCACGTCGGGGCAGTCGGGGATGCCGCAGGCGACCTCATAGACCTTGACGCCGTCGTCCTCGCCAAGGGCGAGGCGCTCGCGCAGGCCGGCTTCCAGGGCGCGGCGGTGAGGGTCGTCGCGGCGCGGCTTGGGGCGGAGTCCTAACACGGGGAACCTCGGTCTCTTGGATGCTAAAGTTTACCAAACAGATTTCGTGTCAACATCGGATCCATCGCAGTCGGCAGTCGAGAAGGCCGACGTCAGCGACGGGCGCGTGCCCCGGTTGCATTGCGTTGGACCAGGGCTTTGCGGGATCATTTTGCTACGTTATAACGATCAAATCAACCTGATGTGGAGCCGACCATGAAACACCTCGACCACCTCGACCCAGGCCCGTCCAGTCCCAAGCCCGGCCTGCCGCGTAGGGCCGTCCCACCCGCGTCGAGGTGTGTGTGCGGCGTCCTCGTCACCTTCGCGCTGCTCGCTGCCGCGCACGGGTCCGCGCACGCCGCCTCGGCCGCGATCAACGCCGTCGGTGTCGAGAACGAGTACGCCGACGTGATCAGCCAGGTCGGCGGCGCGGCCGTCCAGGCCACCGCCATCGTCACCGACCCCAACACCGACCCGCACACCTTCGAGGTCAGCCCCAAGGTCGCGGGCTCGATCGCCGCCGCCCAGCTCGTCGTCGAGAACGGCGTCGGCTACGACGCCTGGGTCGACAAGATCATGGCCGCGGCCCCCAGCGCCACCCGCAAGGTGATCAACGTCCAGGAGCTGCTCGGCCTGCCGGCCAGCACGCCCAACCCGCACCTCTGGTACGACCCCAAGACCATGCCGGTCGTGGCCAAGGCCGTCGGCAACGCGCTCGCTGCGCTCGAACCCGACCAGGCCGCCACCTTCCGGGCCAACGTGGAGAAGTTCGACGCCTCGCTGAAGCCGTGGACGGACGCCATCGCGGCCTTCAAGGCCGAGTACCCGAATACGCCCGTGGCCACCACGGAGCCGGTGTCCGACTACATGCTCCAGGCCGCCGGCGCCGACCTTAAGACGCCCTTCTCGCTCGAGGCGGCCATCATGAACGGCACCTACCCCTCGCCGCATGACGTGGGCGCCGAGAACGCGCTGTTCACCGGTCACGCGGTGAAGGCCTTCGCCTACAACCAGCAGGTCACCGACGCCCTCACCCAGAGCTTCCTCGACCTCGCCAAGAAGAACGGCGTCCCGGTGGTGGGCGTCTACGAGACCATGCCGACCAACGGCTACACCTACCAGACGTGGATGGTGGCCGAGGTCAACGCGCTCGACAAGGCCCTCAAGGACAAGACCTCGATCGAGTCGCTGCAAGACGCGGCGCCCTGAGCGTGCGGCCCGAGCCCGAGGCGCTCGCGGTCGACCGGGTGAGCGTGTCCTTCTCCGGACAGGCCGTGCTCAGGGACGTGAGCTTTACGCTGCGACAGGGCGCGTTCTGCGGCCTGATCGGGGCCAACGGCTCGGGCAAGACGACCCTGCTCCGCACCGTGCTGGGATTCCACAAGCCCGAGCGCGGCCGCGTGCGGGTGGGCGGCGGCAAGGACCTGCGCTCGATCGGCTACGTGCCGCAGAAGATCGCCCTCGACCCTTACGTGCCCTTGCGGGCGCGCGACCTCGTGGCGCTCGGGCTGGACGGGCACCGCCTGGGCCTGCCGCTGCCGTCCAAGCGGCGGCGAGAGGTCGTCGACCGCATGCTGCGCGCCGTGGCGGCGGACGGCTTCGCGGACCGGCGCGTCGGCGACCTGTCGGGCGGCCAGCAGCAGCGGGTCATGATCGCCCACGCCCTGGTACGCCACCCCAAGCTGCTGCTGCTCGACGAGCCCCTCGCCAACCTCGACGTGCGCAGCATCGCCGAGGTCGTGGCGCTGCTGCGCGCCATCGCGGCCGAGCACGGGATCACGGTCCTGATCTCGGCGCACGACATGAACCCGCTGCTCTCCAGCATGGACCGCATCGTCTACCTGGCGCACGGCCGCGCCATCAGCGGCAGCACGGAGGAGGTGGTGCGCGGCGAGGTGCTGAGCGGGCTCTACGGCTACGCGATCGACGTCGTCCGCATCCACGGGCGCGTGCTGGTGATCGCCGCCGAGGGCGGAGGCGAGGCGTTCGCGCGCGAGCGCCTCGACGTCGTCGGGATCCGACCGTGAGCGCTCTCCTAAATGCGGTGGTCGAGCCCGGCTTCCTGACGAGCGGACCCGTTCAGACCGCCATGCTGATCGGCGGCAGCGCCGCGGTCGTGTCCGGCGTGGTCGGTGTGTTCACCGTCATCCGCAGTCAGTCCTTCGCGGGCCACGCGCTCGCCGACGTGAGCAGCGCAGGCGGGTCCGCCTCCTTCCTGTTCGGCATCAACCCGCTGGTCGGTTTCGTCGCCATGGCGCTGCTGGCGGCGGTCGGCATGGAGTTCGTGGCCGTCCGCCGCGCGCGGGAGCGCGACCTCGTCACCGGCATCGTGCTCGGCGCGGGCCTCGGTCTGTCGGCGCTGTTCCTCTACCTCGACGTGACCTCGCACAGCACGACCGGGGCCGCCGTGACCGTCATGTTCGGCTCGATGTTCGCCATCTCCGCCGCGGTCCTGCCCCTGGCCGTCGCGATCGGCGCCCTGGCCCTGGTCGCGGTCGCGGTGCTCTACCGTCCCCTGCTGCTGAGCTCGCTCGACCCGGAGCTCGCGGCCGTGCGGGGCATCCCCGTGCGCCTGGTCGGCTTCCTCCACCTGGCGGTCACGGCGCTTGCGGTATCGCTGTCCGCCATCACGGTGGGCGCGGTTCTGTCCACCGCGCTGCTGATCGGGCCCGCCGCCGCCGCCCTGCGCCTGACCGACCGGCCGGGCGCGGCGGTCGCGCTCGCCCCGCTGCTGGGGCTCGGGGCGGTGTGGGGCGGCATCCTGCTCGCTTACGACAGCTATCATTGGACGCCGGGCCATGGCTGGCCGGTCAGCTTCTTCGTGGTCGCGCTGGTCTTCGCCACCTACCTGGTCGCGAGCCGACCCGGCGCCCGCCGCAACCGGCGACGCGGGCTGTCTATCGCGCTGGCGGCCCCCGAACCGGAGTGAGGCGCGCCCATGTTCTCGAACTTTATGACCAACACCTGGATCGTCGCCACGATCGTGGCGGTCGTGACCGGAGTGATCGGCTTCTTTGTCGTCCTGCGGGGCTCGTCCTTCGCGGCCCACGCGCTGCCGCTCGGCACCTTCCCCGGCGCCAGCGCCGCGCACCTGCTCGGGTTCAACGAACTCTACGGGCTGATCCTGTTCTCGGGCCTGGGCGTGGTCGGCATACACCACCTCGGCCGCCGCGGCCGGCACGAGGTCGCCACGGCCCTATCGCTGGTGACCCTGCTGGGCCTGGGCGCCCTGTTCCTGAGCCTCAGCCGCGAGTACAGCCAGGAGGTCTACGCCCTCCTGTTCGGGGAGGTGCTCGGCGTCAGCGGGGCCGACATCGTCCCCGTCGCGGCGGTCAGTTCCGTGGCGGTCCTGGCCGTCGCGGTGCTGTTCCGGCCGCTGCTCCTCAACTCGATCTCGCCCGACCTGGGCGAGGCGCGCGGCGTGTCGGCCCGCGCCGTCGACCTCGCCTTTCTGTCGATCCTGGCGCTCGCGACCGCGGTGGCGCTGCCCGTCGTTGGGGCGCTGCTGGTGTTCAGCCTGACCGTGGGCCCGGCCGCGGCGGCGCGCTCCCTAACCAACCGGCCGCTCGTGGCCGTGCTGCTGTCGGTCGCCATCGCCCTCGCGGTGGTGTGGTCGTCGATCGCCCTGTCGTACCTGACCGACTGGCCGGTCGGCTTCTACGTGGGCGTGCTCGGCGCCGTGGCCTTCGGGGCGGCCCAGGCCTGGGTGCGCGTCAGCGGGGGGCGTCGGCCACCGCGGGACGCGGCCGACGTTCCGCCGACTCCGGCGCTGGCCTCGGCCAAGGACCGGCTCGCGACGTGGTTCCCGAAGGCGCACGGGTAGCCGGCGAGCCGCACGGCGGTCATGTAACCTGGAACGTCCGGCCTCGGCCGGCGTGCGGGGGCCGAGGGTACGCGCCCTTCGTCAGCCGTGACAGGTGCAGCCGGCGTGGTGACAGCCCGAGCCGTCCTTGTGGTGGTCGGCGCAGTCGGCGCTGCAATAAAAGCGCCCGTCGCTCTCGATCGGGTCCTTCGTGCCCACGACGCACACGCAATCAACGCAGGCGCACTTCACCATCGTCACGTCCATCGTTGCTTTCCTGTTGGTCCGGGGCGTAGTGCCCGTGCGGTTCCATGACGTGGTCGATGAGGTTGGTCAGCATGTCCCGGACGTGGCAGTCCGGGAGCGAGTAGAAGACCTGCCGCCCCTCCTTGTCCGACTTCAGCAGGCGGGTGGCCCGAAGGAGGCGGAGGTGGTGCGACACGAGCGACTGGCTGAGACCGACCTGGTCCACGATCGTCCCCACGCTGGCGGGACCGTCGAGGCAGCACAGGACGATGCGGAGGCGGCTCGGGTCGCCGAGCAGCTTGAACATCTCCGTCAGCGCTTCGACGTCTCGATCGGCGATCATCAATCACAACATATGAACACGTCTTCATATTTAGTGGAGTTCGAGGAGCCTGTCCAGCATAAACGCCAGAACCATGAGCGCCGAGGCATGAATGTCCGATGATGTTCCCCTCGGTCGCCTCTGACCTACGATCTGCCGCCGGTCTTGAGCAGATCACGTTGGTTGAACAACGAGCGTCCCGATGGCGTTATGTTCTAGCATTCAACATCGGCCAGAGGGGTCCAGCATGTCGGCGCGATCGTTCCATGGCCTACGCGCCTTCGGCCTCGCCCTCCTCGTGCTCCACCTCTGCCCGACGGCACCGACGGGTGGTCGCGCGGTGGGCGGGCTTATGCACGCCTGCCAAACGCTCACTCGGCCAAGCGACGACGACATCGTGCGAGTCGGTCGAAGGAACGGGACGGTGATGGGCCTGGCGCAGACGCCGTCGCTCCGCGAGCTGTGCGCCCCCAGGAACGGTCCAGTTCTGCCGGAGGTGATCGCCGCACCTGCCATGAGCCAGCGGCTGTGACGCGCCCGCGGGATCAACGATGATCCCGATTGCCTGGCGAGGTGGATCGTGACCACAAAAGCGAGCCGCTCGGCTCCAAGTCCGCACGGAGGCGGCGGGAAGGGTTCTGCGCGGTCGGCGCGTTCGAAACCCCGTGCTCGCGGTCGTGGCCCGTGACCTCGTCGAGCG
>CAXTFJ010000162.1:0-3195 GCA_964243405.1 uncultured Lichenihabitans sp. | reverse complement strand
CCGCGAATTTGGGCGGGTGATCGCGTACGGCCCAGATGCCGTCGCCGCGGTCGCTCCGGCTGGAAGGTTCGATCGCGTGCCGCTACACGAGGCTTGGTGGCGCGAAAGGACGTCGACAGCGACTGACGGGCACAGGCATGGCCAAGCGAAGGGGCGCAGAGCACGCCAGGAACATCATGGGAGCGCTGACCGGGTCCCCGCGCCCGCTCAGCGCCTACGACCTCTTGGACAGGCTGCGGCCGACGGGGGTGGCGGCCCCCCTGACGGTCTACCGGGCGCTCGAGAAGCTGGTCGCGTCCGGCAGTTTGCACCGCATCGAGTCACTCAACGCCTTCATCGCATGCCGTGGCGGCGAGCATCACCATGGCCGCGCAGACGCCCCCGCCCCTCCCCGCGCCGTCGGGTTCACGATCTGCGACGTGTGCGGTGCCGTCGAGGAGTTCGTGGATCCCAAGCTCTTCGACCAGCTCCACCAGAAGTCGGTCGAGACGCGGCCCGCACCGCGCCACAGCGCGATCGAGGTGCATGGGGTCTGCGCGATCTGCGCCGTATCGAGGAGGGGCGTCGCGCAGCCGGCCAGCGTCGCTGGCTAGGCGATCGGTTCTCCATGTCCGAAGTGGGGTCATCCACAATCCCGTATCGTAGGTCCGCCTTAGCGACAGGGGCTTGGCGTGCTCGCCGACGCTGCGCCGGCCGGACACGCTGCCGCTAGCATTACAGTTGCTGTTTAAGTTTGTGGTGAGCGCGTCTGGCTTCGGCTTGGTGGGCGCGTCGCCAGCATGACCATGCGATGATGGTCGCTGGTCTGATGCGGCGCTGGGCGAGCCTGGTGGCAATCCGCCGAATTTCCTGAACTGACCATCGGATCAGGCTTTGCGGAGCTTTGTCATCCGGCGTCGTGTTTTTGGGGGCGGTAGGGCGTTTGCCTTACGGCGAACGACCGCCATCATGGCAAAGGCCAGCATGACGAGCGAGACGTGGCGGTGCCAACCATGCCAGGAGCGGGTCTCGTTGTGGTCGAGGCCAAGTTCGTTCTTGGCCGTTTCGAAGCTGTCCTCGATGGCCCAGCGATGGCCTTCGATCTTGACCAGGGTCGCAAGGTTCGTTTCGGCCGGGCACCACGTCGAGAAGAAAGCCAGATCGCCATCCGTAATGTTGCGCCGGATGACAAGACCTCGTGTCCAAAGACCGCTCAGGGTCGGGCTGTATTCGGCGGCATCGAGATCGGCCAGGGGGCAGTAGGCCCAGTCATGAAGCCGTGCGCCTTTGGCGCCGTCGCCCGCTGACAAGCGTTGCCAGGCCATGTCCCCCAACTCTCGGGCGATCTGTTCGGCAGTGCCGCCGACAGGCGGGGTCATCCCCCATGATCGGAACTGGTGGATGGAATTGACGCCGAGCACATAGCCCTTGCCGGCCCGCCGCAATGCCGTTTCGAGGTCGCCTACGCCGTAGACGCTGTCGGCCGCCACCCATGCGAACGGGACACCGGCAGCCATCGCCCGCTCGATCATGGCCCGCGCCAGCCGCGGCTTGGTCGCGAAGGTGGTCTCGGGTGGCACGTGCGCGGCCGTCATGCGCGCCGCATCATCCGTCCAGGTCTTGGGGAGATACACGGCACGATCGACGAACGCATGCCCCTTGCTTGAGACATAGGCCGCGAAGACACCGATCTGACAATTCGTGATCTTGCCGGCTGATCCCGTATACTGGCGTGCGACGCCACATGACGCTTTGCCTTGCTTCAGAAAACCCGTCTCATCGATCACCAGAACAGCATCGTCAGCCGACAGATTTTCAACAACATAGTCGCGGACAACATCCCGTAGTGCGTCGGCATCCCAATGCGCACGTCCAAGAACAGCCTGCTGCCGCCACGGCCCAGGGTCACCGGCAGCTTCAGCGCGCATCCACCCCGTCTTGCGACGCTCGTCCCCAAGCAGACCGTCGAGGAACAGCCCGGCCGAGGCCGCCATGCGCTCCTGCCGAAATAAGGGCCGCAACCGCGCCTTGACCTCGTGCAGCCCCGACGCCCAAAGCTCCAGCGTCGTCTCGATCGATGCACCAGCCATCCATGATCTCCGAATCATGGTGGCTCAGTGATCCAGACCCGTCCTCAGAACGCAACTGTAATGCTAGGCGCGACTCCGCGATCATGTCTGGCAAGGCGGATTTTCTTGGTGAAGCCCTGATTGCGACCTGGGTGGGAGATCGTAGGTGGCGATCCCGAGATTACTTCCGCGACGGTAAATCAAGGCGGCGATTCCCTATCAGGACTTGGGCGGTCGAGACGCCGCTCGTTCTCTGCCCCATGCCGGCGGCCCGCGAGGTGGTGGAGGACTACGGCCACGTCGGGCTGACGCTGCGGGCGCATCCCGTGACGTTCCTGCGCGCCGACCTCAGGCGGCGGCGCATCGTGACCTGCCTGGAGCTGGCCGGCGCACGCGACCGGCGCCGGCTGGAGGTGGCGGCCCTCGTGCTGGTGCGGCAGCGGCCGGGCTCGGCCAAGGGCGTGATGTTCATCACGGTGGAGGACGAGACGGGGTGGCCAACCTCGTACTCTGGGTCAAGGTGTTCGAGGCGCACCACCGGGTGGTGATGGGCGCGGGGCTGCTGGTCGAGCTGGGCCGGGTGCAGCGCGAGGGCGACACGGTCCACCTCGTGGTGGAGCGCCTGGCCGACCTGTCGCCCGAGCTAGCCAGCGTGGGGCAGCGCGACGCCGCGTTCCCGCTGCCGCACGGGCGCGGCGACGAGGGGCATCGCGGCGGGCCCGGGCTCGACCCGCGCGGGACGACTGGCCGGCCGAAGGTGCGCGACATCTACAGTCCCGACCTGCGCACCAGTGCGATCCAGGTCGCGCCGCGGGACTTCCGGTAACCGGCGAGCCGCGCATGAGACGCGGACTTCGTCCCGCCCCGGTAGGGCACGGTCGTAAGAGTAGGGAGCGCGCCAAGGGGGAACCCACATCAGCGGTCGAAGCTTGTTCCATCTTCAGGAGGTAGCGTTTGGACGCGCAGGCGAACGAGACGGACTGGGAGTCGATCGTCGCCGACCTGAGCGAGGGCGTCATCCTGCTCGCGTCCGACGGCCGGATCACCTTCGCCAACGCCGCCGCCCTCGCCATGCACGACGTCCGCCGCCTCGACGACCTCGGCGGCTCCGTCGCGGGTTTCCACGCGCGCTACGCGGTGCACGACC
>CAXTFJ010000161.1:0-9522 GCA_964243405.1 uncultured Lichenihabitans sp. | reverse complement strand
GGCTCAGCCGGCTCCTGTCGCTCGACGTCCACATCGAGATGAACGCGTTCCTGGCGGGCGTGGTGGTGCTCGGCGCCATCGCGGCCGCCTATTCGAGCGAGGTCTGGGTCGCGGGCTTCGCGGCGGTTCCCCGGACGCAGGGCGAGGCCGCCAAATCGGTCGGCCTGAACGGGATGCAGGCCTTCGGGCTGGTGATCCTGCCGCAATTGTTCAGGGTGGCGCTGCCGGGCCTGGGCAACGTCTGGACCATCATGCTCAAGGACACGTCGCTCATCTCGACGCTGGCCGTGATGGACCTGATGCGCGCGGCGTCCGAGGCCAGCCGCAACACGCGGGAGCCGATCCTGTTCTTCTCCGCGTCGGCCTTCGTCTACCTTGTGATCAGCATCGCCTCCAACCTGATCCAGGCGCAGCTGGAGCGGCGGACCGGCCGGGGCTACGCGTGAAGGTCCCATGCTGAACGACCTCGCGTCGTCCCTGCTCAACACCGAGCTGCTCGCGACCTACGGATGGCGGCTGGTCGACGGGCTGCGCATCACGGCCATCGTGACGGGCGTCTCGTTCGCGCTCGGCTTCCTGCTCGCCTACCCGATCTGCCTGGCGCGGCAGAGCCGGAGCGTCTTCCTGTCGGGCCTGGCGCTGAGCTACGTCACGGTGTTCCGCGGCACGCCGCTGCTCTGCCAACTCTACCTCACCTATTACGGCGCGGGCGAGATCAGGCCTTTCCTGCAGGCGGTCGGGTTGTGGGCCGTGTTTCGCGACGCGTTCTTCTGCTGCCTGCTCGCCTTCACGCTCAACACGGCGGCCTATCAGTCCGAGATCATGCGGGGCGCGCTGTCGGCCATCACGGCCGGGCAGCGCGAGGCGGCTGCGGCACTGGGCCTGTCACGCTTCCGCGTCGCGCGGCACGTGATCTGGCCGCAGGCCGCCCTCATCGCGCTCAGGCCCATGGGCAACGAGTTGATCAGCATCGTCAAGGTCAGCGCGCTGTCGGCCATCGTGACGCTGCTCGACCTCATGGGCCAGACGCGCTTCATCTACGCGCGCACCTTCGATTTCACCGTCTACCTCTACGCCGCCCTGATCTACCTCGCCATCACGGAAGTGATCCGCCGGGTGTGGACCGTGGCCGAGCGGCGCCTGTCGCGCCACCTGCCGCGCGTCGTCAGCTCCGCGATCAAGCAGACCGCGGGCGTCGCGCCCGCCTTCGGGCCCACCTCCCCGCTCGGGGACGGGTTGTCGGTGCACTAGGGAGAACATGGGTGCCCGCGAACCGCTTCCACCTCGCCTGGTTCCTCCAGGGGTCGAGCATCCAGGCCTGGGGCGAGCCTTGGACGGGCAATATCGGCCAGGACTGGATGTCGGCCGGCATGTTCCTCGACATCGCGCGGTCGATGGAACGGGCCTGCTTCGACTACATCCTGATCGAGGATTCGATCTACATCGGCCAGAACTGGCAGAACAAGCGCGACCTGTTCCTGAAAACCGGCATGAGCGTGCCCCGCCAGGAGCCCGCGGTGGTCGCGACCCTGATGGCGGCCGCGACCACCCGGCTCGGCATCGTGCCCACGCTGTCGACCTTCGCCTACGCCCCCTACCTCACGGCCCGCATCGCGGGCACGCTCGACCAGGTGTCGTCGGGCCGCGGCGGCTGGAACCTCGTGACGGGCAGTTCGGACTATTCGGCTCAGAATTTCGGCCTGGACGCGCTGCCCCCGCACGACAAGCGCTACGACATGGCCGAGGAATACGTCACGATCGTCAAGCGGCTCTGGGATTCGTGGGAGCCGGGCGCGATCGTCGCTGACCGCAAGAGCGGCGTGCTGATCGACCCCGCGAAGGTCCACACCATCGACTTCGAGGGTGAATACTATCGCTGCCGCGGCCCGCTCAACTCCGGCCCCTGCCCGCAGGGGCGTCCGGTCATCGCGCAGGCGGGCGGCTCCGACGTTGGCCGGGCCTTCGCGGCCCGCCACGCCGACACGATCGTGGCGGCGCCCAAGGGCGTGGCGGCGATGAAGCGCTACCGCGACGACATCCGCGCCCACATGGCCGCCGCGGGCCGCGACCCCGACAGCTGCAAGGTGCTGTTCCTGTTGTCGCCGGTGGTGGCCGAGACCGAGGATCTGGCGCGCCACTACGCCGACGGCCGCGCCGCGGCGGCGGAAGCCAATATCGAGGCGAGGCTGGCGCGCTTCGGCTGGATCACCAACATCGACTTCTCGACCCACGACCTCGACGCCCCGGTGGGCGAACTGACCACCAACGGGCACCAGTCGAGCCTTGCCACTTTCGTGGCGCAGGCGGGCAAGAGGACGCTGCGCGAGGCGATCGTGTCCCACAGCAGCACGGGTTACTGCGTGGACGTGGTGGGCACCCCCGACAGCGTCGCGGCGCAGCTGGAGGACATCATGGCGGAGGTGGGCGGCGACGGCTTCCTGTTCGCGCTGAGCGACGTGAGCCGCCGGTCGGTCGCCACCATCACGGACGGGCTCGTCCCCGCCCTGCAGGACCGCGGCCTCGTCCGGACGGCCTACGAGCACACGCAGTTCCGCGACAACCTGCTGGCCTTTTGACACGTCCTGGGGTGATCACCCGCGCGCGGATGGTCTCTCCTCAGAGGATTAGGGATGCTTCCGTCATCGCGAGGCGGCAGCGCCGCCGTGGCGATCCAGCTCGACGCCGACATGTCTGGATTGCTTCGCTTCGCTCGCAACGACGATCAACCCGATCGCTCCGCGGAGAATGTCAGCTGCGGTGCCCCGCTTGACTGCCCCGGCCCCGGCGGGTTCGCTCGTCAAGCGGCCTTCGGTACGGCGTCGAGAAGCGCGCGGGCCAAGTCGTCGAGCGCGTAGGGTTTTTCCAGGACCGAGAAGCCATCGGACCCGCGCTCGGAGAGGGCCTGGCTGTAGCCGCTGGTCAGCAGCACCGGCAGGCCGGCATGGCGGCGCCGGATCGCCTGGCCGAGTTCGATCCCGCTCAGGCCCGGCATCACGATGTCCGAGAAGACCAGGTCGAAGCGGTCGGCGCCGGCTTCGAGCTCCTTCAAGGCCCGCTCGGCGCAATCGGCCAGGGTGGGCTCGTAACCCAGTTCGAGCAGCATCTGCATCGCCGACTGGCCGACCTGCTCGTTGTCTTCCACCACCAGGACGCGAAGGCCCTGGCCGCCTCGCGCGACGGTCTCGGGCTCGACCGTATCGGGCTTGGACGGGATGCGGTCGGCCGCCACGCGGGGGAGGTAGAGCGTGAACGTCGTCCCCTCGCCCGGCACGCTGTCGACCGCAACGTCGCCGCCCGACTGCTTGGCGAAGCCCAGCACCTGACTGAGGCCGAGCCCCGTGCCCTCGCCCAGCTTCTTGGTCGTGAAGAACGGTTCGAAGACGCGCGCCACCACGTCGGGCGCGATACCCCGCCCCGTGTCGCGCACGGAGATGGTCACGAAGCGGCCCGGCACAGCCGCGTGGGCACGCAGCGGCGGGATCCCGTCCGCGAGCCCGACCGCGAGCGTGAGCCGCCCGCCCTCGCCCATGGCATCGCGGGCGTTGACGGCCAGGTTGACGACCGCCGTGTCGAACTGGTTGGGGTCGGCCTCGACGTAGCAGGGCGCGCCGGGCAATTTCGTCTCGAGCCGCACGCGGGAGCCGGTGAGCCGGCCGACCATCTGGGCCACGGCCGATATGTTGCCGGCCGCGTCGAAGACGGCCGGCTTCAGCGCCTGCCGCCGCGCGAAGGCGAGGAGTTGCGCGGTGAGCTTGGCGGCTCGCTCGGCCGCGTCCGCGATCGCCTCGACGTAACGCGACCGGCGGTCGTCCGTGAGGTTGGGACGGCGCAGGAGGTCGACCGAGGACTGCACCACCGTGAGGAGATTGTTGAAGTCGTGCGCCACCCCGCCGGTGAGCTGACCCACGGCCTCCATCTTCTGCGCCTGCCGCAGCGCGTCCTCGGCCTTCTCGCGGTCGGCCACCGCCCGCTCGCGCTCGCGCGAGGCCCGGGCGAGGTCCTCGTAGACGTGGAGGCGGCGAACGAGCACCCACATCAGCACGGCCAGGCACAGGACCGCGATCCCGACCGCGACCGAGATCGCCACGACCTCGCGCGTCCAATCCGCCAGGATCGCGGCCCTGCTCCGCGCGAGGTTGATCTGCACGGGGAAGGTCGCGACGGTTTGCGAGGCCACGAGCCACGGTTCGGGCTGGCCCTGCATGGTCCAGTCCGTTTCGAAGACGCCGGGCACGTCGGAGAAGGAGGGATCGGGCGGGGTGATCACGGCGGGTGAGACGCGCCGGCCGATGGTCACGGGCGGAAAGCGGGCGAGCAGCGTCCCGTCCTGCCGCCACAGCGAGATGATGTTGCCGGGATCGAGATGGAGCGAGGCGTAGAACCGCTCGAAATAGCCGAGCTCGATGGCGCCGAGGGCAAGCCCGAGAAAGGTGCCGTCGGGCGCGCTGAGGCGTCGGGCCAAGTAGAGGGTGGGCGTGCCGGTCCCCCGGTTGAGGACGGGCTCGCTCAGGAAACTCGCATCGCTGCCGCCGTCGCGCAAGGTGCGGAAGTAGTCGCGGTCGCTGAGGTCGAGGGCGGGAACGGGCCAGGTGCGCGAGAAATTGACGAGATGGCCGTCGGCCCCCACCAGCGAGATGGCGTCGAGCTGGGGGATGCCGGCCACGCGGGTCCGCAGGGCGTCGTGAGCGGCCCGGGTCGACTCGCGTCCCACGAAGTCGTACGCGCTCGCCACGCCCTCGACCGCCATTCCCTCGGCCACGCTGTCGAGGACGAGCTTCACGCTCTGGAGGGACCGGCCGGTCTCCTCGGCCAGGAGAAGGTCGAGCGTGCGCATCTCGCGCGCGGCTTCGGTCAGTTCCACGCGGTGACGGCGGACCGCCACCGCCACGGTCATCGCGACCATGAGCAGGATGACGAGGCTGCCCACGCCCAGCACGGTCCGGGCCGGGCTCATCTGGAAAAGCCGAAGCCACCGGCCGCCGGGCTCGGGACGTGGAGCAAGATGCGTCAAGGTACCCGCATGCGTCGGCGGCGATCCGGGCCGGTCGGGCAGCGCCCGAAGGGAGCGCGCCGCCGGGAGGTTCTTTAATCCAGGAAAGGCGACAAGGGAACCGCCCCGATCCGTCCGCACCTGGCCCCTCCTACTCGAAGCGATAGGCCGCCTGGGCGAAGCCGCCGTACCGGTCGGTCGTGGTCTTGATCGGGCTCGGGGGATATCCCGGGAAGGTCGTCGTGCCGCGGGCATCCATGGCCCAGTAACGGCCGCCAAGGCCGAGGCTGAGGTCGCGCGAGACGTCGTAGGAGAGGACCAGTTCCAACTGGTAGCCGGTGCCCGTGCCGGTCTGCGCCAAGGGATTGATATCCGGACGCAGCCAATGGTGGTCGTAGCCAGAAAGCGCCGCCACGGGCAGGTAGGCTGCGTCGGCCGTGACCTTGAAGCGGTCGAGCCTCGTTTCGACGTTGGCGCCGAGCCTGAGCGCGTTCCAGGCCGCGTCCTCCGTCAGCCCCTTGGTGCTTCCGGGAATGGTGGGCGTGCAGTAGATGCCGGTCGCGACCTGGGTGCAGCCGTAGGCGTCCGCCGTGTCGGCGAAGTAGCTGTAGCCCGCGAAGGCGCCGATCCGCACCGCCTCGTCGCGCCAGAAATCATAGCCTACGTCCACGACCGCGTAGGCGAGGTCGCCGCCGCGCACGGCCGACACCGTGTTGGAATAGGGCTCGGCGCCGGGCGGGTAGTCCTCGTCGTTGAGCCGGCCCGAGACGATCCCGCCGGAGCCGAGGAAGCCCTTCGCGAACAGGCCGGTCGCGTTGTTCTCCAGCCGCGCGAAGGTTTCGCCCGCGTGGGCACCGAGGTCGCGGTAGGTCAGGCGCGAGTTCTTCTGCGTGTGGTCGTAGGGGTCGTACAGGTCGTAGGCGTGGCCTCCGGTGCTGTAGAAGTAGCGCAGACCGCTCTCGAAGCTCCACGCCGCCAGCCGCACGGACGCGTCGTCCTCGGGCTCCATGAGGCCGCGCAGCACGCCCGCGAAAGGCAGGTCATTGCCGAAATGGTAGTTCAGCCCCGCGCGCACCAGCGTTCCGGTGGTACTCACGCGTGCGCCGCGGGTGAGGCCGAGCCCCAGGTCGTCGGGCGCCGCGATCGACCGTGTCCCGAGGTCGAAGCGCTCCGCCTCCACCTTGCCGGACAGCCGGTCGGTGAACGCGTATTCGATGCCGCCGCCGTAGATGGTGCCGGTCCGCAGGGTGGATCTCGAGGCGGTGTTGTTCAGCGCGCCGTAACCGTCCGACCGGGTGACGTCGAGCCGCAGTTCTCCGAACGCCAAACCGCCCGTGGCGTAGACCAGCGCGCGGTCGACCGCGTAGCCGAGCCGCCCGCGCACGGTGCCGAGATCGTCCAGGCTCTGGCCGACGTGGACGTCGCCGGGGAAGCTGCTGCCGGGGCCGAACAGCGGCGTGGTCCCGTCGCTTTCCCCAAAGCCGCGCAGGCGGGTGAACTGGTAGTCGCCCTCGACGCCCATCACCAGACCGAGCGGAAGCTCAAACGCGTAGCCCGCTTCGCTGCCCCCCACGAAGCCGTCGGCATCGGGGCGGCGCGCGCCGGGCAGGCTCGTGCAGGACAGGAACCCCGCCGTCGTGCAGGTCGGGTCGGCACGGCCCCGCAGCGCGCCGTAACCCACGAAGGTCCCGGTGTAGAATCCGTTCCACGTGAAGACGGGCGGCAGAGGCTCGGTGAACGGGAAGTCTGCCGCTTGCGCAATCGAAGGGAGCGCGAGGAGCACCAGGAGAGTCGTGAGAGCGGTCTTCATGCGGGGTGCCAGGCTGCGACCCCGAAACCCTAGTTGGTTTATAGTTAACGAAAGGTGCCGTCCGGCCGCCCGCGCCCGGCGGGAGAGGTCAGAGCGAGCCGACGATCGTCTTCAACTCGGCCCGGAAATCGTCGCGAAGCTCGGGGTTGGCGAGCGCGAAGGCCACGTTGGCGGCGAGGAAGCCGAGCTTTGAGCCGGTGTCGTAGGTCTTGCCGTCGAAGCGGACGCCGTGAAAGGCCTGCGATTTGGCGAGCGCGATCATCGCGTCGGTCAGCTGGATCTCGCCGCCCGCGCCCTTCTCGCCCTTCTCCAGGATCGCGAAAACGGACGGGTCGAGCACGTAGCGGCCGGAGATGATGGAGGTGGACGGTGCGGTACCCGCGGCCGGCTTCTCGACCATGCCGGTGATCTCGAACGTGTGCCCCTCGTCGGCGCCGATGGAAACGATCCCGTACTTGTGGGTCTCCGTTTCGGGCACCTGCTCGACCGCGATGACGTTGCCGCCGTGCCGCTCGAAGGTCTCGATGCACTGGGCCAGGCAGCGCGACCCGCGACCGCCCGCCAGGGTGACCATGTCGGGCAGCAGCACCGCGAAGGGCTCGTCGCCCACGAGCTCGCGCGCGCACCAGACCGCGTGGCCGAGGCCGAGCGGGGCCTGCTGCCGGGTGAAGCTCGTCGCCCCCGCGGGCGGCAGGTCGGCCATCAGGGCCTTGTATTCCTTGACCTTGCCCCGGGCCTGCAGGGTGGCCTCGAGCTCGTAGGCCATGTCGAAATGGTCCTCGATCACCGCCTTGTTGCGGCCCGTGACGAAGATGAAATGCTCGATCCCCGCGTCCCGGGCCTCGTCCACCACGTGCTGGAGCACGGGACGATCAACCACCGTGAGCATCTCCTTGGGCACGGATTTGGTGGCGGGCAGGAACCGGGTGCCGAGGCCCGCGACGGGGAAGACCGCCTTGCGGATACGTGCCATGGATGACCTCGCGCTGGGGACGGACGACCCGCTTCGAAGGGATGTTAGCCGCGATGCGCTAACGGACGCCAGGGTGCAGGGCAACCGTTAAGATCGCGTCGCGACACTGGGTCGGGCGAGGAAAGACCGGGGTCGGGAGGCGGACATGACGGTTCTGGTGACGGGCGGGGCGGGCTACATCGGCAGCCACATGGTCCTGGCGCTGCTCGACGCGGGCGAGCAGGTCGTCGTCGTGGACGACTTCTCGACCGGGTTCCGCGATGCGGTGCCCGCCGGGGTGGCCCTCGTCGAGGGGGACTTCGGCGACGAGGCGCTGATGGGCCGGGCGATGACCGAGCACCGGGTCGACGCGGTCGCGCATTTCGCGGCCAAGATCGTGGTGCCGGACTCGGTCGCCGACCCGCTCGGCTACTACCTCAACAACACCGCCAAAGCGCGGGGGCTGCTGGCCGCGGCGGTGACGGCAGGCGTGGGCCACTTCATCTTCTCCTCGACCGCGGCGGTCTACGGCGACGTGGGCAACGAGGCCGTGTCGGAGGACACGCCGCTGGCCCCCGTGTCGCCCTACGGCCGCTCGAAGCTCATGGTCGAGTGGATGCTGGCCGACGTGGCCGCCGCGCACGGCCTGCGCTACGTTGTGCTGCGCTATTTCAACGTGGCGGGCGCGGATCCGAGGGGCCGCGCGGGCCAGTCGAGCCGCTCCGCCACCCACCTCATCAAGGTCGCGGTTCAGGCGGCGCTCGGGCGACGGGCGGGGCTGGAAATCTACGGCACGGACTACCCCACGCCGGACGGCACCTGCCTGCGCGACTACATCCAGGTGACCGACCTCGTGCGCGCCCACGTCGACGCCCTCCGCCACCTGCGGGCGGGAGGCGGCTCGCTCACCTGCAATTGCGGCTACGCGCGGGGCTATTCCGTGCGGCAGGTGGTGGACGTGGTCAAGCGCGTCTCGGGAGTCGACTTTTCCGTAAAACTGTCCGGCCGCCGTCCCGGCGACCCGGCCGCCATCGTGGCGCGCAACGACCGTGTGCGCGAGACGCTGGGCTGGACGCCCGAGCATGACGATCTCGACGCCATCGTCGAACAGGCGCTCGCCTGGGAGCGCCGGCTGCATAACCGCGCGATGTAGCGCCTCGCACGGGCGGAATCGCTTGCTGTTTCAACGGTGGTGCCCCATCTGCCGGAGCGGGAAGCGTCCGCCCGCAACGGGGTTCGCGCAAGACTAAGGGGTTGCAGGCATGTCGCTGCTGGGAAGCGGAGCACCGTCGCCGTCGGGCGCAGTCGAGGCGGTGAAGGACGTCACCACGGCGAGCTTCCGGCAGGACGTGATCGCCGAGTCGATGCGTCAGCCCGTGCTGGTCGACTTCTGGGCGCCCTGGTGCGGCCCGTGCAAGACGCTCGGACCCGTGATCGAGCGCGCCGTCGCGGCGGCGGGCGGCAAGGTCAAGCTCGTCAAGATGAACATCGACGATCACCCGCAGATCGCCGGACAGCTCGGCATCCAGTCGATCCCCGCCGTGATCGCCTTCGGCAAGGGCCAGCCGGTGGACGGTTTCGTGGGCGCCCTGCCCGAGAAGGACGTGAAGGGCTTCATCGAGCGGCTCGTCGGTCCCCTGGGCGACCCGCTGGCGGAAGCGCTGGAGGAGGCTGAGGCCGCCCTCGCCCAAGGCGATTCGGAAACCGCGATCGCGATCTACGCCGAGATCCTCGAGGGGTCGGTCGTGCGCGTGCCGAAGGTCCATCCCG
>CAXTFJ010000160.1:0-9538 GCA_964243405.1 uncultured Lichenihabitans sp. | reverse complement strand
TTCTTGTTCCGGGCGAGGTTGTCGTCCGTGATGAAGAAATGGTCGATGCCCTGCGCCAGGTTGGACCGGATGATGCGGTCCACGTCATCGGGTGAGCGGTAGCGCGACTTGCGCCCCTGCACGTTGATGATGGTGCAGAACGAGCACTGGAACGGGCAGCCGCGCCCGGCGTCAAAGCTCGTCAGCCGTCCGCCCGTGCGCTCGACACGCGCGGCGGGCAGCAGGGGCGTCGGCACCCCGTCCAGCCCCGGCAGGTCGTTCATGAAGTTGTAGAGCGGCTTGAGCGCGTTGGCGAAGGCGTCCTGCAGCACGCCGTCGAGCCGGCCGCCTTCGGCCTCCCCCGCGAAGAGCGCGATGCCGAGGTCCTGCGCGGCGCGGATATCGACGGGCAGTTCGGGCAGCATGGCGATGCAGCCGGACACGTGAAAGCCGCCGATCGCCACGTTGACGCCCGCCGCGCGCAGGGGCCGGGCGATGTCCACCGCGCGGGGGAACTGGTTGGATTGCACGCCCACCAGCGCCACGAGCCCGTGGCCGCCGTTGCCGCGGATGAGCTTGGCGATGCGGTCGGGGCGGATCCGCGTGTTCGTCTCGTCGAAGGCCTCGATGATGACGTCGACGTCGGTCCCGAGCGCGTGCCGTTCCGCGCAGTCGAGCGCCAGCCCGTTCAGCACCGCGAGGGTGTTGGAAGGGATGGCGGAGCGCATCCATTGGATCACGTAGCCGTCGTCGTCGTAGTGCGAAGGCTTGATCAGGACGAGCGTGAAACGGCGGCGCGTGGCAGGTGCGAGCATCGGGCCTCTCTCGCATCGGGAACGACAAGAAGTTAAATTTTCCTTCTCTCAAACACAAGCAGCCAAGGGTACGCGGCTGAAAGGTTCCGACCGAGCAGTGCTTTATTCAGGCCGGATCATGTGATGCGCCGCTTAAGCTTGCAGACAGGAGACGAGGTCCTCAAGACGCCCCCGCGACCTTCAGCAATCCACCCTCGAACGGAAAGAGCGGGATCAGGCAGGCCTGGAGCGCGTGGTAGAGATCCGGCTTGCCGGTGAACAGGGTCGACGTGGGCCGGAGCTCGCGGTCGAGCTGCGGGCGCCAGCCGCCGTTGGCGCGATCGATCAGGTGAGCGTCCGCGAAAGCCCAGAACGCCCGGTACCAGGTCTCGTGGCTGGGATCGTGGTCGAGGGTCGCGAGGGCGTGCGCGGCGCCGATCGCCTCGCAGACCGGCCACCAGATCTTGTCGGTGACGCGCGGTGCGCCGGACCAGTCGAGCGTGTAGAAGAAGCCGCCGTGTTCGGCGTCCCACCCGTCGCGCACCGCGGTGCGGAACAGGTTGCGGGCGGCCTCCGGCATCCAGGCATGGCGCCGGCCGCCGGTGATCCAGAGCTGCACGAGCAGGCGGCTCCATTCCAGCCAATGTCCGGGCGTTGTCCCGGCAGGCCGGAACATCTCCGAGCCCGCATACTCGCGGTCGACCGTCCAGTCCTCGCGGAAATGCTCGGGCAGGTGCCAGCCTTCGGCCGCGGCGTGGCGGCGGATGATGAGGTCGGCGATCCGCTCCGCCATGGCGAGCAGGCGGTCGTCCGCCGTCACCTCGAAGGCGGCCATCAGCGCCTCCGTCAGGTGCATGTTGGAGTTCTGGCCGCGGTAGGTGTCGAACGGCTGCCAGTCCCGCGTGAACTCCTCGGCGACCGCGCCGGTCGCGGGCTCCCAGAAGCGGGTGAGCAGCACGTCCGTGGCGTCGGCTAGCAGGCGGTCGGCGTCGGGATGGTTCACGGCCTTGGCGGCGGCTCCGGCGAGCAGCACGAAGGCGTGGCCGTAGGCCTGCTTGACGGGATCGGTCGGACCCTCGTCGCCCATGCCCCACACGTAGCCGCCGTGCGCGGTGTCACGATGGCCGTGCCACAGGTAGTCCATGCCGTGGTCGACCATCCGGGCGGAGCCGGGCCGGCCCATCAGGTGGCCGACCGCGTGGCAGAACACCATGCGGGTCGTCGAATGGAGTTGGCGGACGTTCGACCCCGTGGCATCCCGCACGGGGGCGCCGGCTTCGTCCAGGTCGAAGAAACCGCCGCGCGGGTTGAGCGTCGCGGAGCCGAAAAGGTCGAACTGCGCCTGCGCCCCATCCAGCAGCCAGGTGCGGTGGAGAACCCCGTCGCGCCACGGTCTGTCGCGGGGGCCGGCGTCGAGCATGGGTCACCTTGAAACGGTGTTTATGGATCGACCATTGTAGACCAAGCCGCCGCGTCGCGCGACGGGCCGAGGACCGAATTCCATGCCGCCGATGCGCCGCAAGGGCGACCTGCCTACCAAGATCTGCGCGACCTGCGGCCGCCCGTTCACCTGGCGGAAGAAGTGGGCCAAGACCTGGGACGAGGTGCGATACTGCTCCGACCGGTGCCGGTCGGAGCGCCCCGCACAGGATCGGGTCGAGGACCGGCGGACCTGACGTCCGCCAGCCTCGGCAACCGTCGCTCTACTTGGGCATCAGGACGCTGTCGATGACATGGACGACGCCGTTCGACTGCAGCACGTCGGCGATCTCCACGGTCGCGCCGCCGCCCTTCTCGTCGATCAGCACGATCTTGTCCCCGTCCATCTTGGCCGTGAGCGTCCCGCCTTCCACCGTCTTGAGGTTATCCGAACCGCCGTTGGCCTTGATCTCCTTCGCGAGGTCTGCGGCGGTCAGTTTCCCGGCGACCACGTGGTAGGTCAGGATCTTGGTCAGCGTGGGCTTCATATCGGGCTGCACGAGCTTGTCGACGGTGCCCGCCGGAAGCTTCTCGAAAGCCGCGTTGGTCGGCGCGAACACCGTGAAGGGCCCCGGGCCTGACAGTGTGTCGACCAACCCCGCGGCCTTCACCGCCGCCACCAGGGTGGTCAGGTTGCTGGCCTTGGAGGCATTCTCGACGATGGTCTTGCTGGGCGCCATCGGGGCACCGCCGACGACCGGGTCAGCCGCGAAGGCCGACGCGCCCGCGCCCAGGATCGCCACAGCCAGAACAGCGCATCGCGCCGTTATATTTGTATTTCTCATAATATCACTCCCTCGTGCTGTCATGCACAGGAGAGTTACGAAAAATAACTCAAGTAGTTTCGTCACAAAACCTACATTGTAGAATGCTGATTCCCTGTTTTCGACTTATTGGAAACATGCCCTCGTCTTAATAGAAAAACCGTGCTCATTCGCACGATCTCCTAACGGTAGGCGCTGACCAGCCGTTGACCTCTCATACTTTGCACGCCTCGAAGCCCTCGCGAATGCTGTCGACCGGCAGGTCGCGGCCGATGAACACCAGCTTGGAGGTGCGCGCCTCGTCGGGCTTCCAGTCGCGCTGGGTGTCGCCGTCCAGCATCATGTGGACGCCCTGGAACACGAAGCGTTTTGGCTCGCCCTTGAAGGCCAGGATGCCCTTGGAGCGCAGGATCTTGCCGCCCTCGGTCTGCACCAGCGTGTTGATCCACGGCATGAACTTCTGCGGGTCGACCTCGCCCGCGTGGGTGATGGCGACCGACTGCATGTCCTCGTCGTGGTAGTGCTTGGCGCCGCCGTGGCCGTGCGCGTGGACGTGGCCATGACCATCGTGGTCGTGGTGCTCGTGACCATGATCGTGGTCGTCGGTTTCCAGGAACTCGGGCTCGATCTCCAGGATGCGGTCGAGCTCGAAGGCCTTGCGGTCCAGCACGGCGTCGAGGTCCACGGCGCAGCGGTTGGTCTTGTGCAGCTTGGCGTAGGGGTTGATGGCGCGGATGCGGGCCTCGACCTCGCGCAGCTCCTCGGCCGACACCAGGTCCACCTTGTTGAGGACGATCACGTCCGCGAAGGCGATCTGGTTCTTGGCCTCAGGCGCGTCCTTGAGGCGGGCCGACAACCATTTGGCGTCCGCCACGGTCACGATGGCGTCGAGCCGCGCGTTCTCCTGCACGTCCTGGTCGACGAAGAAGGTCTGCGCCACGGGGGCGGGGTCGGCGAGGCCCGTGGTTTCCACGATGATGGCGTCGAACTTGCCCTTGCGCTTCATCAGCCCTTCGAGGATGCGGATCAGGTCGCCGCGCACGGTGCAGCAGATGCACCCGTTGTTCATCTCGAACACTTCCTCGTCGGCGCCCACCACGAGCTCGTTGTCGATGCCGACCTCGCCGAACTCGTTGACGATCACGGCGTATTTCTTGCCGTGCTGCTCGGTGAGGATGCGGTTGAGCAGCGTGGTCTTGCCGGCGCCGAGGTAGCCGGTCAGGACGGTCACGGGAATCTTGCTCATGGGATGCGCGCTCCGGGCTTGGTTGCGCGCCTTATATCGGGTGCGGCCCCGCGGGCGGAAGAGGCCGCTTGATCCGCGGCACGTCGCGCGCGACAGGTAAAACCATGCTCCGACGCTTTCTCGCCTACTACGCCCCCCACCGGCGCCTGTTCCTCGTCGACTTCGGTTGCGCGGTCCTGTCGGGCCTGCTCGAGCTCGGCTTCCCCGTCGCGGTCAAGATCTTCGTGGACCGGCTACTGCCGGGGCGGGACTGGGGGCTGATCGTGCTCGCCTCCGCGGGCCTGCTCGCCATCTACCTGCTCAACACGGCGCTGATGACGGTGGTGACCTACTGGGGTCACCGGCTCGGCATCAACATCGAGACGGAGATGCGGCGGCGCGCCTTCGACCACCTGCAGAAACTGTCGTTCCGCTTCTACGACGAGCAGAAGACCGGCCACCTGGTCGCGCGCGTCACCAAGGACCTGGAGGAGATCGGCGAGGTCGCCCACCACGGGCCCGAGGACCTGTTCATCGCGGTGCTGACCTTCGCGGGCGCCTTCGCGCTGATGCTGTCGGTCAACGTGCCCCTCGCCCTGGTGACGGCCGCCGTGGTGCCCGTCATCGCCTGGGTCACGGGCCACTACGGCGGGCGCATGACCCGCAACTGGCGGGCGCTCTACGGCCGGGTCGCGAGCTTCAACGTCCGCATCGAGGAGAACGTGGGCGGGATGCGCGTGGTGCAGGCCTTCGCCAACGAGGACCACGAGCGGGCCCTGTTCGCCGAGGACAACGCGGGCTACCGCCGCACCAAGCTCGACGCCTACCGCATCATGGCCGCCAACGTGTCGCTGTCCTACTTCGGCATGCGGCTGATCCAGATGCTGGTCATGGTCGCGGGCACCTGGTTCGTGCTGCACGGCAGCCTCAGCGAGGGCGGCTTCGTGGGCTTCCTGCTGCTGGTGGGCGTGTTCCTCCGGCCGATCGACAAGATCAACGCGGTGGTGGAAAGCTACCCGAAGGGTATCGCGGGCTTCCGCCGCTACACGGAGCTGATCGATACCGAGCCGGACGTGGCCGACGCGCCGGACGCCGTGGAGGCGGGCCCGCTGCGCGGCGACATCGCCTTCGAACGCGTGGGCTTCGGCTATGCCGACGGCAGGCCCGTCCTGCGCGGGGTGGACCTGACGATCCGGGCGGGCGAGACGGTGGCTTTCGTGGGCCCGTCGGGCGCGGGCAAGACCACGCTTCTGTCCCTGCTGCCCCGTTTCTACGAGGCGGGCGAGGGCCGCATCACGATCGACGGCACGGACGTGCGGGCGCTGACGCTCGCCTCGCTGCGACGGCAGATCGGCATCGTGCAGCAGGACGTCTTCCTGTTCGGCGGCACGATGCGCGAGAACATCGCCTACGGCAGGCTCGGGGCCGCGGAGGCCGACATCCGGGAGGCGGCGCGCCGGGCGCGGCTCGACGCGGTGATCGAGGCCATGCCGCTCGGGCTCGACACGGTGATCGGCGAGCGAGGCGTCAAACTCTCGGGCGGGCAGAAGCAGCGGCTCGCCATCGCGCGGATGTTTTTGAAAAACCCGCCCATCCTGATCCTGGACGAAGCGACCTCGGCGCTCGACACGGAAACCGAGCGCGCGATCCAGCGCTCCCTGGGCGAGCTCTCGGCCGGCCGCACGACGCTGGTGATCGCCCACCGGCTCGCCACGATCCGCCACGCCCACCGCATCGTCGTGGTGGACGGCGGCGGCATCGCGGAGCAGGGCCCCCACGAGGCCCTGCTGGGCAAAGACGGCCCCTACCGTCGGCTGCACGACGCGCAGTTCAGCGTGTCGGCAGAATGACCGGCGCGTCGCGGCCGAGCGGTCCGGGCCGGAACGAAGACTTCACTGGACGGTTCGGTTGTCGAGGGACGGATGAACGGCCTAGATTGCCGCATCACCGGTCCCACGGGAGACGACACCCATGATCTTCGTCATCGCCACCGTGCACGTACGCCCCGAGCACCGGGCCGACTTCCTGGAAAACGCCCGCACGGTCATCGGCGCGACGTTGAAGGAGCCGGGCTGCCAAACCTACGACCTGCACAGCTCCATCACGGAACCCAATTGCTTCGTCTTCGTCGAGCGCTGGGACAGCCGCGACGCGCTGTCAAAGCATTTCGAGACGCCGCACATGGGGGAATGGAGCCGCGTGTCCGCGCCTTTCGTGGAAAAAGTCGTGGTCGAGGTGATCGCGCCCGAGTCGGTCGAGACGCTCTGAGGCGCCCTCCCGTGTCCGTTTCACTCACCAAAGCCGTTGCCAACGCCCTCTATGACGAGGACTTTTTCGAGTGGACGCGCCAACAGGCTCAGTTGCTGCGCGAGAAGCGCTTCGCGGACCTCGATCTCAGCAATCTGATCGACGAGGTGGAAAGCGTGGGAACGTCGGAGAGGAGCGAGATCGAGAACCGGCTGGACGTGCTGCTCGCGCATCTTCTCAAGTGGAGGTTTCAACCCGGGGCCCGGTCGAGCGGATGGCTGGGGACGATCGCGGAACAGCGGCGCAGGATCGAGCGCCGTCTCCGCGCGAGTCCGAGCCTCAAGTCCTATCCGGTCGAGATCTTCGCGGACGCGTACCTGTCGGGCCGCCTGCTCGCCGCGAAGGAGACGGGCATCGACTTCGCGCTCTTCCCCGAACTGCCCCCCTTCACGGTCGAGCAGGCCCTGGACGACGGCTACCTGCCCAAGGAGCCCGGCCTGCTCGACCAATCCTGACCGGAGTGTATCCATGATCCGCGCCACCGCCGTCCGTGCCGCCGGCACCTGGTCGGAGCCTGCCTCGACGGTGGCCGACACCGTGGTGCTCGAGTTCGACGAGCGTCACCGCCGCCGCATCGCCATGGTGGGGGTGCGCGGGCTCGACTTCCTCCTGGATCTCCCTGAGGCGGTCGCGCTGCGGGGCGGCGACGCGCTCGCGCTGGAGGACGGACGCCTCATCGAGGTGGTGGCCGCGCCCGAGCCGCTGGTGGAGGTGCGCGGGGCCTCGCCCACCGACCTCGTGCGCCTCGCCTGGCACATCGGCAACCGGCACCTGCCCGCGCAGGTGCGGCCCAATGCGGTCCGCATCCGCCGCGACCACGTCATCGAGGACATGCTGCGCGGCTTGGGGGCAAGCCTCCGAACCATCGAGGCGCCCTTCGATCCCGAGGGCGGCGCCTACGCGAGCGTCGGAGACCATGGCGCGCACGACGGCGGCGAGCACGACCATGGCGGTCACAAGCACGACGACCATGGCCACAAGCACCATGGCAAACACGCCCATGACGGTCACGAGCACGGCAAGCACGGGCACAGGCACGCCTGATGCGGGACGGGGCGTCAGGCTTCCCTGAACTGCCGCTCTTCGTCTGGTTGTCGCCCGCCTTCCCGGTCGGCGGCTTCGCCTATTCCCACGGCCTGGAGACCGCGGTCGATGCCGGACTGGTCCGCGACGGCGCGAGCCTCCAGAATTGGATCGAGGCCCTGATGGCGGCGGGCTCGATCCGGCAGGACGCCGTTCTCCTCGTTTCGGCCTGCCGCGCCGTCCTGGCATTCGATGCGGACGCCCTGGCCGAGGCCAACGACCTCGCGCTGGCGCTCTGCCCGTCCCGCGAACGGCGGCTCGAGACGGCCGCGATGGGCAACGCTTTCGTGACGGCCCTGCGCGCCGCCTGGCCTTCAGCCGTTTCGCCCATCATGCCCGCTCCCGACGTGGCCTACCCGACAGCCCTCGGCGCGGCCGTGGGAGCGGCCCGCCTGCCGCTCGGCCCCGCGCTCGAGGCGTACGCCACGGCCTTCGCGGCCAGTCTCGTGTCCGCCGCGCTGCGCCTCGGCGCGATCGGGCAGACGGACGGGCAGCGCGTCACCGCGCGCCTGATCCCCGCCGTCCGCGCCCTGGCGGCCCACGCCGTGCAGGCCGGACTTGACGATCTGGGCGGATGCGCGTTCCGCTCGGACCTCGCTGCCCTGCAGCACGAAACCCTGTATTCGAGGCTGTTCCGATCGTGACGCATCCAAACGGACCCCTGCGGGTCGGCATCGGCGGCCCCGTGGGGTCGGGCAAGACGGCGCTGATGGAGCGGCTGTGCAAGCGCCTGCGCGGCACCTACGACATCGCGGCCATCACCAACGACATCTACACCAAGGAGGACGCCGAGATCCTGGCCCGCGCCGACGCGCTGCCGCTCGACCGCATCATGGGCGTGGAAACCGGCGGCTGCCCTCACACCGCCATTCGCGAGGACGCCTCCATCAACCTGGCGGCCATCGACACCATGGTGAAGCGTTTCCCGGCGCTCGACCTCGTGCTGATCGAGTCGGGCGGCGACAACCTGGCCGCGACCTTCTCGCCGGAGCTCGCGGACCTGACCGTCTACGTCATCGACGTGTCGGGCGGCGAGAAGATCCCGCGCAAGGGAGGACCGGGCATCACGCGGTCCGACCTGCTCGTCATCAACAAGACCGACCTGGCGCCCCACGTGGGCGCCTCGCTGGAGGTCATGGAGCGCGACACCAGGGCCATGCGCCGCGACAAGCCCTACGTGTTCGCCAACATGAAGGCGGGCGACGGGCTCGACCGGATCGTGGACTTCATCGAGACTCGCGGCGGTCTGGCGGCGGGCAGGGAGGGGCGGGCATGAGGCTGGTCGACAACAGCTACGGCAAGGGCCGCGTGCGCATCATGCGCGTGTATCGGGACGGCGAGCGGCACGAAGTGCGCGAACTCTCCGTCCGCACGATGCTGACCGGAGACTTCGGCCGCGCCTTCACCGACGCCGACAATTCGACGACGGTCGCGACCGACACGATCAAGAACATCGTCAATGTCGTGGCCCGCGAGGAGGTCGCGACCGAGACGGAGCCCTTCCTCCAGGCGCTCTGCCGCCGCTTCCTCGACCGCTACCCGCAGGTCGGGTCCGTCACCGCGAAAGCCGAGGAAACGCGCTGGACGCGGCTCGTCGTGGACGGCCAACCGCACCCGCACGGCTTCGCACTCGACGGCAACGGGACGCCCACAGCCACCGTGACCGCCACCTGCGACGGTCACGAGACCACGTCCGGCGTCGAGGGCTTCACGTTGCTGAAATCCACCGGCTCGGGTTGGTCGAACTTCCACCGTGACGAGCTCACGATCTTGCCCGAGACGCGCGACCGGCTGTGCGGCACGAGCCTCGACGCCTCGTGGCGATGGGCCGCCCCGCCCGCGGACTACCGCGTCGGCAACGCGGCCGTGCTGCGCCACATGCTGGACGTCTTCGCCACCACCTACAG
>CAXTFJ010000159.1:3027-9727 GCA_964243405.1 uncultured Lichenihabitans sp. | reverse complement strand
CCCAGCGATGCGGCCCGATGACGGGATTTCGGAAGCGTCCCCCCCCGGGCGGCTCGGACGGAGGCTTTCGCCCGCGCGATCGGCCGACTCTGGTATGGGCTCGGTCGACAATCCTGGGCGCTTTCGGGGCCTAATCGGCCATCCTCGACCTGCGCAAGCGCAGGCTGGCGATCAGTCCCTCGCGTTCCCAGGCGAAGGACGCGGATCCGCCGAGTTGCCAGGCTAGGCTCCTCTCGATCAACGCCGTTCCGAAGCCGGATTGGACGTCGGGCCGCGAGGCCGGCGGACCGCCTCGCTCCGTCCAGGTGATCGACAGGAAGTTTTCGTCGAAGCCCCCGACGACGTCGACCAGGCCGTCCATACGCGAGAGGGATCCGTACTTCACCGAGTTCGTCCCGAGTTCGTGGAACACCAACGCCAGCGTCGTGACGGCGACCTCGCCAACCAGTACGTCCGGCACGTCCACGCAAATCCGCTCGCCGCGACCGGGGCCGCGCTCGTAGGCCAGCAGGAGGACGGAGATGAGGTCGCGGAGCTGGGGGTTCCCCGCCCCGGGCTCCGCCGGACAAGCGAGATCGTTTGCCTGGCACAGGGCCTCGAAGCGGGATTGCAAGTCCAGCGCCATCGTCGCCGTCGTGCGCGCGGAGCGTGCGACCATCGACGTGAGGGCCGATGCGATGGCGAAGGAGTTCTTGACCCTGTGCCGCATCTCGATCACGAACAAGCGGCGCCGTTCCTCCAAGCGCTTGCTCTCGGTCACGTCGGAAAGAATCATGAAGGTGATCCGCATGCCGGCCGCGTCGCGCGCATGACCACCGTGCGCCGACACCCAACGTGTGTCCTCCTCCCTAGAAATCCGGAAGTCGATCACGAACTCGACCGATGACGGATGGGTGGGATCGAAGGCCGGCGCCAGGTCGCAGAAATCCTCGGCGACGATCCTCGCGGCAAGATCGGCGAAGGTGATCCAAGCGCCCGCAGCGACTCCCAAGAGCTTGCGCGCACGGCCGTTCATCGTCAGCCCGTCGTCGGTGGGACGCCAGCACCAGAGCGCGACGCCGGCGGCATCGGAAAGGACGCAGAGCCGCTCGAGCTCGTCGGGCGCGAACGCCAGGGCTTTTCCCGACATGACGGTGGCCTCCGGATCGTCCGAGGCGGCGAGCGAGGGGGCGCACCGCGTGATGCCGCCTGAGCCAGCTGCCGTCGGACCTCCTGCGTCGATAAGCGTCAGCGACATGACCCGACTTTCAACCTCGATCAACGATGGCGACAGCCTAGGACGGCGATGGTTCTCCGATCCTCCGGGTAATGATCAGAACGTAAGCTTTCTGACTGCGTCGTGAGGTGTGCGCTCGAGCCCGGTCCGATGCTTCGATGCAGGCTGAGGGAATTTCCGAGGGCCGCGCCGCAAACCGGCATCCGGGCTGCTCGTCGCGATGCGTGCGTCGCCGATGGACGACGCGCCACCAAGAAGGAGCGACGACGTAGAACGTCGAGCGGCTCACGGCGATGGCTGCAATGGATGGTTCCGCGTCAAGAACCATCGAGCATGGCACCCGAGGAGCGGGTCAGAGGTGGAGCACGGCCCTGCCCACGAAGCCCTTGCCCAGTATCCTCTCGGTCACGGCGTTGATCGCGGTCCAGCGATCCTCGATCTCTACGTGGGGGTGAAGCGCGCGCTCATCCACGAGCGCGAGCAGCCGGCGCAAGCTCTCGCTCGCGGGATCGGCCCGGGGTTCATCGAACAGGGCCAGCCCATGCAGCCGGATGCTGTTGTCGACGAATCCCTGCTCCGCCACGTGGGCAGAAGGCGCTTGGGCCGTGCCGTACACGACGCACAGGCCGTAGCTCCTCATCAGCCTCAAGGCGGAAGTGAGGTCCAGGTCGGCGGCCGCGTTGATGAGGGCCATGTGGTAAGGCCCGAACTGCGCCGCACCCGTCACGGGTCCGAGCACGACCCGATCGGCTCCGTACTCCTCCAAGAGGGCGTCGTGCCCCGTCGTCCCGATGGCGGCGACCACTTGCGCGCCGGCTAGGCGTGCGAGCTGGACCGCGAACAAGCCGACGCCTCCGGCTGCGCAGGCCACCAGCACCCGCTTCGCGGTGAGGAGGCCGCCCTGCTCAAGCCCGTACAATGCCGTGAGCCCCGCGCTGGGTGTCGCGGCCGCCTGCGCGAAGGTGACCGAGGCAGGGATC
The DNA here is from genome assembly GCA_964243405.1 of uncultured Lichenihabitans sp. Classification (GTDB taxonomy): domain Bacteria; phylum Pseudomonadota; class Alphaproteobacteria; order Rhizobiales; family Beijerinckiaceae; genus Lichenihabitans. Next base: position 7,531 of record CAXTFJ010000159.1, on the reverse strand, counting down.
TCCGCGATCGAGTTGGACGGGACGGCGGCGAACTGTCCCCATGCCCCGGACCGGACGAGGCCCGCCACGCGGGCGCCGACCTTCGGTCCCGATCGATCCTTCGCCGCGACCTCTACCGTGCCGGCCAGGTCCCAGCCGGGCCGTGGGACGCCGGTCCTCACCGCCAGGTTATGTTCCACATCGTCGTAGCCGATGGAGAGGGCGGCCACGCGGACCAACGTCTCGTTGGGTGCGATTACGGGCATGTCGACCTCGTCGATCGTGAGGCCGCCCTGCAGCGCGGTTTCCCGCCTGACCGCGAGCATACGACGGCGCAACGGCGCGGGTCTCATCGGTGGGGCATCCTTCCTCGATGCGCGATCCGCGCAAACCGTCGATCGGAAAGTCCGGTCGACGAAGACGCGCCCCCGCGTCGAGGGTGCCGCGTGGGATCTCCCGGTCCGACTAGTGCGGCGGGAGCCATTCAACTCCGTCCTGGATCGGGAGCCCGCTTCCCGCAGGTGAAGCTCCCGCGACGTCATCGTTCCGGCGCCCCGCTGGACGGAGGCGACCGTCTGCGGACATGGCGGCTGCCTCATGGGCATGCGGGCGCTTGCCCCCGAGGCGTCCGCCCCCGACTGGGACAACGGCTAGGGGCCACGCGTGGAAGCCTACAGCTCTGCCTGACTCACAACGGCCCAAGAGCTTCGCCCCGAGTCGATCCGATCCCGCCGGACCGCAACGGCTGAGCATCCGATCGACCTCCGGTGGCGCCTGCGGCGGGCTCATCATGCATGAGCGGGAGATTAGTCGTCATCGGGGAAGGCGCGCTCTCGGTAAACCGACCCGATCTCCGTGATCCGACCACCCGGGTCCTCCCAAGCGTCGAGGCCGACCCCGGCCCTCGCACGCCCTGGGTAGCATCGACGCCGACATTCGCCGGTGGCGCCCTGGCCTGCCGATCCGCAATCCGGATCGCCGCCCGTCGCCTGGTTCGATCCTGTATGCGCATGAAGGTCGCACCACCGAGTTGCGATGAACGTGAACCGACGACCAATCGCTCGGGAACGAACCGCGAGACGCTCGATGATCGATCGTCAGCCCGCGAACTTCCCAATTCGCTTACGGTAGTCACGAGGACTCACCCCGGTAACCTTGCGGAACATCGTCGCGAAATGGTTCGGTTGCTCGAAGCCGCAGCCCAGGGCGACCTCGATGATCGGCGTTCTCGTGTGTTCCAGTAGCCGGCGCGCGAGGTCGATGCGCAAGCGTATCAGGTACTTGTAGGGTGGCTCGCCGGTCGCTTGTCGGAACGCACGTGCAAAGTGTCCAGGCCCGAGACCGCTCTCCGCCGAGAGCCGCACGAGGGTCAGTTCTTCGTCAATGTGGGCGTGCATGTAGTCGATGGCCTGGCGCAGCCGCCAGCCCACCATGCACTCCGGGGACGCGACGGTGTGCGGTGATCCGTGGGAGTAGTCACGGATGAGATGCGTCGCCAGTCCGCACGCCAGCGCATCGGTGTACAGGCTGGTCCCCGCAGAGCCGGCACCGGCCTCGCTCTCGGCCAAGAGCAAGCGGCCGAAGTGATCGATGGTGGGATCCTGGTTCGCCATGCTTTCCACCAGATCCACGCGCCGCGCGTCGATGTCGAACGACTCAGCCGCGACCTCGTCGATCAGATCGCGTGGAAGATGGAACACCAGGAAGTCTGCCTGCCCCCTGAACGATCGCGTGGCGGGCACGCCTGCCGGAATGAGGTTGGAGCAGCCGGCGTCCGACCATTTGCGGTCGCGGCGACCGTCCCGTGTCCGTTCGATCAGGATCGGACCGGCTAGGTGCAGCGTCAGGCGGTGCGTGTGCGCCGCATCGAGGTTCAGTTCATGGAACGGGAGCTTGAAGCGCTGCAGTCTGACCTTCTGCCAGTCATTTCCCGTCGTCGACATGATGGGTGGCTTCGAGGCCGTCCGAGCATAGAGGACCGGTGCGCTCCTCCAGTCGTCCTGTAATCCGGAATGGTCGAGTTCCCTCATGCCGATCTCCCCGCGGCGTCCGGTCCCCCGCCTCGATCCGGCGAGATCCCGGATCGATGCGCGCGCCTGACGGTACATTGTCATCGACTGTGCTCCCTCGCGCCACCTCGCTCTTTCGGAAATCGGCCTCTACCTACGACTTCCGATCCTCGCCGGTCGGGTGCGACCCGTTAGCGGCTCGCTCGTCGATCTCCACTTGCCGCGGCGGGAAACCGGAGGTCCTGCTCCTTTCACGGATATCCGCTCCTGGCTCATGCCCCAGCCTGCGGCTATGTCGAACTTCGACTGTAGATCCAGACTTCGAAGTCGTGATCACTGTTTCTCCCGGAGGATATCGCATGAAGCGGATTTCGGAGCCGGTCGTCATCCGCCGCCCCTACCCTTCCGAGAAGGGCCATTTCGATGCCGTTGCGATGACACCATTCGCCTACGGCGGAGAGGCCTTCGCGAACCAACCGATCTCGTCCGCGAGCGGAGCGGACGGAGGCTCTGTGACGTTGTGGAGAGGCCGGCCAGGAGCCGGGGGGACCGCAGGCGTTGCTGATATGATCGGTTGCCCGCGTCTTGGGGACGTCGGCGGGCGATGAAGCCCAAGCGGCGCCAGAAGGTGGTTGTGGTCGGCGGCGGCCCCGATGGCCTCGTGGCAGCGCGTTCGTGCGCGAACGTCCCCATCGAGGCGGTGCTCATCGATACGTCCATCCGAACCACGCCCCTTGCGCCCGCCCGCTGGACTATCCGGGCCGCTCCGAACCCGTGCGATTTCCGGCAGCCCATGAGATCGATCCACGCCGGCCGGGCCGATGTCGAGGTGGTGCTGGGCGAAATAGAAGAGGTTGATCCCAGGTCGCGAACGATAGCCCTCCGCGGCGGTCCCACGCTCGACTACGACCGTTTGGTCATCGTCGCCGGTCTCCCGATGTGGTCCGAGGCGCAGGAAGGCGGGGGAAGCCGCTTCGGCTTCGAGGACGTGAGGAGTGCCGCGAGGCTTGTGGACCGGCTCGTCCGGGCGGTCGAGTGCGTGGAAGCGGCGCGCGATAAGGCCGAAGCCTCGGGTGGGTTGGCCTTCGTCGTCGTGGGCGCGGAGCGGACGGCACCGATTACGCGGCGCCCGTCCGTGGGGAAGCGGCGAGGAGCGCGCGGATCAAGGGTCGTCCACCACGTCCATACCGGACCGATCGGCGCCTGGTCGTCCGACGCTGGGTCAACAGGTTCTTGGCGGTTTGCTACTGCCGTCCATGCGCGACGCTGGTGATCAACGTGAGCACCTCGGGCCAGACGTGGCAGCCGGTCCGGTGACGAGCGCGTGACCTTGGAAGGCACGGCCGCCGTGCAGGCGGGGATCGCCATCCAGATGACCGGCTCCACCCCTCCCTGTACGGTGCGGTTTCGGGCGCGAGCGCGAACCCCGCGCGATCGTTCGGCCCGGAACTCGTGGGGGTGGAGTTGGACCGGCTGGTGGGTCCATTGGGTCGGTCCGGCCATCGGCGTCGGTCTCGCGATCGTGGTGACGAGGTTTGACCTCTTGGGCCGCCAACGCCCGCACCAAGCCAGTCTTTTCCATTTCGGTCATCCAGGTGGCACGGGGGTAGGATCGAAGAGCCAAGCCGCCCAAGCGGGTCGGAACAGCGAATAGACCGTAGCGCGAGCGGCGATGGCTTTGCCATCGGGGTCCGGAGAGCCGGCGGTTGCGCGACGGCGGCACGGACGCGAGAAACGGCTAGGCTGCCCTTCAGGTCTCGCCCGCGCCACGCAACGTCGCCCGACATGGGCCAGGAGGGATGATGGCTGATGACGAGAGAGGCAATCGACGGGAGTTCCGCAAGGAGCTGCTCGCGGTCGGCGGCTTGGTCATCTCCCTGCTCGCTCCACTGACCAGTGCCCTCGGCTACCCGCCTCTCGCGAAAATCTGGTCCGGGCTGGCCGTCGCGCTGGGCTTCATCATAGTCGCCGCGATGGTCCTGGCCCATAATCGAGGGGCGGGAAGTCAGAGACCGTATATTCCGTCCATAACGGGACTGGCCGCTCCCGTCGCCGCCGTCCTGACGCGCCCGTTCTACCTCTCGGCGATCATCTTCCTCCTCGTCGTCTCCGGCGCTTGGCTCCAGGCCAACGTTGGCAACATCCTGACGCTCGCCATCTATGGAAGCATCAGCGACCTGGACGTGGCCCGCGCCGCCAACGTCGCCTAACCGGCGACGATCACCTTGCGCCGGAGCGGACAAGGCACTTGCTTCTACACCCAGGCAAGCTTCGACCTGCGGAACGCCTCCTTCGCCGGGCTCTACGTGGGCTTGCTGAGCGCCTCGCTCGACATGCAGGACAATGCCAACGCGCCGATCCTGATCCCGCACAACTCGCCCGACGTGAGGACGGGAGGCGCGTTCGTCGCGGGATTGGCCGTCGTGACGGGACCGGCGGAGGTTTGGGATTCCAGGCTCGGTCGGATGAAGGAGGAGCTGACGTTCCTGAGGCCGGGCCAAACCACGGGCGTCACT
>CAXTFJ010000159.1:0-3017 GCA_964243405.1 uncultured Lichenihabitans sp. | reverse complement strand
CACTATCCGCCAGCAGGATTGGTGGGGGAAGAGCTGCGTTGCGGATCCGGACGGCGACGTGTTCAAGAACTACAAGGGCGATGCCGTCAGGATCACGGCCGGCATCGCGATCCTGCGCAAGGATGGTTCGGTGGAGCGCCAGGACATCAGGACCGGGGATCTGCCGGCCGATGTGCAACGGGAGTGACGGGCCCGTTCGCGGTCCGCCAACGTCCGGGCGGGAGCGGCGCACCACGCCGCCACGATGTTGCGCCAAGACCATATCGTCCCGCACCGGCTCGCACGAGCGGCCGGCGACGCCGCATCGCCGGCGCGTCCGTCACCTACTCCCATCCAACCGTCCGACGACGACCCGCAAGCGTTCGCGCCACTCGCGTGGAGCGGAACCCGGGCACCCGCCATGGCCCAAAGCCGCGGCGCTTGGTAATCGGACGCGGCTCGCGGTGGCGATGCGATCGCGTCGTCGGCACGGCTTTCGAGGGGCGAGCTTCAGTCGGACATCGCGTCGCGGGCCCTCACGCGGAAACGACATCGTTCGAGTGCGTGGCCCTCGATCGCGTAGGCTCGCGGCGAAGGCATAACGCCGGCGGGCCCGCACGAGGTCCGTGAGCTAGCCAAGTCGCATCCACGTCGATCGTCCGGGTCGGACGGCATCGCGCCCAGGCGCGTCGTGAGATCGCCCTCGTCGCACATGCTACCGAGCGAGCCGACGAGCGTCCTCGCGACGCCCGATCGGGGATGCGGAGCCGGACGCGTGGGCTCGGAACGTGCCGGACCATCGGGCGATGCACGATGGCCGAAAACCCCTCTTTCGGATGATTTCATGGACGTTCGCCGGACCGTTCAATCTTATAGCTTCGCTCGAGGATGCTTCGGCAATCGTCGATGGTCCGTCGTTTCCTCGGGCAGCCGACGACAAGCCGTGGACGACGCGTGAGTGAGACGGACGGGAGCATCGCATGGCGGACATGAAAGGCCTCGAGCTACTCGAGGATCCCGTATTGAACAAGGGAACGGCCTTCACCGGAGCGGAGCGTCGGCGACACGGCCTCGAAGGGCTGCTGCCGCCCTCCGTCGAGACGCTCGAGCGACAGGTCGAGCGCGTCATGGGCCATCTCGAACAAAAGGCCAATGACCTCGAGCGATACGTCTACCTGATCGGCCTTTGTGATCGTAACGAAACGTTGTTCTACAAGACGCTGATGTCCGATCCGGCGCGATTCGTTCCGATCGTGTACGACCCGACCATTGCCGATGCGTGCCTGCGGTTCGGCCATCTCTATCGCCGATCGCGGGGCATGTATGTCACGCGCGCCATGAAGGGCCGGATGGCTGAGGTGTTGCGGAATTGGCCGCAGCCCGACGTCCGCTTCATCTGCGTGTCCTCCGGCGGGCGCATCCTCGGTCTCGGCGACATCGGCACGAACGGGATGGGCATCCCGATCGGCAAGCTGCAGCTCTACACCGCCTGCGCCGCCGTGCCGCCCGATTGCTGCTTGCCGGTGCTGTTTGACATCGGCACGACCAACGCGGCCATGCGGGCCGACCCGCTCTACCTCGGGCTGCGTGAGGCGCCGCCGCCGTCCGACGATGAACTGGACGGCTTGGTGGACGAGTTCATGGCCGCGGCGAACGAGGTGTTCCCTGGTGTCTGCGTGCATTTTGAGGATTGGAAGGGGACCGACGCCATCCGGCTCCTGGCCCGCTACGCAGACAAGACGCTTTGCTACAACGACGACATCCAGGGCACGGCGTCCGTGACCATCGCCGGGCTGACGACGGCGCTGCAGATCGTCGGCCAAGGGCTTTCGGACCAGCGGATCTTCTTCCTGGGTGCCGGCTCGGCCGGCATCGGCATCGGCAACATGATCGTCGAGGCGATGGTCGAGGAGGGATTGGAGAGGGAGGAGGCGCGGAAGCGCATCGCGATGTTCGACGAGCACGGATTGCTCGAGCCGTCCCGCGGGGACCTCTCACCATCCCAGCAGGCGTACGCCCAACAGAGCGAGGCGACCAAGGACTTGGCGGGTGCCGTGGATGCGTTCAGGCCCACCGTGCTGATCGGCGTGAGCACCAAGGGCGGGGCGTTCACCGAGGAGGTAGTGAGGGCGATGGCCAAGCACGTCGATCGGCCGATCATCTTCCCGCTGTCCAACCCGACCGACAGGGCCGAGTGCACGCCCGAGCAGGCCTACTCCTGGACGGACGGCAAGGCGTTGGTGGCCTGCGGCGTGCAGTTTCCGGACGTGACGGTCGCCGGCAAGGCGTTCCATCCGGGCCAGGCCAACAACTTCTACATATTCCCGGCCATCGGATTGGCGGTTTACGCGACGCGACCGAGCCGCATCACGGACAGGATGTTCATCGAGGCCGCCAGGGCCAGCGCCGACCAAGTGAGCCGGGATGACCGCGCGATGGGAATGCTCTTTCCCAAGCAGTCGAACATCCTTGAGGTCGAGATCACGACGGCGACCCGGGTGGCCGAGTTCATCTTCGACCAGGGCCAGGCGACCGTCGAACGGCCTGGCGACATCCGCGCCTGGATCGAGGGCATGACGTACAAGCCCGAGTATCGATGACGGCCGGCACACCGGTCGGTCGCATCAATGAAACACGCCTTCTCGACCGTCCTGCAGGAGCATCGCGATGAACGGCCCGGGCTCCAACGACCACCCGAGGATGAGAGACGTGGCGATCGGGTTGGACGTCGCGGGAACGCGCCGCGAGTTCGACTCGATGGGTTTCGTCGAGGTGCCGGCGGGCAAGTACTACGGCGCCCACACCGCACGCTCCCTCGTCCATTTCTCCATCGGCAGCGATCGCATGCCGAAGCGCGTCTACCACGCCTACGGCTTGGTCAAGAAGGCCTGCGCGCTGGTCAACCAGGCCGAAGGCCGCCTGCCCGACTGGAAGGCCGAGGCGATCGTCAGGGCCGCCGATGAGACCATCGCTGGCGAGCTCGACGACCACTACCCCTTGTTCGTGTGGCAGACGGGTTCGGGCACGCAGTCCAACAT
>CAXTFJ010000158.1:1429-9861 GCA_964243405.1 uncultured Lichenihabitans sp. | reverse complement strand
TGCGCCCGCACGGCTCGATCGGCTACAAGCCACCAGCCCCGGAAGTGTTCGTGCCAGCCTTCGCCGCATGGCCGGCTGCGCAACCCCGACCAGCTCCGCCGGCCATGCTTACGGTAGCGCCCCGACCCACCATGAACTAACATGCAACCCGGACCACCCGATGGGGGCCGATCACTCGGTCGTCAGGTCGCTGTTTGAGCAGGCGGCGCTGCGCCTTCAAACGAACGCCGGTGCGGCCTGACCTGTCACAACCGACTCGGGGCGTGCCTCCAAATCCAAAGGTCGCGCCCTGGGACGGCGGCAGTCCGGCCACGCTGCAGTTGCGCCCACGTCGACACGCGGCGCCAGCGCACACCAGGTCTGGGCTGCTCACTTCATGAACTCAGCATAAAGCATCGCTTCTACGCGGGTTCAGAAGAGAGGGAGCATTTTCATCGAGCGTTGAAAGCAACGCGGACGGGCGCGGGAGATGAGACGATGAGACCGATCAGGATAACGCTGCTTGCAGGTGCGGCACTCGGCATGCTCGCGGACTCCATGCCCGCCATCGCGCAGGACACCCCGGCCCCGGCCGCCGACACCGCAGCGAGCACCGCTGCTCCCACCACCGCAGCCCCCGCACGGCACCACCGGATCCGGCACCGCGACCACCGGCATCACCGGAAGATCGTGGCTCGGGTTCGGACCAAGCCATCGGCCCCCGCTCCCGACGCGGTGACCGCGGCCCCGACGCAGTAGCCCCTTCCTTCCCTCGGTCCGGGTCGGATCGGACTACCTCGCCCTACACCTTGATGGAGACGATACCGAGAAGGTTCGTTCTCGCAGGCCTCACCTCCGCTGCGCTCGGCGCGGCAAGTCTGACACCAGCCAGGGCGCATGGCGTATGCGCTCCCTTCGGACATCGCAGTCGGGACGGGTTCTGCCTTCCTGATGATGGCTCCCGGACACTCCTGGTCCTACGTCGGCTCTTCCAGGTGATCCCGGGCGGCAGCACCGCTGGTTATGAAACCCCAACGGCAGCAGTGTCCCGCAAGCGCCGGACAAGACGGTGCCCGCGGGATGCGTTTGCGCTGCGAGCTGCTCCGCGGTCCCGATTACCGCCCTCTCGCCGCGATGGCCGGTAAGGACATCTTGTGAGCTGTGACGGCGTCCTCAGCGGCAGGCCTCGCCATGGCCGCGCTCCGGGCGGTGCTGCTGCGGCTGCGGGCGGCGGGCCTGCTGCTGAGCTTGCACCTGCGGTTGGCGTTGCTGGGCCTGCTGCTTCGCGCGCTGCGCCTGCTCTTGCTGCTGCTGCTGCGCCCGTGGCTGACGAAGCTGCAGCTGCTGCTGCTGGTGCTCGGCCTGGATCCGCTGCTGACGCGCGCGCAACTCCTGTTGCTGAGCCTGTTGCTGCTGCAGGTGTTGCGCTTGGGCCTGCTGCTGGCGGAGTTTGGCCTGCTTCTGCTGAAGCAGGGCGGCTTGGCTCTGCTTCTGGGCCTGCCCGTCCTCCTGGGCTCGAAGCTGTTGCGCCTTCGCCTGCTCCTGTTGGCGTTGTAGGGCGGCACCGGTGGTGACGGTTCCGGGCTGAGCCGGCTTGGCGGCGGCGGCGGGGGTCGGCAAGGGTCGCCCTGGTGCGACACCCTGCGTCAAGGTGTGGCCGGGCACGGCGCTGGCGGCCGGAAGAGGAGATTGCGGGAGTCTCGCCGCCGCCGCGTTCGGGGCCGGCCGTGGCTGTCCGGGGGCCGGCGTCACCGCCGACGTGGCAGCGGGCACCGCCACGACGCCCGGTCCGCGGAAGATTGCCGGCTTCTGCACGGCCGCGATGGGAGGCCGGCCCTGGTTCGTCGCGAAGCGGAGCGTCGGCTCCCGCGCGGCCGCCGTGACGTGCTGCACCTGCGCGGGCGTGGGTGGGACGTGCGCCTCGCGGGCGAACGCCGCCTGCTCCGGCGTGGGCCGGGCCGCGACGCCGCCCTGTCCGCCGTTGAAACTGACCTTGCTCACGGAAGTGACCACGACCGTCTTCTCGAAGACGTTGGTCACGTTCACGCTCGTGATGTTGTTCACGGTGCGGTTGTAAAATAAGCTGTTCCCGTTCCAATAGCCGCCCTGGTACCCGTCCCCCGCATAGCCGTAGCCGTAGTCGACGCCGCCGTAGAACCCGACCCGCTCCCCCCAGTAGCCGGTGTGGAAGGCGTATACGCCGTCGGTCCAACCCCAATACCCCGGCGTCCAGAGAAGATGCGGCCTGGGCGGCAGGACCCATACGCCGGGAACGCAGTAGTAGTCATCGTCGGGGTTCCAGGCCCAGTAGCCAGGCTCCCAAAGATAGCCGACAGCGGGGATCACGGGCTGGACGTAGATGGGGAGGAGAGGCGGGACTTCCCTGACCGTCACGGAGATGACCACCTGGGCCGAGACCGGCAAGGTGGCAGGCCTACGCCGCATTCGGCGAGAACGGTGGCGAGGACGACACGGCGAGCAAGGTGCACGGGACCGCTCCGATCTGCGAGGATGACCGGTACGCAGTAGATCGCCGCCAAGCTGAATGCGTCATAAGGGCGGTCGATCCTCGCCGTTCAGGTCGCGCGCTAACTTGCCAAAGTTGTGTTTGCAGGTGCTCCGCAGGAAGAGGCGGGCCATCCATAAAAGGGGATCTCCAAGCAGCCGAACAGGACAGGCCGGACGTGAGGAACGCGCGAAGCCTGGTTCGAGGCACAACTCGATCTCGACCCAGAGCGCGTCGTGTTCCTCGACGAAACCGCGACCGCCACCACCATGGAGCGGACCGCTGGCAGCATCAGCTAACAGCAGGGAAACGTAAGTTCTTAGTCAACCAGGCGGAAGGTACCCCGCCTCTGAACGCCAATTGAATTCCTTCGGGCTCGGCCTGGATGGGCAAGGACCTCACGACCGATCAGAACCGGTGCGCGATACCGCTGTAAACCTGATAGTCTGGCGCCCCGCGGTTCAGTCCGATGTTTGTTCCCACGTCCAGTTGCGTGGTGGCATCGACCAGGTAGGCGAGTGCGAGGTCGAACGTGTACTGGTCCAGAGCATGCGGCTCGGTGGTCAAGGAGGAGAAGACCTCGGCGGTCCCGGTCAGATCCTTGATGCCTGGGATGGGGTGGCTGACGTTGACGATGTTGGTGAAGGCGACGTGCGTGCCCGGGCCGTTGACGTTCGCGAGAGCATCGATCTCCGTCTGCAGGGTCGTGCTGAAATCGTCGGGCAACGACAGGGTCAGGGGAGCGATCAGGCCTCCCTCGACCTGTCCCGCCGTGACGTTGCGGGTCCCGCCCGGGATGATGAGGTAGGGTGCCAGCGCGAACGCGACCTTGCCACCCTCGTTGCCGATCAGGTTGAACTTGGACGTGATCGTGACGTCGCCGAACCCCTGACCTCTTGACTGCGTCGCGCCGGTCGCGCTGTCGGTGGTCCGCGTGTCGACGAAGCCGCCGAAGGCCACTTCGACGTCCATGAAGTCGGTGACGCCCAGCTTGAGCACGGGGTCAGCGGCCTGATAGGTCCGCGTCGTCGTGCCTTGCTGGTTGTCGACCGTATAGTTGAGGAAGTCACTCTCGATCTGGAACCGGCCCGCATCGACGGTGATCGAGCTCGACGCCCTCGCGGGGCGGTCGGGCGAGAATGCCCGCAGGGCGTCGTCCGGCGTCGGGTCGAGGATCCCGTAAATGCTCTTGTCCGGCGAGGCATCACCGTCCGCCGCGGCCGCGGTACCGCCGGTAAGGGCCCAGCAGACCAAGCCACTTGTGACCAACGACAAGCAAAGGCGGTCGCGACGCATCATCCGGGCCGACCTTTTCCCCTGCATGTCGCGCGTGTACCTCTTCAGACAGAGCCGCTTCGGCATCGCGAGGCAAGCGTGACGCCCTCGGGACGGTCTCGCTGACAGTTCCTGCGGCGCAAAGGAGACACATGAGCCACGTCGCACACACGTCTCGTTTGAGGCCCTACTTCCCCAGAACCCTGCGGCCGTTCGCCGGGCGCCCGAGGCTGATGAGCGGCATCGGCGTCGGCCTCGTGACCTTCGTAATCCTCAGCGTGCTTCCACTCGGCCTCGAGACGAGCACGCGGGTGATCCTGTCCTGGGACGTGACCTGCCTCTGGTTCCTGGTTTTGACCCTGGCGCACATGCGGCGGCAGAGCCTGGCCGATCTGAAAGCCCATGTCGCGGCGCAGGACGAAGGCCAAGGCATCATCGTCACGGTGGTCGCGATCGCCGCGGCGGCAAGCCTGTGGGCCGTGGGGGTGGAGCTGTTGCTCGCCAAGAAGGCGCATGGCGTGGATCAGGGTCTCCGGATCGGGCTTGCCCTGGTCACCGTCGCCCTGTCCTGGTTCACGACGCAGGTCATCTTCGCCATGCACTACGCGCACGAGTACTACGCCCCGGATACGACGACGCCTGAAGAGGACGACGTGGTGGGCGGCCTACAGTTTCCGGGCGGGCAGGACCCCGACAACTGGGATTTCGTGCACTTCGCGGTGGTAATCGGGGTGGCGAGCCAAACCGCCGACATCGCCTTCACGGCCAAGCGATTGCGCCGCATCGGCACCGTGCACGGCGTCATCTCCTTCGTGTTCAACACCGCCATCCTGGCGCTGACGATCAACCTTCTCGCCGGGCTGTTCGGGTGATGCTGTACGACGAAGGTAAGCGCGTCCGACATGCATTCTTGACGGGCCAAGATTGGTCCGATCATGCCGCTTTCGACGCGGCCAGGTTGGCGAGGCGCTGAGACAGTGAGTTTAGGTCGACCTCACCCTTGCCCAGGATCTGGCTCGCACCCAGAAGGCGACGTCGATCCTCGCGCGTGAGGTCGAGCGCCGTCAGCACGATCACGGGGATGTCGGCCCACTCGGGCCTGGCGTGCAGGCCTTCCATGAAGCCGAAGCCGTCCATCACCGGCATCGTGAGGTCGAGCAGCACGATGCCCGGCCGGGCGACCTTGAGCCGCTCCAGTCCTTCGTGGCCGTTCGCGGCTTCCGTCACCGACCAGCCATCCCGCTCCAGGACGGTCCGGATGCGGGTGCGCGTGTCCTGGTCGTCCTCGACGATCAGGATGTCGTTCCCCATCGGCCGGTAGCGGTCCATCACCGACTTGAAGCGGTCCCATCGCACCGGCTTGAGCACGTAGTCTGCCGCGCCGAGGGAGGCTGCCAGCGCCCGTTGTTCCACGAACGTCACCATGATGACTGGAATATCGGCCACGGCGGGATCGTCCTTCAGCGCGCTCAGGACGGACCAGCCATCCACCCCCGGCATCATCACGTCCAGTAGGATGGCGCGCGGCTTCAGTTCGCGGGCCATGGCCAGCCCGGCCTCCCCGTCCGCTGCCGTGCGGGCCTGGAACCCTTCGCGGTTCAGGAAGCGAGTCATCAGGGCGCGCTGATCCGGGTCGTCGTCGATGACCAGGACAAGGTCGCCGCCCCGTTCATGACCATCCCCAAGACCGCCTGCGTCTTCGCTGACAGGCGTCACAAAAAACGCCGGCAGTCCGAAGCTGAAGCTGCTCCCGCGGCTTGGCGTGCTCTCGACGGCCATCGTGCCCCCGAGCAGGTCGGCGAACGCCTTGGCCAGGGACAGCCCCAGGCCCGTGCCACCGAACTTCCGGGTCGTCGAGGCATCCGCCTGCTGGAACCGCTGGAACAGCTTGGCCTGTTGCTCCTCGGTCATGCCGATCCCGGTGTCGGAGACCCGGAACAGGATACGGTCGCCTTGAGAATGGGTCTCCCGCGAGACGGCGAGGGTGATGATGCCGCTCTCGGTGAACTTCGCCGCATTGCTGAGCAGGTTCAGGAGCACCTGCTTGACCTTGGTCAGGTCGGAGTCGATCGTTCCCAGGTCGGACGCGAGCTGAAGGTCGAGGCGATTGGCCTTTTTGGCAATCAGGTTGTGCACGGTCGCTGCAAGGTCGCGAACCAGCGGCTCGACCCGGAAGGCCTCCACGTAGACGTCCATCTTGCCGCTCTCGACCTTGCTGAGGTCGAGCACGTCGTTGATGAGCCCGAGCAAGTGCCGGGCATTGCTCTCCACCTTGGCCATGTCGGCCGCGAGATCGCCCGCTTCGCAGCCGTCGGCGATCTCCTCCGACATCATCTCGCTGTAGCCGATGATCGCCGACAGCGGCGTGCGCAGTTCGTGGCTCATGTTGGCCAGGAACTCGGACTTGGCGCGGTTGGTTTCCAGCGCCTCGTCGCGGGCGGACCTGAGGGTCTCCTCGAACTCGCGACGCTCGGTGATGTCCTCGTGCACCCCCACCCACTCCTGGATCGCCCCCTCCGGCGTGAGCAGCGGCACGGCGCGGACCGAGAACAGACGGTAGACCCCATCGTGCCTGCGCACGCGATGCTCGAACAGGAAGTTGCGCCGGCCGGCGACCGCCTCGCTCCAGGTCGCGATGGTGGGTCCGACGTCGTCGGGATGAATCGCGCTGGACCAGCCGAAGCCCTGGTATTCGGCCGGGGACTGGCCCGTGAACCTGGCCCAGTCCGGCTGTTTCCCCCGCATCTCCCCCTTGGCGTCATTGGTCCAGATCACGTCGCCGACCGCGTCCGCGGCGGCGCGGAAGCGGTGCTCACTTGCCTTCAGCGCGCGTTGGGTCCGCTGCTGGTCGATGGAGGACGCGAGCATGGCCAGGATCAGGATCAGGAAGGTCGCGCCCGCGACGTAGAAGGCGAGGTTCTGCTGTCGGATGGCAGCCGCACCGATCTGCAGGGTAGCCTCGTGCTTGTCGTCGCTGAACGTCGCGGCAGCCATGCCGGTGTAATGCATCCCGGCCACCGCCAATCCCATGACGCCGGAGGCAAGCAGCTTCTGCCACACGTTGTTGTTGCGAAACGTGAGCCACAGTGCGGCGGTCGCGGCCGTGACGGCGATCACCACCGAGAGCAGGACGACCGACGGGCGGTAGGCCAAGCCGCCTGGCATGCGCATCGCGGCCATGCCGGCGTAGTGCATCGCCGCGACACCCAGGCCCATCAGCGGTCCACTGACCAGAACATCCCGCGGGCGGGCCCCCGGGCGGCTGACCCAGGCGAAAGCCGCCCCGGTAACGCCGACCGCGATCAGGAAAGACACCGCCGTGAGCCCGACACCGTAAGTGACCGGCATCGCCATCTTGAAGGCGAGCATGCCGACGAAGTGCATCGACCAGATGCCCCCGCCCATCGCGAGTGACGCTCCGGCGACCCACGACCAGCGGGGCACGGGCGCGGCGCCGCGCACTCGGCCTCCAAGGTCGAGGGCGATGTTCGAGGCGAACATCGCGATCACGATGGACAGGGCGACCAAGGCCGGATCGTAGCCGGTGTGGACCATCACGCATCATCCCCGGCCGTGACATTCGCGACCAGCCAGCGAGGGTCCCGCCGCTGGACAACGAAGTCGACTCACTGACTACCATGCGGGACGGCGGCCAAATCGACGACGATCCGCTTCTTCAGAAACAAACAGAGCGTAGACGGCATCAATCGGTCGCCGGTGAGGCGGGCACAGCCCTTACGGCGGCCTTCCGGACTATCCTTTGTTCGTGAGGTCTGCGGGAGCCGTACGCTCTCGTACTCTCCCGTTATCCAGTTCAGGAGCCGCTGCTCCCGTCGTGTCCGGTCCCGTTGTGCTGTCCGGCATCATCGGACCCGAGCCACAGGCTGCCGTAGTCGGTGAGACCCTCGTTCGTGGGGCCGCGGTTGCGATGCTTGATCGGCCGGGTCATCCACACCACGACGAACAGCCTGAGCCAACCGTGGTCCCTCATCCTATGAATAGGCGCAAGGCGTCACAGCCCACCGACATGTGTAGTTGACGGTGTCCGGAACGAACAGACATCGTAACGAGGGAACTTGGCCAACTCGTCTGCAAAGATGACCCCCGACCTGATCGACCAGCTGACCCATCACTGCGAGATCCTGGAGACCGGCAACGCGAGCTGGCGGCTCAAGACCCTTGCCAGAGACGATCAGCCCTTAAGGTCGTCGTGAGACCAAGGTTGCGGATCCTGAAGGCGAGGGCGCCGCTGCTGCGCTGACCTGACCTGACCTGCTTTGCGACGCCGCCCTCTCACACCCGTTCCTCCCATCAGCAAGCCCAAGGTAGATTCCTTTTCAGCGCCGATCGCGGGTCCCGTTTCGACGCCAATTGACAGGTACAGGCGCTCGCAACCGCGCAACCCTGGTGACCGAGGTGAGCCCTGGCATTGCAAAAGATGGCCAGCTGCGCTCGTGCGGACGGGGACAGCTCAAGCGACAGGACACGAGCCTCGGCGGGATTTGCGCGGCAGACCTTGGCGATCAGAGCCTTTGCGGCCGCAGGTTTGAGAGGATGATCTGAACCACTGCAAGACGCCTGAGCTTCAGACGCCCCCTTGTTGGTCAGTCGTGGTTAACTGATTCTTAACGCTCACCTCCTGAGAGGTTAAGCTGCATCAGCCTCGACGTGG
>CAXTFJ010000158.1:0-1419 GCA_964243405.1 uncultured Lichenihabitans sp. | reverse complement strand
CTTTCAGGAGAGCGTCGGACACGTCGGACGTAGGATTACCGAGAAACCGTCGCTTGACCTGGCCGCCAAAGACTTGCTCCACCAGGACGCCAGCAGCATGACGCCCGTTATCCCAAAACACCACTTCAAATTGCTCATCGCTGCGATTATGGGGTTCTGCCATGTGGAAGAACTCGCGTTCGACACCTTCCACCATCTCAACAACACCCACCTCGGATGGGACGTCGAGGTTCCGCTCGTAACGGACGAGCCACTGGGGAAGGTTCGATTCAGAGCGGAGCAACTTTACCCAAGACGTTTTGTAGTCCGATCGGTGTAGGACGTCATAGATCCAGATATCGGGAGACCCCGCTTGTACAGCGGATGTTGTAGCGACGAGGAGACCGAGGGTTGCAATTATCCGCATGTCGATGAGGTAGCGCGCAATCTGCGGGCGGTCCAGATGCCTTGACGTGAGGTTGAGCTGGACACCTCCAAAATTCTCATACCTCGGGTGAAGCGGCTTTAGCGTACAGGCCACTTTAGAACGCGACCAGCACGCAAATGTCGGCAAGGCGACCCAGCAAGGGCTGCCCGCGCGGTTCAAGCCTGGCTTGATCCAGATCCTCACGTAACTTGGTTGCCGGAATTCTGAACACGTGCACGGGAATCGGGATGTTTTTGACGCTCTGCGGGCCGATGTCCCTGAAGATCACGGAAAGCTTGCCGCCGACCTGTTCGTGGACGCTCCGTCAAAGGCAGATGCCACCAGGCAGCGCCAAGCCTTCCAGCCGCGCCGCGCACCCAGGCCGCCGTGGCGCAGCCCCTCCTCGGCGCAGGCCAGCAGACCCGGCTCGTCACCCGTCTCGACGTGGATGACGCGCCCGGGCCGCAGGCCGGCTTGGTCCAGCGCCGGGGGCGAACAGGTCGGGCCGCGTCACGCACCACAGCACACGACCGCGGGTTCTCGCTGCGACGCCGGCCGAGAACAGGGCCGCCGCGGCGCCGTCCACCGCGCCGACCCCGCCGCCCGCCACCTCGTGCAGGGCGCCCAGCGCCAGCCCGCCACCCGGCAGCCGAGCATCGACCGCCGCCACGCCGAACGGCAGCACGGTCCGTCCCTTGACGGCTCCGCCCTCCAGCCGCTGGATGCGGTCGCGCAGGGCTTGGACGACGGACGGGTCTGGGGGCGGCCGCATGGGCTCCGGAACGGACGAGCGAGCGAGCTCGTTCTTGCTTTGTTTCATCCGAGCCGCCTGAGTCAACCCGACGCAGTCCGGCCTGTGGATGACGCCCCTGCGCAGCGGCGGGAAGCGTGGGGCAGGGTGGCGACAAGGCGTGGCGGACGGGAGGATGAGCGTTTCAGGACAGGCCCCCACGGGAAAGCTCGGCGACACCGCGGCAGCAGCCGGCCGGTGCGCCCAATGGACCGGGCCCGAG
>CAXTFJ010000157.1:0-9907 GCA_964243405.1 uncultured Lichenihabitans sp. | reverse complement strand
AACCGCCCGGCCGAGGTCGACGTGCTGCTGGGCAACCCCGCCAAGGCCAAAGCCAGGCTCGGCTGGTCGACGGAGATCGACCTGCACACGATGATCGTCGAGATGGTCGAGGCCGACATGTCCCGCCTGCGCCTGCAAACCATGCGGGAAGCAACCTGAGGGGGCGGCAGGACACGGTGCGGATCCGGGGCGCGCGGGCGCCGGCGCTTCGGCGGGCACGGGCCTCGACGAGGAAGCGGGGCTTCAGGTGAGCCGGCGCATCCTGGTGACGGGCGGGAGCGGGTTCGTGGGTACGCACCTGCGGGCGGCCCTCGCGGTGCGCGATCCGGAGGCGGACGTGACCTGCGCCGGGGGGGAGAGCGGCGCGCCGTTCGACATCCGCGACGCCGGGGCGGTGGACCGGCTGGTCGCCGACGCAAAACCCGACGCCGTCGTTCACCTGGCCGCACAGGCCTCGGTGGCGCGCAGCATCGGAGGGAGTGACGACACGTGGCCGGTCAACCTCGGGGGGGCGATCAACCTCGCGGCGGCCGTGGCGCGGCACGCGCCGGGAGCGACGGTGCTCGTCGCCAGTTCCGCGGAAGTCTACGGCGCCAGCTTCCTGGCCGGCCCCGCCGCGGAGGACGCACCGCTGCTGCCGCTCAACCCCTACGCCCGGTCGAAGGCGCTGGCCGAGCGGGTATTCGCCGACATGCTGCCCGCCACCGTCCGGCTGATCGTGGCGCGCCCGTTCAACCACACCGGCGCGGGACAGCGGGAGGACTTCGTGCTGCCGTCCTTCGCGGGGCAGGTGGCGCGCATCGAGGCGGGGCTGCAGCCACCCGTCCTGCGCGTCGGCAATCTCCAGGTGCGGCGCGACTTCCTCCACGTGGGCGACGTGGTCGAGGCCTACCTCCGGCTGCTGGAAGGGGCCGAAACGCTGCCGCGACGCTTCACGGTCAATGTCGCGTCCGGCGAGGCCGTCCTGCTGCGCGACCTGCTCGAAGGCTTGCGCGGGCTCGCGAGCGTTCCCTTCGAGATCGAAGTCGATCCCGCCCGCCTGCGGGCCGCCGACATCCCCTCCGCGTCCGGCTCCCCCTTCCTGCTCCGCGCGACGACAGCGTGGCGCCCGACCCGCACCCTGCCCGCGACCCTCGCCGACCTCATCGCCGACGCACGGGAACGCTGCGCAAGCGCCGGCAGGACAGGCACGTCATCCGAGGCGGAACAGCCGCGGTGAAACGGGCGTCCCGCCGATGACGTCCGGAGGCGCCCCCGCCCACGCGACGCCTGTCGACCTCGGGCGAACGCTCACGGTCATTCCCTCGATCAACGGCGCTCACCTGCTCGGGCGGATGCTGCCGTCCCTGGACGTCCCGCGGAACACGGTCGTGGTCCTCGACCAGGGCAGCACGGACGCGACCGCGCAGGTCTGCCGCGACTTCGGCGTGGAGCTCCTGCAGCTCGGTGCGCCGCGCACCTACACGGAATCGTGCAACATGGCGCTGCAATTGGCCCGCGAGCGCCACGCCGACTACGTGTTCATCGCCAACAACGACATCCGGTTCGTGACGCGGGTCGCGTCCGAGCTGCTGGCCGCCATGCTCGACGATCCGGGGCTCGCGGTCGCGGCTCCCTCGCAGGTCATCATCGACGAGAAGCGGGATCGTCCGGTGCTCGCCAACCGGGTGACCTGGGACCTCGCGAACGTCGAGTTCGTCCACGACATCGAGCCTCTCGGGGGCGAGGTCGAGCGGTTGGAGGCCGACTTCTGCGAACTGACCCTGGCGGTGGTCCGCGTCTCGGCCGCGCTCGCGGTCGGCGGCTTCGACGAGGACTACGCCTTCTATCACGAGGACGCGGACCTGTGCTTCCGGCTGCGAGTCGCGGGGTACAGCTGCGCCTACCTGCCCCAGTCGCAGATCGAGCACTACCAGTGCTCCACGTTCGACAGCACGGCCGACCTCAGCGCCCGAAAACTCCGGGAACAGACGCGAAGCCGGCGCCTCTTCGCCCAGAAGCACCTGGGCTACGGCGTCGACCACGCCGACCACCGGACGGCGGCGACGGATTCCTGGAGCCTCATCAACCGCTCGCTGCATCCCGCCCTGGAACGCCACGGCCTGCTCATGCCCGACCGGCCGCACCTGATCTTCGCGCACCCGGGCACGGAGCCGCTCGACTATCTCTACACCGTCTGGGAGACCGACGCCCTGCCGGAAGCCTGGAAGCGCCACGCCGCGTCCTACCGCGCCGTGATGGTGCCCTCCACCTGGGGCCGGGACGTGCTGCGCGACGCGGGATTCCCGTCCGTCCACCACGTCCCCCTCGGGGTCGACACAGACGTGTTCAATCCCTGGGGACCGCGGGACCGGCTGCACGCCGGCCCGACGATCCTGTGGTTCGCGCGCAACCAGCATCGGAAAGGGCTCGACGTCATGCTGCGGGCGTGGGGCCGGGTCCGCGGCGATCACCCGGACGCCCGCCTGGTCGTCATGGGCCACGGCGTGTCGGACTCGCCCCTCTTCGACCGGTCGCGCGCGCGGCACCGGCGCCAGTTCGTCACGGTTGACTGTCCCGAGGACGGGCTCGTCCTCGAGGAGACGGTCCTGCCGCTCTCCGCCGCGGACCTGGCGATCCTTTACCGGAGCGTCGACGTCCTGGTCTGCACCTCGCGCAGCGAAGGCTTCGGCTTCTCCGTCGCGGAAGCCATGGCGTGCGGCACCGTCCCGGTCTTTCCCGACTATGCCGCCAGTGCCGACATGGCCTACGAGGGGGCGCTCACCTTCCCGGGGACGCGCGCCAAGGCGGACTATTCCGACAAGGGGTTCGGGGATGTCGGCTGCTGGTGGGAGCCCGACGAGGATCGCCTCGTGTCCTGCCTCCGGCGGGCGCTGTCGATGGACGCGCGGGAGCGGTCCGGGCACGTCCGGCGCATGTCCACGCTGGTGCGCAACCGTTTCACGTGGCGGAACACCTGCTTCGCGATCCGCGAGGTGCTGGTGGCGCGGCAGGCGCAGGCCGACGTGAGGATCGACACCGTTCCCGCCGGACCGCCCGTTCCCTCGCCACTCGAACTCGCCATCCGGATCGAGAAGGACGAAGCCCGGCGGCCGAGGCCGAGGCGGCTCCCGCTCCCTCCCGGTCGCGCCGCCATCGCGAAGGAATTGGACCAGGCCTATTACGTGGCCAACAACCCGGACATCGCCGCGGTAGGGGCCGACCCGCTGACGCACTACGCGCGCTACGGCTGGCTCGAAGACAGGCATCCCTCGGCCACGGTCACGACCTCGGACCTCCTCAGCGCCAATGCGACCGTCCGCAAGGCGCTGATCGCCTCCTCGGCCAAGGTCCACAAGGCCGAGGTCCGCAAGGACGAGGGGGGCGGGCCGACGCGACCACCCTACAACCTGCAGGACCTCAGACCCGGACAGCGGTCGGAGGTCAGGAACGGGACGCTGTTCGTCGGCTACGTCGAGGCCGGGCTCGGATTGGGCGAGTCCCTGCGCGGCCTGATCACCGCGGCCGACCACGCGGGCGTGGACTACGCCGTCCATCCCTTCAACGCCCGCGTGGACGACCGTTTCGTCGGCCGGTTCCGCCCGGAGCGCTACGACCAGGCAAACGCCTACCGGGTCAACGTCCTGGAGATGGCGGCCGACCAGGTCCCGGACGCCCTGCGCGAACTGGGCAAGCGGCGGACGAAGAACAGCTACACCGTCCTGAGAACCTACTGGGAGCTTCCCCACGTCCCGCCGTCCTGGGTCTCCCACCTCGACGGCATCGACGAGCTGTGGGCGCCCACGCGCTTCGTGGCGGACGCGTTCCGCCCGGTCTTCCGCGGACCGATCACCCTGGTTCCTCCCTTCGTCGACGTCCGGTCCGCCCGGCCCGACCGGCAACGGTTCGGCCTGGAGGACGGCGTTTTCTACTTCCTGTTCTCGTTCGACTATTTCTCGTCCGCGGCCCGCAAGAACCCGCTCGGCCTGATCGAGGCCTTCGAGGAGGCGTTCCCGACGCGGGACGCGGGCGTCGGCCTGATCGTCAAGTCGGTCGGCCCTCCCGACATGAACGGCAAGGTGCGCTCCGCCATCGCCAAGGCGGTCGCGCGCGACCCGCGGATCGTCAACGTCGACCAGTCCCTCGACCGCGCGTCCATGCTGTCGCTGCTCGCCAGCGCCGACAGCTACGTGTCGCTGCACAGGTCCGAGGGTTTCGGCCTGGGGATGGCGGAATCCATGGCGCTCGGCAGGATCGTGGTCGGCACCGATTTCTCGGGCAGCACCGACTTCCTGACGCCCGCGACGGGCTACCCGGTCGCCTATACCGAGCGTCCGCTGCGCGAAGGCGAGTATTACGCCTACGAGGGGCAGACCTGGGCGGAGCCGGACCCCGGGGCCGCGGTAGCCTGCCTGCGGGCGGCCTACACGGACCGCGAGCGCAACCACTCGCTGGCCGCAGCCGGCCAACGCGCGATCGAGGAGATATACGGCGAAGACGCCGTCGGGACCGTCGTCCGGACCCGCCTCGAAGCGCTGACCGGCCTGCGGGGAAAGTCGCTTCGGCCCTTCGATGCCCTGCTGAAGCGGGCCCTCCGGCGAGGCTGAGCCGCGGCGGACCGGCCTTCCCGCTACGGCCTCACCCAAACGGTTTGCGCGTTGACGAACTCGCGCAGCTCGAAGTGGCACAGGTCGCGGCTGGTGCCGCTCTTCTTCACCCCGCCCACGGCGTGCGGGCATCCGACGCCGTGAAGCCGGCGACGAAGACGGCGCCGGTTTCGACGCGGCGCGCGATCGCGCGTCTACAAATTGCCGCCCAGGCCGAAGTCGCTGGTGTTGGCGAGGCGGACCGCGTCATCGGCGGCCGCAGCCACAGTCAGCGCCGCCACGGGCCCAAAAATCTCCTCGTCGAAGGCCGTCGTGCCGGGCCCGACGTTGCCGAGCACCGTCAGCTCATAGAAGAAGCCGGGGCCCGTCTTCGCGCGACCGCCGAGCAGCAGAACCGCGCCCCCGTCCAGGGTCGCCCGCACCTGCCCGTGCAGGCCGTCGCGCAGGTCCTCGCGGGTGATCGGGCCGATGTCGGTCGCTTCCTCGATCGGGTCGGGGCCGGCCGCTCCGTCAGCCTGAAATCGTCAGCACGATCGAACGGGCAAAGGATGCGGACAGGCCGCATATCGGCACCGCGCGGCGCAAAGGCCCGAACCGCGTCGCGACGGCGGTCGTCCGTGCGTTGCGAAAGGGTCGGGCGACCCGGACGTGTTTAATACGCATGGCGACCGGCTGACGCGCCGGACTGCAAGCATCGGTCGTGCTGCTCCGAAACGAGTGTCCAGCAAACTCCTCGGTATGACCGAACCGGCCATCAAACCCTCTCGCGGAAGCCAGCCATTGCGGGTTCGAAGCCGTTGCGGTATGCCCTGCATCCCACGACACCGGTCTAGCACCCGTAGCTCAGCTGGATAGAGCGCTGCCCTCCGAAGGCAGAGGTCACAGGTTCGAATCCTGTCGGGTGCGCCATTTGCGTACAAAACTGCGAACTTTTTCGCCTTCCACCTGACCTGCCACGGCCTGCTTCAGCGTGTCGGTCAGGCCGATGATGCGGACGCGCTCATCGTGCACCTCAATGGCGCCCACCACGGACGCGATGTAGCCCCGCCGGGCGTTCACGTCCGCATTGTCCAGGTGCTCGTGCATGAGCCGGCCGAAGCGCGCAATGCGCTCCGCATCCACGATGAGGGCGGGCGCTGCCTGCAGGCGCGCTCGGTTCAGGGCCGCGTTGGCCTTCTCGCCCTCGGCCCGCACCACCGCGATGCGCTCCTTCAGCACCTCGTCTTGCTCGACGACGCCGTCCTCGATGCTCCGGTAGAGCCGCAGCAGCCGTGCCTTGGCGTCGTCGGCCGCGGCCTGCAGCGCGACGAGCCGGCCTGAAGCGTCGGCCGCCTCGCGCGCGTGCCGGTCGACTAGGCCCTGCAGCAGCAGCGCGAGGCGGTCGGGCGCGAACAGCCGCTCCTTCAAGGCGCCCACGACCAGGGTGTCAAGCCTTTCCATGGGCACGTGGCGGCCACGGCAGGCCGTGCTGCCCTTCTGGTGGCAACCCGCGCAGGTGTAGTAGGAGTAGCGCTTGCGCCGTCGGATCGTGCCGGTGCGCGTCATCCCCGACCCGCAGGTACCGCACACTGCCAAGCCGGTCAGCAGGCACGGCCCGTTCACGACCCGCGGCGGCGTTGCGCGCTGGTTGTGGTCGGCGAGCTTCTGCTGGACGCGCGCGAACACATCCCTGCCGATCAGCCTCGGGATGGCGATCTCCACCACCTCGTCGGCCGGGTTCGCTTCGCCCGTCTTGGCGCTGGTCACGCCCCAGCGGTAGACCCCGGTGGCGTAGTGCTCCGCGGTCAGCAGCTTGTGCACGGGGCCGACGCCGAACAGGCAGCCCCGCCGTGTGCGGTAGCCGGCCTTATTCAGGGCCTTGACGGTGTTCTTGACCCCGAGCGGCCCTTCGCCGGGCGGCCCGTTGAGGTAAAGGTCGAAGGCCGCCACCACGATCTCGGCGTTGGCGGGGTCGACTTCGAGCTTCTTCTTGGTCTTGGTGCCGCGCTGCTCGGCGGCCACCGCCCTGTATCCCAACGGCGGCGTCGTACCGTTCCAGAAGCCCTGGCGCGCGTTCTCGCGCATGGCGCGGCGCACGTTCTTGCCGTTTTCCAGGCTGGTGTACTCGTCGAAGATGCCGATCATCTGCCGCAGCATGGCCTGGGACGGGTCGTCGCCGATGGGCTGGGTGACCGAGACCACGCGGACGCCCTTCTTCCTTAGGCTGCGGATGGTCATCTCCATCTCTGGCCCGGCGCGGTAGAAGCGGCTGAGCGCGTGCACGACGATGGTGTCGAACGGGCAGTCGGGCTGGCGGACCATCTCGATCATGCGTTGGAAGTTGGGCCGGGCGTCGTCCGTGCCGGTCATGCCGTCGACGAACTCCGCGACCACGACCTTGCCGACGGAGTCGCAATGGCCCTGGCAGGCCCGTCGCTGCGACGGGATGGAGACCTCGCCCCTGAGCTGTCGCTGGGTCGACACGCGCAGGTAGAGAGCCGCCCCCGTGGCCTTGAGCGGTTGATGTGAGAAGCCCTTGTGCGATTGCCTCTGACCCACCGCGAACGCCCTCCCTTGCACCAGCATCATCATTGCACTGGGGTCTTCCACGACTGTCCAACCATCTGTTCCGATCAAAACCCCTTCAACACCTCCGTAAGGCGGTCTCCGAGCACGTGACGGAGTGCGTCGAGTTCGGCTTCCATCACACCGGGCAGGTCACTCATGACGACCTCGGCGGACAACGTCGGCGAGCGCTCAGCCTTCGAGAGTTTCGGAAGCCGCCGATCTGCTAGGCTAGCGGTCGACGGGACAGATTCGGAGGTCGGGCACGGCCTGGCTTGGCCGCCGCTCGTCGGTCCACGTCGGGATGAGAGTGACTTGCGCGGTGGCAAGGCGGCCTCCGGGATGGAGGCCACCAATCATCACGTTTTTGTCGTGCAAGGTTTCAAAGATATTCGGAAAACTACGATGCGAGACGCCGAAGGCCGAATGCGTTTGTACACCCGCAACTACCCGCTCAGTCGGTCTTGAGCAGTCCGGATCGCGACGAAACCTGAAAAAACAGGATCGTACCGGCTCGAAGAAAGCTTCCGGACGTCGAGCAGCGACGGCCAAAGCTGCGAGCTCCGGCACAGTCGCTGGCCCACCAAACTGGTTGCTCGACGCCTCAATCCTGTCCCTCGCTGACCGTGCCCACCCGACCGCCACCGCGGGTGACGTCCGGATGGTCGACCTGCAGCTGGCATTAGACGTCGTCCTCGAAGCGCAGCGGCGGCCTTACGGCGCCCGTCACCGCGCCGCAATCAAGCGCAACGTCGCCCGTTCGACCGTCACTGCCGCCATCCAGCGTCTCGAGCTCGCGCTGGGCGTGTCGCTGTTCGCCGCATCTGGAGACGCGACGCCATCGTCAGGCAAAGCAACGGTCCTGACCGCGAGTGGACTGGTCTTTGCCGAATTGGCCCCGGCCGTTCTTCGCAGCTTCGAACTCCTCCGCCGCATCGTCCAGGACGCTGCCGTGGATGCTCACGCGGACCCGGGATGATCGTCCGCTCGCCTCCGCGACACGACCCAAAACCGTTCAAGAATCCTGAACATCCAGCGGAGTCAAATCATCGCTCCGATTTCATTGATCAAGGTCGAAACCCATGTTCACACGCTTTCACGCCAACTCCGCCGCGACCTGCCTGTGCCTGACTGGGCGAGCAGAGTCTTCCGTTCCGAAGAGGCTCTCCGCCGCGAGCGTCCACCTGCAGCCCTACCAAATCGAGGCGGCCCTCTTCGCGTTGCAATCGCCCTTCAGCAAGGGTGTGCTTTTGGCGGACGAAACAGGTCTGGGCAAGACTATTGAAGGCGCCCTAGTTATCGCCCAGCGGTGGGCCGAGCGGAGGCGCAATATCCTGGTCATCGTTCCAGCCTCCCTTCGAACGCAGTGGGCCGGTGAGTTGGACGACGAGTTCGACCTGCCGTCGACGATCCTTACCAAACGTCCGAAAAGCCGAGGCACCGACGATATTGCCCACAGTGAGGATCGCGCCAATACGATCACGATCGTCTCGTACCAGTATGCGGCAAATAATGCTGCCGATCTGAAGCAGGTTGCGTGGGATCTGATCGTCATCGACGAAGCGCACCGGTTGCGCAACATCTACAAGGCACCCGCATCGAGCGGCTCGAGACGCATCAAGGAAATTATCGCCGACCGGTTCACCTTGCTGCTCACGGCAACGCCGTTGCAGAATTCCCTGATGGAACTGATCGGCGTCGTTTCCACGATCGATGGCGCTTTGATCAAGGACCGCAACGACCTCAAGCTCCTGTTCGGCGGCCAGCTCGACGAGGCGGCGGTCGAGCGGCTGCGCGAGCGCCTCGCTCCCTTTTGCCTGCGGCACCTGCGCAGGGACGTGCAGGCGGCGGGGTACACCCGGTTCACAGCCCGGCACGTCTTGACGCTGGACTTCACGCCCTCCGATGCCGAGGTGGACCTCTACGATGCCATCTCGGCCTACCTGTCGCGTTCGCAAACGGTGGCGTTCGGATCGCCGCCCAACGCCATGCTGCTGATGATCGCGCGAAAGATCGTCGGCTCCTCCACCGCGGCCATCATCAGGTTCCTCGATCGGGTGATCGCCCGTCTTAAAGCGGGCCTGCCGATGGAACTCGCAGCCCTCGCCGGGTTTGACGTCGTGCAAACTTAGGCGGATCCTGAACAGGACGCCTTGGACGGCAAACGGACCGTCCGCCGTGGCGGCCGGACCGCCAAAATCGTCCAGGGCGATGCAGCACTCGACGAGCGCAGGGAGGAGATCCAGGAGCTCAGCGGCTATTGCGAACAGGCCCGCTCGATCATCGCGGACGCCAAAGGAGAGATGCTCGTCGCCCAGCTGCCCGATATCCTGGACCGCATCGCGGCGAAAGGGGGTCGGCGCAAAGTGCTGATCTTCACGGAATATCGACCCACCCAGGTCTACTTGGCCGAAATCCTAGCCCAGGCCGGCTACGAGGGAGGGATCATCCTGCTGAACGGATCGAACGACGATCCCGTGAGCGCGGACATCTACGCCGACTGGCTCCGGCGGCACCAGGGGTCGCGCAAGGTGTCCGGGTCGAGGGCGGTCGACATGAAGACGGCGATCGTCGAGGCGTTCGCGCGCGAGGACCAAACCATCCTGATCGCGACGGAGGCCGGCGCCGAGGGGCTCAACCTCCAGTTCTGCTCAGCCGTCATCAACTACGATTTGCCGTGGAATCCGCAAAGGATCGAGCAGCGCATCGCCCGCGTGCATCGCTAGCATTACAGTTGCGTTCTGAGGACGGGTCTGGATCACTGAGCCACCATGATT